>JAFAVP010000007.1 GCA_019242395.1 Alphaproteobacteria bacterium | reverse complement strand
ACGAGCCTGCTTTCTTCCAGCGCATCGAGCGCGCGAGAGACGTGCAGCAGATACGCAACGCGCCGCCAATCGATCTGGGAATCGGGCGCGTTCCGGCTGGCAAGCACATCGGTGTGAACAGCGGCAGACAAGCGGACCTTGCACGGGAGCGTCCGCACGACTTAGCCGGACGCCAACCCCGTTTTCAACCGTGCAGGCACTGGGCAGCAGAGCGCCCGCGGGTCCCTTCGCCTGCAGCCAAGCTGTGCCCGAGGATCAGCGCGTAGCCTCCGCTTCAGCGAGCGCGTGGCGGCGTTCTCGGCGATCCTCGCGGGCCGCAAGCCTCGTCTCGGAACAGGAGGTGAAATCTCCCTCCACAATAATGGGCTGAAGCTCAACGAACGCGGCGAGCGACGGCGCGTTCGCGGCGGAATCGTAAGCTGCGAATGCCGCGCGGCAATAAGAGTCCATATCGGCGATGCTGGTCAGGGAGGCATTGTTGGCAAGCTTGGTCTTATACGCGTGATAGCCGGCGACGCTGCCCCTTCGAATGAAGAATGCCTTCAGGGCGTTGTCGGAGTTGAAAAGCTGCTTGCGATAGCCCACCACGAATTGGTTGTACCGTGGAACGGCATGGCAAGTGAGCGCAGCGACCATGAGTTGCTGCTGGAGGGCGGCCACCTTCAGGGCCATCATGTCTCGATGACGGACGCAGTTGTCTGCGGCCGCCCCAGTCTGAGCTGCAGCGAACACGGCAGCAGCTGCGATGACGATCTTTACGCTTCCCAACATCGTTACACCCCTTCGACAGTCTTTGGTTGTTAGCTCCTGACCCTCAGGCATTGTCCCGCGGGAGGATCGCTGCGGACGAGCCGGGCTGTCACCCGGCCGTCTTCACCCTTGCAGCCGATCCAGCGGAAGTCGTGCTCCGAATCCTTTATGCTCTTTGATGCGAACAAGGCACCGAAGCTGTTGGGCGGGACACTCCCGGAAACTGCGCCTGCATTGCAGGAGTTCTCCGTTCCCGTCATATCGTTCACACAGTATGCGAACGCGACGGGATAATTGCATCGATTGCGGAAGCCCCAGCTGGCGCCATCGGCTTCGACACTCAAGCACCCGGAAGGGCTCTGCACATCCTCTTTTACGTTCGCCCGCCACACTGCTGGCGCCTCTGCAATGCCCTCGGCGGCCAAAGCTGGGTCATCGATGGGGCGGACCGCCGCTGTGCGCACCAGGATCGGCTCTGCCGGCCGGAGCTGAGTTCCGTCCAAGGCAGCCTGTTTTAAAACTGTGCTTGGGATAGGCAGAAGTGGTGCCGCGGTGGGCTTACGATCCCCGCTACCTAGCTTGGTGGGGCCTGGCTGATCTGCCACTGTTGGCCGCCCCGGGCATCCGGAACTTCCCGCCGGAGGCGTATAGGAAACCCCCAAGCGTGAGGCGTAAGCAGCCAGCGCCCGTTGGCGGTCAGCCATGCTGAAATTGTGACCTTCCGGATACCACGCGGTGCAGAGGGCACTATCGCCGGAGGTTTGATTGACGGCGACCCCGCCATCCGCGATTCCCGTCCAGCTTTCGGCCGTATCATCCGCGTAATCGATGACCAATCCAGCGCGAGTAAGTCGGAATACGCCGACGACATGTTCATCGGTTCCATCTGAGACTGTTCCCTGCCGATTGTTCAGGAAGCTGAGATGAGCGCGCAAGGGAGCGGCGCCGGGTACTGCTGTTTCGCGGAGGACGCCATCCTCAGTGGCAGTCAAGACCAAGGTGGAGCCGTCCACGGCAACCATCCGCCGCCCTGCCAGGCCGTCCAGCCATCCCGATTGAGGAACCCCGATGTGTTCTGGCTTGGCGAGGGCCGGAATGGCTTTCACCACGGCAGAGTCTCGGGTTGCCAACACCTTTGAAGAAGCAGCACTTTCGGCCGCTGCAGGTTGGTCGAGGCTCAACGAGAGGCCGACGAGAAGGGCACACTCTTTCAAGCCCATGGGCTTAGCCTCTCCCTTACGAGGAGTGGGTACCTGAGCCCTGCTGGAGCGTCATCAGCATGAGGATGCTGAGAAGCTCTTCACGGGATAGAGGTCCGTTCGCCGGGGAGGCCACGCCAGCCCGCGCGGCAACGCAAGCAGCCCTCGCATAGAGCGCCTCGCGACTCTCCGCTGAACCTCTTCCGGGCGCGAAATGTTGGCAGCTGTCCGGCTGATACGATGCCAGTTCCTGTGCCGATGCTGCCTCTGTTGCTGCCCAGATCGCGGCCACCGCCGTTACCATCGCCATTCTGCGATACATCGTCATCGCCCTTCTGACCCGGGACGATTGTGACCCGACTGTGGCGAAAGTCGACGAGAGAGCCGGTTTGCAATGAAGCCGCTCCAAACCGGAATGAACTTTTTTTCAGACAGTTCGATGCGTCTTGTAGAGATCTGGCCAAATGATAGTCTGCGGCATCTCCTTCCGCGCGGAACCTGTCTGCGCCTTGTCCGTTCCCCCGCGCAGAGGGCGCATGAATCATCATGGGAGAATTTGGCATGAAAAGACTTGCGAAATGGGCAGCAGCGGCGGCCCTAGGGATGAGTGCCGTAGCCGTCACGGCCACCACCTCTTCGGCAGCGATCGTCTGCAACCGCCACGGCGAGTGCTGGCACGCTCCACGGGGGTTTGTCGCCCGGCCGGAGTACGGCGTGGTGGTTCATCCCAATAATTGGCGTTGGGGTGCGCGGGAGCGCTTTGTATGGCGCGAGCATCCGGGCCGCGGCTACTGGCGTAACGGCGTCTGGATCGCGATTCCCTAGCGAGTGGCGCGGAGCGCGCCTGAAGGAATTGAACCGGAGGGCGCCGAAGACTACATGTGTCTGCGAACAGTTTTTCGAAAGGAGGTGGTCCGGTGTCTCATTGTTGTGGCCTGCGGCTGAGTGGCGCCGCGATCCGGATCGTTGCCTCTGGCGAGGTCCGGGTGGCTTAGGCCAGATTTCTGGCGGTGCCTTCGGGCCCGCAGCCGACAATGGAAGGGCCGCTCTCCTCGGGAGCGGCCCTTCGTCCTTAAAGCGGCGGACTCCTGCCAGCCTTCCGAATGCCTCCAACAGTATGAGCCCAGTCTACTCCATAGGTCATTCCAACCGGACCCTTGCAGGATTTGTTGATCTGCTCCACGCGAACAATATCGAAGGCATTGTGGATATCCGGCAATTCACGCGGTCACGTGCGAATCCCCACTTCAATGCGGAGACCTTCTCCCCGGCACTCCAGAGCAACGGGATCGCCTATGAACATCTGGCTGAGCTCGGCGGGCGCCGCAGCTCCAAACTTCCCCGGTCGCCGAACGGTTTGTGGGAGCATTCTGCTTTCCGTGCCTACGCCGATTACGCTTTGACCGACGAGTTCGAAGCAGGCTTCGCCCGTCTGGTGCAGATCGCGGATCTAAGGCGCACAGCGATGATGTGTGCCGAAGCGGTGTGGTGGCGTTGCCACCGCCGCATCGTCACCGATTATCTCGTAACGCGTGGCCGCCCCGTCTACCATATCGTGAGCGAAGCGGAGCCGAAACCTGGAAGCCTCACTTCCGGAGCGGTGGCGCAAGAGAATGGGAAAGTGATTTATCCCCCGAAGCAGCCGCAGTTGTTTTAGCTTGCGAGGATCAGCCCAATGGGCGGTGCAGGCACGCGCGCCAGGGTTTCAGCCGCCTGAGCGACGGCCGGCTGCGTCGCTCCCGGGCCGCGAGCTACCAGCATCACCGCATCCGCTTGTCGCGCCAGTACAGCCGCCCCGGGTTGCGCCACGACCGGCGGTGCAAGGATCAGCAAAAGATCGCAGGTCTTGCTTAAATGAGCAATGAGACGCCGGAACTGCGCGGATGCAATCGTTCGATTTCTCTGGCTTTGGGGTCGCGATACAGAGAGCAGCAGCGCCGACGAGCGCGGATCTCGCGCCACGGCACGACTCAATGCAGCGCGGCCTGAAAGGAGTTCCAGAAGCCCGCACTTGAGATTGCGTATCCCCGTGATGGGTAGAACCGACGGCGACCATACATTCGCGTCCAGAAGAACGACGCGGCGGCCCAAAATGGCGGCCGCCCGTGCAACACTAACTGCGATTGTACTGGCACCCTCACCCATTTGTGGCGAGGTCACCAGAATCGTACAGCTTCGTCCCGGTGCCGTTGAATGCGTTATCTGCCGGGCTATCTCGCCGATCGATTGCGCGTAAGCTGATGTTGGATAATCGAGTACCAAATCGGCCGCGCGCGTGTTTGTCACTCCGGCGATCTCGGCGACCACCGGCAATCCGCGCGCCGGATCGGACGATTGCACCTGCGAGATTGGCGCAATGCGCTCCGCCAATAGAGCTGCGAGAACCCCTAGCATCAGGGAAGCCGGAAGAGAGGCTGCGAAGATCAGGGTGCGCCGTGGAGAACTCGGCGCGCTGGGGGCTGCGGCATGGGAGATTACCCGAGCGTCTGAGGCTTCGATCGCGCTCTGATCCTGAATAGCGCGCAATCGCGCAAGGAAAGCTTCGTAGATGGAGCGTGTAGAGGCCGCATTCGCTTCCAGTGACTGCAGCTTAACCCGAAGCAAGTTCTGCGCGTGAGCCTGCTGTTCCGCCAGCGCAAGACTGTTTTCTAAGGAAGCGACTTGGGATCGTGCCACCGAAACGTCGTTGGAGAGCGACCCCGTAATCCTGGTCACCTCCTGCGAAATCTTCTGCTCCAGGTCGTGCTTTTGGGATTCGACCGCAATGTACTTGGGGTGCTTGGGACCGTAACGCGTCTGCAAGTCCGCTTCTGACCGGATCAGATCGGCTTCCTGGGACCGCAATTGTATAATCAGAGGCGAAGCTACGGCCTGGGAAATATCGGCCGCCTGACCGGCTTTGCTTAAGGAATCAACGCGGGCGAAGGTCGCTTGTCTCTGCGCCAGATCCGCTTTTGCCTGCACGAGTTGAGCGCTGACTCCGCTGATCTGCTGTTCCACCAGCGGCACACCGCCCGTGGACTCGCTGAGATTGTGCTCCGCCTTATAGCGCTCCACTGCCGCATCGGCACTCTGTACCTGGCGCGCCAAAACCCGAACGCGGTTTTCCAGCCAGTCGGTAGCTTCCCGGGTCGCGGCAAACTTCGTTTCGAGCTGCGAGTGCACATAGGTTTCAGCCACAGCATTGGCTATTCTGGCTGCCTTCTCCGCCGTTCGCGCTTTGAAGCTTATGGTGATGGCCGTCGAAAGCCCTTCGTTTTCCACCAAGAGACGGCTGAGGAAGGCGTTGATCACGCGCTCATGCGTCGTTTCCGGAGTTGGAGGTGATGAGAAGGTTGATAGAAAACCGCCGCGGCCGTTGAACTCGGGATCGCTCTGAAGCTCTAGCTTGTCAACGACCTGCGCCGCGAGATCCCGTGATGTCAGAATCTGAATCTGGTTTTGAACGGACGCCGCATCGGTGGGCAGGGACGACAGAACAGAAGAGGCGTCCGCGACGTTGTTCTTGCGCTGCTCCAGCATGACCACTGCCGACGCCGAATAGAGGGTCGGCAACAGCAGAAGAACCGCGGCGGTAAGCGCAATGACCAGCCCGGCCACTGTTAAGATAAGCCTGCGCCGCCTGTCGGCCATGCGGACGACATCGGACCATCCGAAACGCGCATCGTTCAGCTGCCGCGCATCACCGTTCGCCGGTAAGCCGGGCGATATGGTGGCCTGCGCGATACTCATCGACTTCGCCTTCCGCTGGGTTGCGCAAAATACAGGCCGTTGGTTTAATCCTTTGCCAATATAGTACCGGGACAGCCCGTCCCCCTCATTGTGGTTAACCGCGGATTAATGCCCGCGAAGTGAGAAAGCCTCCGCCATTCCTCTCCACATGGGCTTGCGCCTGAAGTTGTCGTCGAGCGGCAGCATGCGAGGGCTGTAACCCATAAGTTTGGCCTGGAAGCCAGGGGGGTCTAGAAAGCGATCCGACAACCCCCAGGTGAGCACGCCGATGGTGGCGTTGTTTTCGAGCACGACGTCCAGGAAACGGCGGCTGGCGTCCGCCACTGCCTGGTCTCGCACCGCCAAATCAGAGATGCCTCCCGCGTCGTCCACATCGTGCTCCGTGATCAAAATGCGCAAGCCAAGACTCTGTACGCGGCTGAGGAACTCCCGAAGCTTTCGCTGGTCGATCGGAGGGCCGAAGGCGCTCAGATGACCCTGCATCCCATAGGCGCCGATCGGAACACCTCGCGTCTTCGCTCGCTCGAGAAAATCGAGGGTGGCAGCGCGGAAACGGTCATGTTGGGGGCCGGCTCCCTCGCAACCCCAATCGTTGTAAACGAGAAGCGCGTGCGGGTCAGCGGCGCGTGCTGCGTGAAAAGCGAGGTCGATGTATCCGGAGCCCAGAGCTTTCAACCAAAGCGTCTGGCGTAGATGATCTCCGCGCCCGTCGCTAGGCGAAAGCGCTTCGTTGACGACGTCCCAGGAGTGCATCTGCCCGCGATAACGGGACACTACATCGGTGATGAAGGAGGTGAGAATCTGCTCCTTACGAGGCGTCGAGAGCGCTTGCTCGAGCCAAGGGGGATTGGCCTTGTGCCACACCAAGGTGTGGCCACGGATTGCCAGCCCGCGCTCATGCGCAAAGCGAACAAGGGCATCACCGGGAGCAAACGCATAGCGGCCCGGTTGCGGCTCCAGAGCAGCACGCTTCATTTCGTACTCTGGTACGATGAGCTTCGCCTCGTGCGTGAGAACGGCAACGAATCGATCATTCTGCAGCTCGAAGGTCGACGCGGCGCAGCCGTATAGAATCCGGCGTTGGGCGGCGAGAGCCGCCAGGCCGGGACGGGTATCTAAATCGTCGATCTCTGCCGAAGCTAAGGCGCCCGGGGACAGAGTGGCCGCTCCCAACGCGAGCGAAGCCAGTGCAGCGCGCCGCGACAGCATGGCTAAGCCGCCGCCGGCGCCAAAGCGCGTTTTCCTTTCACCACGCCTCGCACCCGCTGCAGAAACCCCACGGCAATGTCGGCCAGCCGCCGGTACAATCCATCCGGCAGGAATATCTGCAAGAAGATGATGGCCGCTAGCCGTGGACTGTAACAGCCGCGCAGTGCGGCCGACAGATAGAGGCGCAGCGCTTGCAGTCGGTCCTGCGTTACGATCCCTTTTGCAATACTCCAGCCCCGGCACCCATAGTACGCGCGGGGTGGGATGCGAGGCCGCAACTCTTCGATCCAACCTGCAAGGCGAGCACCCTTGCGATTGGCAGAGGCGCGAGTGGAATCTGGTAAGTCGTGCCAGATAGCGCCCGCCTCTTGCAGCATCGCAAACCCGCAGCCTTCCAGGTACAGCCGGATTGCAAAATCAGTATCCTCGCCGAACCGCAGATATTCGGAGTATCGGACACGCCTCGCAACAGCCGTTTCAACCGTTACTGTGATCGTCGGCACGAAGCCACGCGTACACAGCAGGTAAGTGGCCATGTGCTCGCCGGCGCGGATCGCGCGCGGCGGCTTGAGGAGCACCCGGCCGCGGCCACGGTCAACCAGCACCCGCGCGTAACCTACCATGCCGCTGCCGTTATGCAGGAGTTGCTTCATGCGCTCCAAGTGGCCGGGCAGGAATTCGTCATCGCTATCGAGCGGGGCGATGTACCGTCCGCGCGCTGCGTCGATGCCGGCATTCCGCGCCGCGCCTCCGCCGCGATTTCGCTGCCGGATATAAAGGATGCGCGGATCGTCAAATTGCGCGATTACAGAGGCGGGATCATCCGTCGACCCGTCGTCCACCACAATGACTTCGAAATCAGCACAGCTTTGCGCCAGAATTGAACCAAGTGCGCGGCCGAGGATACTGGCGCGATTGTAAACCGGGATGATCACGGAGAAGAACGGGGTCATGGCGCAGTCCACTGCACAGTCTGCGCCACAATGTGCTGGCTTGCCGGCTGAGGGCGGCCGTGGATGGACGCGAGCACCAGGAGGAATGCAATCCATGCCGGGCCATCCCCTTCCAGGAAGTCGGATTCAGCGAAGTTGTGCAATATCCCGAAAACAAACACCGCGAAGAGCGGCGCGTAGAACTGAACGTCCTCTTGCCTTTCCATGCGGGCGAAGATCGCCAGCGGCCGCAGGAGGAAGGCAACCATGGCGAGGAGGAACCCGATGCCACCGATGGTGACACACAGCTGCAAATAAGCATTGTGCCCGTGCGCCTCGCCCTGCACCCACTTGTCTGCGACGTAATTGTAAAGCGGGGAGAGTTGGCCCGTGTCGGCGAATGAACCGAATCCTGAGCCAAGCAGCGGGTGATCGCGGATAAATGCAAGTTCGCCTCGCCAGATTGCCACGCGGCCTGTCAGCTCGGTTGGATCGGTGAGGAAGCGCTCGATTGCGTGAAAATCAACGGTGATCGCGATAGCCGCCAGCGTGAGCGCCGAGGCTGCCGTTGCTGCCACGATCCACCGCTCCAGGCTGTTCCGGCGCGTGTAGCGAAAGAGCAGTCCTGCCGATAGTGCGACCGGCAGCAACGCCAGAGAAGTCTTCGACCGCGTCATGATCGTAAACGCGACGGCGGCTGCGAACACCAGCCAGTGAAGCAGCTGCCTTGTCTCCAGTGCGCGGAACGCGAAGAGTAGCGCAGTGATGGCGGTTACCGCGCCAGCGATATTCTTGTGGTAGTAGAGACCGCGCCAGTCTCCGATCAGCTGCCGGTCCGTCTCATCGCCCAGATGCACTGCCTGGTGCACCAAGGCAATCGACGCAAAGTTCACGAGCAGAATACCGGTCAGAACATAACCCAGTAAGGTGAACGCCCGCTCGGACCCGATTGTCGTGACAGCGAACACGGCCGATAGCGCAATCACAATCTCAAGGACAGCCCGGCGCATTGCGATGTCCGGTGCTGGGGCCCACGCCGCGCTCAGAAAGCACCACCCCAGGAGAATAGCCAGAGTAGCGGGCACGGCCTGCAGCATGCGGGCGCCTGTTGCTTGCCAAGAGGACAAGGCGATCAAGGCAAAGGTCCCGAGATAACAAACCTGCCTCCAGATATTGGCTTCACCGTTGCCGCTGTCGCCCAGCGGCAAGATGGACATGTTTCGCAAGGCGAATGGCCTGAGCGTCACGAAGATCAGCAGAAGGAAGACGACAAAGCCGAACTCGCAGAAGCTGCCGGCCTGAGTCCGCGTCGGGCCAGCGCCAAGGGTTGCCTCACGCGCCATGAACGGTCGCGTATTCATTATAGGCATGACCGAACAATGCAGCGGTTTTCCCGGCAGCACGGCAAAGTTTGCACAGGGCGCCCATCCGCTGGCGCACGAGCAACGCCGAAGCCAACAGCACCGGGAGGTATATCAGCGTCGCGCCGGCGATCTTCGCCAATTCCCGCACCAACGCGACTTCACTGTCCCGGTGTTTTAGAAAGACGCGCATATCGGAATTTCCGGTGCGGTAGGCGCGTTGGAGAGCCCACCAAGGACGCGCCCGGGACGAAGGCACCCATGCATGCACAATAGCATCGTCAGCCCACGCAAAGTGTCGTCCCTGCCGGCGGAGACGCTCGAAAAAATCCCTATCTTCTCCGCCAGTGAGCGCAAAGGCCGGATCGAAGCAAGGTTTGGACAGGGCTTCAAAGCATGCGCGGCTGATCAGCACATTGCTTGTACCTTCGATCGCGGCAATGGGCCCACTTCGGCGGCGCATGGGTGCGAAGCCGTGGCAATCGCCGGCCCATCGTCCGGGCCTGTTTTCGAACGCGTGCACCACAGCACCGTGCAAAGCATCGGCGCCTGTGACCCGCTGCACATGCAGAAAGGCGTCCAGCCATCCCGTCTCTGGCCATTCATCGTCGTCAAGCATCGCGACGAATTCGGCATGCGAGTGCGTTAGGATGTGTTCAACGAGGGCGTTGCGCGCCTGTGCGATGCCGCGCTCCTGCGCCACGATGCATGTCAATGGCCATCGGTACTGCTTCTGCAAACGTTCGCACAGCCTGCGCGCCTCCAGGCGGTCCGCATCGTTGTCGGCCACCAAGACCGAAACGGGCGCGTCTGTGTGCAGTTGCTCCAGGGCGCGCAGCAGGCGCTCAAGGCCCTGCGGGCGCCGGAAGCTTGGGATGGCGACGATCACTTCAGGCATGCTCCGCCTTCCAGATGCGCCACAGGGCGAAGGTGCGCTCGGTCGCTACGATGTCGCCGGTCAGGATGCCGCACAAGGCAGCGAGCGGACCAAACATCATCAACAGCATGAACGTCATGCCAAGCGAGATGAACCCCGACCAAATGCCCACGCCGGCAAGCTTGCGGAATTCGCTGGCGGCTTGCAGTAGCACGGCTTCGGGGGTGCGGACTGCGCGCAGGGCCATGATTGCTGCCGAGATGGAAACCACGACCGCCACCTCGGCCAGCGGGTACTCGCGTTTCACGATAAGGCTGGGGAACCATAGCAGGAGTACGCCGGCAAGCAGGACAGCACCGAGCCAAATTGCACCCGCCGCGGTTCGAAATTCCTTAACGATCCGGAAGGCGCCTGCGGTTTTTCCCTCGCGGATCATCCGGCTCATCAATGGGCGTTCCATGTCAGGAAGAGCCGCAAGAACAAGCGAAACGGGGCGCATCAGGAGCGTTCCGATAGCCAAGAGTGCAAAGGCGTGGGGGCCGGAGATAAATGTGACGAGATAGGCATGCGCGTTCACAGTGGCTTCGCTCATCGCCACGCCGAGCACGGCCCAACTTGAAAGCTCGCGCCAAGTCAAAAGGAACGGCTTAAGCCGCCCGACAATGATTCCCTGCAACTGCTGCCGCCAAAATGCACGGTGAAATGCCGCCAGGCCCGCGGATGAAGCGATCAGCAACGCCACCGCCGCGGACCACACGGTGACGCGATGCAGGAACAGAAGCCCGAACAGACCGACCGTCACAGTGCCGCTGTAGGCCAAGTCCGAGGCGAGCACGCGGGCGGCCCCCCCGTCCGCATAGGTCCAGCACCGCGCGAACCACCGCGCACTCATTGTGCCGCCGTATAATCCGAAGATGCTGGCAAGAAGTGGATCGGCGCCTCCGAAAAACAGCAGCAGGCTCACCGCCACCGCTGCCACAGCGGTGAAGGCTGCATTGGCCTTGAACAAGGTGTGCCGCTCTGCCTCGGCCATTCCGTCGGGACGCCCGGCATCGCGCGCGATCGGTGGCGCAAAGAGCGCACCGCAGAAGCTGAGGCAGAACGCGGATACGATGATCAGGAACGAGAACTCACCGAAAGCCGCACGGGGCAGCGTGTGCAGGAAGATCAAGGCCGCGATAAAGTGCGCTGCCGAAACCGTGACCGGTCCGAGGGCTGAAAGCGCGTAGCGTGTACCGGCGGAAACGAGGCGTGCCGCGGCACTCTCCCGCTCGGTATCTGGGACGCCTGCAAGGGTCACTAACACGAGAGCAAGTGCCGTCATCTTGCGACGCTCGCGGGGAGGCGGTGGGCAACCGGAGACGATGCGGTTCTCGTCAGCAATGCGAACAGTGCCAGCGGGTTTGTCACTGCGTACCGCCAGAACAGCCGGCGCGGCTCTCGCAGCAGACGGTACAACCATTCGAGGGAGCACGCTTGCATCCAGCCTGGTGCGCGCCTGTAGTCACCTACGATAAAGTTAAAGCACCCCCCGCACGTGACGATCCAGCCCACGTTCAACCGGTGCCGGTTGCGAACGCAGAATTCGTATTCCAGCGGCACGCCAAGTCCTACCCAGAGGACATGGGCGCTGGAAGCGTTGATCGCCTGGCAGATTGCCTCTTCATCCTCGCGACGAAAGAATCCATCGTGGCGGCCGGCGATTCGTAGTTCCCGGTATGGTTCCATCAATGCGGCGGCACAGCGGCCGTTCACCCTTTCGCTTCCTCCCAGCAGAAAGAAGCTCAAGCCATTTGCGGCAGCCGCGGTGGCAGCGTCGTGAATGAAATCGGTGGTGGCGCTGCGCTCGGGAATGGGATGCCGTGTCAGCAATTTCGACGCGATCACGACAGGCTGACCATCGGCGTGGATTAGACTAGCCGCTTCGAAATACTGGCGAAATTGCGCATCGCTGGCGGCAAGGGCAATGGCATGACCGTTGGAAGCGAAGACCAGTTTTGGGCGCCTCCTGCCGCCCCGCGCCGCGAGGCAATCGCCCACCATGAGCGCAGTGAGTTGCGCGCGCGAAAGGCAGGCGGTTCGAATGCCTCCGACCAGTACTTCGCGATATGTTCGGTGTGAACCACGCCGCTCGCGCGTCACTGGGATTGCGCGCAGGGCGGTGGCCTGTGCCTGAGCAAGCATTAATGCGCATTCCTGGGCCGCAGCACTTCCACCACGGTGCGAGCGATGATTTTCAGGTCGAGGCCGATACTGAAATGGCGCACGTACCAGACATCATGCCTGACCCGCTCACACATGGACGCGACAGTTGGGGTCTCGCCGCGATACCCATTCACCTGGGCCCAGCCGGTGATACCGGGCCGGACTGCTTGGCGCGCGCAGTAATTCTCTATCAGCTGCGAGTAGTACGCGTCGTGTGCTGCCGCGTGCGGCCGCGGCCCGACGAGCGACATCTCGCCTTTCAATACGTTGATGAGTTGCGGCAGCTCATCCAGGCTGGTCCTACGCAAGAGGCGGCCGATCCGCGTGATGCGCGGGTCGTTCTTCCGGGCCTGGACAACGCGGGCGCCGTTTTCCATGACCGTCATCGTGCGGAATTTGAGGATTTCGAAGGTCTTGCCGCCGCGCCCCAGGCGGGTCTGCCGGAACAGTGCCGGCCCTACCGAATCCAGCCGCACCAGAACAGCGAGGGCAACCAGAAGCGGGGCAAGCAGACAAAGCAGACCGGCTGCGAGCGTCACATCGAAGGCGCGCTTGAGCACCAGGTCCCCGCGCGCCAGCGGAAGAGTCTCGTCCCGCGGGAAGTCGAGCGGGATAGCGTCGAATGCGTCCAGAAAAGGTTGCTCGAGTCCCACAGCTGGCTTCCGCGCATTTCCGCGGAAATGGCTGTTGCAGAAGATGCGCCATCGAACTTCTAAGGCGCTGTATCAGGCCGGGAGGGAAACGTGGGCGGATTGCGGTTTCTAAGCCATGGGAAGAGCGGTATCCTAAATCGGCAAAGGGCCGTCTCATAGCGGGACGCGCGAGTTCCTCCTTCCGACAGCGTTAATGAAGTCTGCGTTGCCAGTGTGAGAGGCGGCGATTTCCGAAGCGCAACAAGGAAATCCGGCTTGTCAGGTTGGGCTCCTCCAATGCCAGCCCATATCGGGGCAGCAGCCAAGGATTGAGCTGGGTGCAGAGGGTGCCGCTCATGGTGGTAAACGCATAATCGTAGCCTGCGTCGCGGACTGCGCGCCAGGCGGGGCCAGACACATCTTTTTCGTTCCCGAAGGGGTACGCGAAATAGCGGCAGGTGCCGACTTCCGCTTCAATTCGCCGCTTCGGCAGTTCCGTCTGCAATTTCAGGAACTTGGGATCCTCCCCGCCATGCATGGGCCAATGCCAGTCGGCGTGCGCGCCAATCGTCACGCCGCGCTGCGCAAGTGCGCGGACCTCATCCCAGCCGAGAAATCGCTCGGACGCATACCGGTCCATAAGCTCCGCGCCGCGACTGTTCTCCAGTATCCGGCGCATCTCAGAAATGACGGCACGGGCGCGTTCGGCGGGCAGAGAACGAAGACGTTCTCGAAACGAATGACGTTCGGTTCGCTCAGTGCCCCCAAAGCGCACCGGAGTGGGAAAGCCCGGAAACGCGTACTCTCCCGCCGGGGCGTATTGGGAGAATAAGCGGGCGATGAACATGGGGTTTAATTCGCCCGAATCGATGTGCTGTGTGCTGATAAACAGCGCCCAAGGCAATCCGAAGCTCTCCAGCACGCCAGCGGCCGTGCTTAGTGTGTTGGCATAGCCATCATCCGACATCAGGAACACGGTACGCCGATGCTTCTTCGGCGACCTGAGCACATCGGGCAACTCACTGAGCGGCGCGATCTCGAAATCCCGCTTCAGCGCCCGGGCGATGGCATAAAATGCGTCGAGCGCGTGATGGTTCTCCTGAAGCAACGGATTCGAAATAACGTGTTCGACGCCATGGAAAAATACGGCTGCCGGTGCCCCGAGCGGCCGCGTGAGCGCGGCCGGAAGAGCCGCGCTCACCTCACGAAAGAGCCGGCCCTGCAAACTCAAGCGTTTACCACTCTCTTTTCCGCGTCCTGACGCGCGATCTGGCGCAATGCATTGCGGGATGCACAAAGGCGGCCACAGCATGGTCCGCGTCTTGCTGCGCTGGGGTCAGGCTGCCTCGTGAAGGGGCAACGCCGGGTTAACAGGTCGATAGATGAATATTCGTGTTGCTCCCGCGTCCGATCTCGGGACGAAGCTTCAGTCCAAGACTCTCACCATCGGCGTGATCGGTTTGGGCTATGTTGGGCTGCCGTTAACCCACGCCTTCTGGCAGGTCGGCGTTAAGGTTCTGGGCTTCGATATCGACGCCTCTAAGGTAGAGAGGCTCTCGGCTGGCGCCAGCTACATCAACCACTTTTCTCCTGACAGAGTACGCGCTATGACGGCCTCAGGCCGGTTCCGCGCCACAGCTGACTTCAGCGAATTGCCCGCAGCCGATGCCATTCTTATATGCGTCCCCACGCCCCTGAACGCGACTCGTGAGCCAGATCTGCAGGCTGTGATCTCCACTTGCGAGACGATCGCCGCGTATCTTCGGCCAGATCAGCTCATTGTGCTGGAATCGACGACCTATCCGGGCACCACGTCGGAAGTGGTGCTGCCGATCCTGGAAACCAGCAGGCTTAAGGCGGGCCGCGATTTCTACCTGGCGTTCTCGCCTGAGCGGGAAGATCCGGGGAGCAAGGTAGAGACTCACACGATTCCGAAAATCGTCGGCGGCTGGGATGCGCGTTCCGGCTCGTTGGCGGCAACGCTCTACCGCCTTGCCTTCGAGCGCGTTCACACGGTGAAGGACACGCAAACTGCGGAGGCGGTGAAGATCACCGAAAACATTTTCCGCGCCGTGAACATCGCACTCGTGAACGAACTCAAGCTCGCCTATGCCCGGATGGGGATCAACATCTGGGATGTGATCGAGGCGGCGAAGACCAAGCCGTTTGGTTACATGCCCTTTTATCCCGGTCCAGGGCTCGGCGGGCACTGCATCCCCATCGACCCGTTCTATCTTTCTTGGCGAGCGCGCGCCTTCGAGTTCGATACGAAGTTCATCGAGTTGGCCGGCGAGGTGAACCGCGCCATGCCGCGCGCGGTTGTTAACACCCTGCAGGATGCCCTGAATGAGCGTTTCGCGCGTGCCCTGAAAGGCGCGAAGGTTCTGGTGGCCGGTGTTGCGTACAAGAAGAACGTGGACGACCTGCGCGAAAGCCCTGCGCTGCGCATAATCGAAATCCTGCAAAGCCTCGGTGCCGATGTCGCTTACCTTGACCCCTATTTCCCAGAAATTCCACGCACACGGGAGCATGGAAAGCTCTGCGGAATGAGGAGCGTTGCCTTCGACCGGCAGACTATATCCCAATTTGATGCGGTCTTGATTGCTACCGACCATGACTGCTTCGATTACGAGGCTCTTGTCGCTTGGTCGAAGCTGGTGGTCGACACGCGTAACGCGACCAAGGACGTGCGAGAGAACCGTGCGAAAGTAGTTCTCGCGTAGCTCAGCTGGGTGGCTTCAGGTTCAGTGCCGCGCTGACTGTGCCCTTCGCGGTTAGGAGAGCGAGAAATCCGTCCTTCGTCCAGGTGAGTCTTGGCTCGCCGAAGCTGGCGATCTTCCCGGTGAGCGCCACTCCGCGTCCCTGCGGAGTTGCTAGCGCAGCAGAAATGTCGCGCTTCAGCTTTGCGATTACACGGGATTCGTCGAACACAAGATGCGGTTGAAGCGCTCTGCTGAGAGCGTCTCCGGCAAGCGCGCGCATCAGGCGTAGCATCAAATTCTCGCTCCCGATGTCATAGCGGAGATTGTCGATCTCCAGCTTGCCGGTGCGGCCATCGAAGCGGGGAACGCCGCGTAGATATACCGTCCCGCAGGAATCTAGCAGGTGCGTGAAGTCCCAATTCCGGCCGGCACAGAAACGCGCCTGCACCACCAAATCGTCGCGTGAGGGGAGTATCGTGATCTTTTTGAAGTCGAGTTCGACGCCGGCGGCACGCAGGGGCTTCTTCCTGAGACGCTGTATGGCCAAGCGCGCTGCATCGCCATAGCTCAAGGTAACCGGAACAGAGGCTTCGAACGTGTTCGAAGCACTCTCCAAGGTCGCGGGTGCGGGGAGCTTCGCCCCATTCGGCGGCGAGACGGGCAGGCTGCCGATGATCGCATGGGCGCGAACTGCAGCGCCAAGCGAGATGATCAGCGCGCCGCCCTGCGCCTGAAGTGGCGTCACGCGCACGTTCTCAGGCGCTAGCACCAGCCAGGTGTCCGGGTTCTTCCCGATGCGGATGGGCTGCTGCAGCTTGCGCCACAGCCGCTCCACCTGGCCTCGCAGCTTCAACGCTGACATCATGCGTTTGTCGATCAACCGGAAAATGGGACCGGAGAGACGGTCCCCATTGCTGTTCCATAGCTGCGTGACGCTCATCTTCAGCGGGCCCAGCTTCAGCTTGGCGTTTGACAGGTGCACCTGTCCTGCGGTGTGCGATTCCAACCGCCAGTCCGGTTGCAGCTTCAACTGCGTGTCTGCATCCATCACACCTTGCGCGGTAGCTTCGCCGTCGGTCTTCAGATAATTCGCATCTAGGCCGAGATGCGCGTGCAGCGCGAACGGCAACTTGATCCGCAGCCCGGAGCCTATGGCTTCGCCGGTAATTTCGCCGGTGCGGGTAGCTGTGAGGTCCAGCCGGCATTTCTGGATCAAGCAGTTGACCTCCTCGCCCTCGATGATGGCGAGCCTGGAACGGGTGCGCTCATTCAGCATCGCGATGACCGCATCGGCTGGCAGGCGGAGCGTAGCAGACACAAAGGAGAGAGGTGGTTTGGGCGGGACCGGCGGCGGTGTGCGCTGTGGAGCCGGCGCCTCAAAGGCGCAGAGCAGCACCCAGAAACTTGCAACAATGACGAGCCGCGGGCAGCGCATGGTGTGTTTTAGCCCGGCAGTAAGCGGCGTGCGTGTGAAATCCATGCAAGAACGGCTATGGCCTCTGCTTGCGCGCGTAAGCCTGAACAGCTTCGGCGAAGGCGCCGAAGATTTGCCGGCTGACAGGATTTTCGCTCCAGCGCCACTCGGGGTGCCATTGCAGCCCCAGCACGAAGCCTTTTGCGCCCGGCATCGACACAGCTTCCACGGTTTCGTCAGGGGCCAAGGCGTCGGCGTGCAGCGGAGCGGCGAGTCGATCAATCCCTTGGGCGTGCAGCGAGTTCACGTGAAAGCGCCGCTCACCCACGATCTGCGCGAGGAGGCCGCCCTCCCTCACGCGCACCTCGTGGACGGGCCCGTACTGGTTATCGAGCGGCGCGTCGTGATCTTCGCGGTGATCCAGCCGCCCCTTAATCTCATGCACATGCTGGTGCAGGCTTCCCCCAAGTGCCACGTTCAGTTCCTGGAATCCGCGGCAGAGGCAAATGGTTGGCGTGCCGGCAGCGATTGCGGCTTCCAACAGCGGGAGCGTCGTGGAGTCGCGGTGCTCATCCTGCAAAATGCCTGCGCGTGGAGCAGGACCCCCGTAGTGCCGTGGCGAAACATTCGAGGGTGAGCCGGTGAACAGCAGCCCATCGACGGCCGCCAAAATCTCGTCTGGCGGAATGGGCGACGGCAGCGACGGGATCAGCAGCGGCACTGCACCGGAGCTTTCGCGTACGGCCCGGATGTATTTCTCGCCCGCCAGATGGAACGGATGCAAGCCGACCATCCGGTGATCGCAAGGAATGCCAACGACAGGCGGACGCATTCAGAAACTTTCTTGGGCAGCGGACTATGAAGTGAGCACGTTGATCGTGGCAATCTGCGGCAAGGGCTGCTCAGCCATGCGTCAGGAACAACTCCGGTTGCAAGGTCACGCCTGATTGCATGTTCCGGAGCGTGACGGTTGTAGCAAGTCCCTGCGCGTCCACCACCGTCCACTGACGGAGCTCAAGGCCCGGATCGGAAAAGGTGATGGTGATGTTCCCCGTCGTGCGGCGGTCGTTGGAACGGGCGTGCACCACGATTGCCCCGCTCTGGTGCTCGATGGCGACCACATACGTGCTCTTCTGCAGGTTCACATGATCGGAGAGCAGGAGATTGAGAGGCGTGCTCGCCAGCGGATAACGATCAGCCGTATTCAGCTTCTTATTGAACACGGCCACATCGATCCCATCGCTCACCACCAGTACAGTGCTCGGCGGCTTGTACTCAAAGCGCATCTTACCCGGCTTCTGGATGTATACCGTCCCTTGCTCTACCGCGCCGTTTGGATCCTGCTGGACGAATTCGCCTTTCAGTGTATGGATCGCGTTGAGGGATGCGCTGATGCGATCAAGATCGGCGGCCGCATCCTTGGCGCTGTAATCCGCGCATACTGCCGTGGCCGAGAATACCAAGGCTCCAACAATCAGCATCGTTCGCATGATGCGTGCCTATCCACCGTTTGCGGCAAATTGAAGATTAAGCCGCGTGTTCTTCGTTCCGCTCGGGTTGCCTGGGGCAGAGCCCATCGAGCAGAAGCTTCAGCACCCCTTCGAGTTCTCGCTCAAGCTTGGGCAAGGTGAGCTTCGACCACAATTGCGGGTAGCGGAATTTCATGGTGGCGGACTGAATCATCTCCGCGGTTTCTTCCTTGTTCATCGGCGGCAGAAATTCTCCGCGGCGCGCCGCCTCTTCCATCAATTCGACGATAATCTTGCGCTCGTTGGCCAGCATCCAGTTGGCGAAGTGTGGCCGCTGGTGGGCAATGACTTGCGCCATTTCCAGCGCGCGGGGGTCACGCTCCAGCTTGTTGTACGTACGGCGCAATTCCTCGAACAGGAGATCGCGCAACCGCTCGCGCAGATTGCGATTCTGGGCCAGCGCCAGCTTACGGAGATGCGCGAGGTGATTCTCGTAATCGGCAGTGGCGATAGCTTCGGCAATGTCGAGCTTGCCGGGGAAAAACCGGTACAGGTTGCCCGGGGACATGTGGCAGTCACCGGCCACTTCGGCCATAGTCGTCTTGCCATAGCCGAAATGGGAGAAACGGCCCTTCGCCGCTTCAATGATGCGCTCTCGCACATCCTTGATCATCCCGCCTGTTTCCTTCCTGATCGTCTTCTTATTGTCCCTACGATATAGAGGGGTTTTCTGAACAATCAACGAAATATTCAGTTCTCGCAGCGGCGATGCTGGGGATTGCGGTCAGGGAATTCGGAGTGAGACAAGGCGCTTACGAGCATATCGGCGTGATCGGGGGAGGTGCCTGGGGCACGGCGCTTGCCTTGGCTGCGGCTCGCGCGGGGCGCCACGTGTCGTTGTGGGCGCGGGGCACCGAAGCGGTGCAGTCGCTTCGGACACAGAGAGAAAACATCCGGTATCTCCCGGGCATTAAAATGCCGGACGCTATCGCTGTTCCCGCCGGTCTTCGGGAAGCGGCGTCCGCCGATGCGCTTCTGTTGGTTGTTCCGGCGCAGCACATCCGCAGCATCCTGTCTGCTCTACGGCCGGTGCTTGGTGAGCAAATTCCCTTAATCGTCTGCGCCAAGGGCTTAGAACGCAGCTCCGGCAAGCTGATGACCGAAGTGGTGGGTGAGTTCGTAGGCGAGGACCGGATCGGCATTCTCTCCGGTCCTTCGTTTGCGCGAGATGTTGCGCTGGGTTTGCCCACGGCTGTGACGGTTGCTGCTCCGGGGCAAACAGCGCAGCGGTTGCAGTGGGCGCTCGGGTCTACGACGTTTCGGCCCTATGCGAGTGACGACGTGGTGGGCGTGGCACTCGGTGGAGCGGCAAAGAACGTGTATGCCATCGCATGTGGCATCGTTGCGGGAATGGGCTTGGGCGAAAGCGCGCGCGCCGCGCTTCTGGCGCGCAGCTTCGCCGAATTGCGGCGCTTGGGAGAAGCGCTCGGCGCCAAGCCGGAAACCCTGATGGGGCTTTCTGGGCTCGGCGATCTGGTGCTGACGGCCAGCAGCTCCACCTCGCGCAACTTTTCCTTCGGGTTTGCCATCGGAAAGGGGCGCACCCGCGCAGAGCTGGATGCCCAAGGTCATCCGTTGGCCGAAGGCGTCGAAACCGCGCCGGCGCTCGTCGCCCGCGCTGCGCGTCAGGGCATCGAACTGCCCATTGCCGAAACCGCCGCGGCCATCCTCGATGGCTCGTTGCCGCTGGATGCAGCAATGGCGCGGCTGATGGAACGTCCGTTAAAGGCGGAATGAGGAGGTACCATGCTGTTCGTTGTGATTGCCACCGATAAACTGGATTCGCTTAACCTTCGCTTGCAAACACGGGAGGCCCATTTTGCCTATGCGCAGGAAACTGGGGTGATCAAGCTGGGTGGTCCTTTCCTCAACGAAGCCGGGGAAATGTGCGGCAGCCTCATCATCTTCGAGGCGACGGATATCGAAGCGGCGCGCGCGTGGCACGCCAGCGATCCCTACGTGAAGGCGGGGCTGTTCGCGCATTCGGAGGTGCGGCCGTGGAAGCCCACCTTCAATCCGATGAATGCGCACTTCTGAGCGGCGCGGCCATGGCATACTGGCTGTTCAAAACGGAGCCGGAAGCATTCTCATGGGAGATGCAGAAGGTACGCGGCAGCAAAGGCGAACCCTGGAGCGGCGTGCGCAACTGGCAAGCCGCCCGCAACATGAAGCAGATGAAGAAGGGCGATCTCGGCTTCTTCTATCATACGGGCGAAGAGAAGCGGATCGTCGGGGTGGTCGAGGTCATCGGCGAATACCGGAAGGACCCGACCGATGAAACCGGCCGCTTCGGCCTTGTGGATGTGAAGGCACTGCGCGAACTGCCGAAACCCGTGACGCTCGCGGAATGCAAGGCCGATCCGAAGCTGAAGGACATGGTGCTGGTGAAATATTCGCGGCTTTCGGTGCAGCCTGTCACCGAGGCCGAATGGAACCACATCTGCAGCCTTGGCGAGGGCTGAACCTCCGTCAGGAACTGCAAGACGTCAGGATCAACCTTGGCGGCGGTAGAGTACCGTGCCGTCCTGCTGCGTGACGCTGTGAAGTACAACGCAACGCCGCTGACCGATCTGTTTGCAAACGAGATCGACAGCGATGGTGTACTTCGCCACGTTGGTTCCACTCGCGCACTCATACCGCCCCCTCACTTTCGTTTCGTTCGGATAGGGATTCGCGAGCTGAGCATAATTCGGAACGATGCCGAACTCTTTGGCTCCGGCGAGCGCTTGCACACAGACGATCTGGGCCAAGGCCGCTGTTTGTACTTGGCGGGCGGTCAAGGCCCCCGGCGACAGCCGTTGTGGGCGGAAGGTGAAATAGGCGAAGACAGCGGCCACGATCAGCATGCCGCCGACGACCGTGATCAGCGCGGCGCGCCACTCCCATTTCAACCACGCCCGCGTGCGCGGTTCCAAAGTTTGCGCCATGAATCGCCCCTGTAACTCTACTTCATTGTCGGAATATTGAAGTCCGGGTTTTCGCGCACGCCGCCTTTGGGCCAACGCTGCGTCACCGTCTTGATTTTCGTCCAGAAGCGCACGCCCTCCGTGCCATGCTGGTTAACGTCGCCGAAGGCGGAGCGCTTCCAGCCGCCGAAGGTGTGATAGGCGAGCGGTACGGGGATCGGGATGTTGATGCCTACCATGCCCACATTGACTCTCGCGGCGAATTCGCGCGCCGCGTCGCCGTCACGCGTGAAGATGGCGACGCCGTTGCCGTAGTGGTGGGTTGACGGAAGTGAGATCGCCTCATCAAAATCATGGGCGCGGGCAATCTGGAGTACGGGTCCGAAGATTTCTTCCTGATAGGTGCGCATGTTCGGCGTGACGCGATCGAACAGCGAGCCGCCGAGATAGAACCCGTTCTCGTATCCCTGCATCTTGAAGCCGCGGCCATCGACCACGAGCTCGGCGCCTTCCTTCACGCCGAGATCGATGTAGTCCTTCACCTTATCGCGTTGGGCAGCGGTGACCATCGGCCCGTAATCGGATTCAGGATCGGTTGGGATGCCGACGCGCAGGGCTTCCACGCGGGGCTTGAGCCGCTCCACCAGCGCGTCAGCGACCTTTTTGCCGACCGGGACAGCAACCGAAATCGCCATGCAGCGCTCGCCGGCCGAGCCGTATCCTGCCCCAATCAGTTCGTTCGTCACCTGATCGAGGTCGGCATCCGGCATGATGATGGCGTGGTTCTTCGCGCCACCCATCGCCTGCACCCGCTTCCCGTGCGCGGTGCCGCCCGTGTATACGTATTCTGCGATGGCGGTCGATCCCACGAAGCTCACCGCCTTGATATCCGGATCTTCGAGAATGGCGTCGACGGCTTCCTTGTCGCCGTTCACCACATTCAGCACGCCGGCCGGAGCGCCCGCTTCCATCATCAACTCGGCAAGGCGCAGCGGAACGGACGGGTCTTTTTCGCTCGGCTTGTTGATGAAACAGTTGCCGCAGGCGATGGCGACGCCGAACATCCACATCGGGATCATGGCGGGAAAGTTGAACGGCGTGATGCCGGCCACAACGCCCAAGGGCTGGCGCATGGAATAGATATCGATCCCGGGACCAGCGCCTTCCGTGTATTCGCCCTTCTGCAGATGCGGGATGCCGCAAGCGAATTCGATCACCTCAAGCCCGCGTTGTATGTCGCCGCGGGCATCCGCCAGTACCTTGCCGTGCTCGGACGAGAGCATGTGCGCAAGCTCGTCCATGTTCTTTTCGACCAGCGCCTTGAAATTGAACATCACCCGGGCGCGGCGCTGCGGATTGACGCTCGACCATTCGGGGAAGGCCTTCAGCGCGGCATCCACGGCATTGCGGACTTCCACGCGGGAGGCGAACGCCACCTTCGCCTGAATCTCCCCTGTTGCCGGATTGAACACGTCGCCGTACCGGCCGGAGGTGCCTCTCACGTGCTGGCCGGCAATGAAATGGTCGAGCTCTTTCATGGGCTTCTTCCCTGGTTGTGGAAGGACCGTCCCCACCGGCCCGAAGCCGGGCTGTTTAGCCAAGCCGCCACGTCCGAGCAACGCGCCTCAACCCGGTACCCAAAAAGAAGGGCCGCTTTATAGCGGCCCTCAAGTCAGGGAGCGTCAAGGATTCAGTAGCTCAGCGGTTCAGCGCGACCAGCTTTCCGTCGGAGACTCGTTTGCCCTCGAAGCCGCCCTCCTTGGCGTGGAGGAAGGCTACAAGGGCGCCGTTTGCCTGCTGCAACTGCAGCCGGTCGCCGACGGACCTCCAGTGCTCGAAGCTGACGCCGTTGCAATCGCCCGTCGCGCGTGCGGATCCCGCGCTGTCACTGCCCTGATCCGCCGCCAGCGTAACAACACAGGGGTCGTCATTGACCCCGACGCTAAGCTTCCAGGCCCCCGTGACGGGGTCTGCATGGGCTAGGCTGATCGAAACCAGAGCGACCGCCGCTCCAACAGCTATGGAATAGAATCTGCCCATTGAATATCTCCTTCAGAATTCAGTGTTCAACATATAGGTGACTGAGGGAGCCGGAGAACTGCATTTTTTGCATGGTGCAGATGCAGGTGCCGCAGGTGCCGGACAGGCTCATTCGCATGAGAAAAGGATTTACTCTACAAAATCGGTAGTGTTTTATGAGCCGAAACCAGGAGACGCGGTCATGCCTGCAGCCCCACCGCTCCAGATCATCCCTTTGTCGCCCACCTTGGGGGCGCGGGTTTCCGGGATAAATCTCGGCGAGCCGGTCAGCGCCGAGGGCATTGCCGAGATCCGGCAGGCGCTCCTGACGCACGAGGTGCTCTTTTTCGAAGATCAGGACATCACCCCGCAGCAGCAGAAAGAGTTCGCCGCGCAGTTCGGCCCACTGCACTTGCACCCTATCCGCCCCAGCGTACCAGGGCTCCCCGAGGTGCTGGTACTCGACAACCAGCCAGCCAGCGATACCGATACAGGCGCCTGGCGGGCGGATGTCACCTTTATTGAGACGCCGCCGATGGGGTCGATGCTGTATGCGCGCCATGTTCCGCAGGAGGGTGGAGACACGCTGTGGTCCAGCATGCGCGCGGCCCATGCTGCACTGTCCCCCAGCCTGCGCGCTTTCTTGCAACCTCTGGATGCGGAGCACGATTTCACCCGGTCTTTCCCGCCGGACCATCTGACCGCCATGAACGTGGGGATCGAGCGCTACACCTGGGCACGGCGGGAATATCCCCCGGTGGTCCATCCGCTGGTGCGAACACACCCCGAAACCGGCCGCGAAGGACTCTTTGTGAACTCCGGCTTCACAACCCGCATTCTGGGCCTCACCAAGGCAGAGAGTGCGAAAATTTTGGAGCTATTGTCGGAGCACATTCAGCGGCCGGAATTTGTCATCCGCTGGCGATGGAAACCGAACACATTGGCCTTCTGGGATAATCGCGTGACGCAACATTACACCGTGGACGATTATCAGCCGCACAAGCGCCTGATGCACCGGGTGACAATTTTGGGCGACAAGCCGTTCAACCGCGCCCGCCTCAAACTCGCCGCGGAGTGATCCCGTATGGCGCTTTTTGGCGCAGACCTTCGCACCCATTATTGCCAGTGCGCTTCAACCCGCACCACCGCCTGACAGCGGCTAGTCTGCTTCTCTCGATCGCTGATTAGCAAAATCAACGATTCGTTTACCGACTCGGCTATTGTTGTGGGGATGGAAGCCAGTCTCCGCATGCCACCTTCAAATATCGCGCAAGATCCCTGGCGCTGGGCGACGGCAGCGTTCGCCGCCTTGGCCTGTTGCGCAGGTCTTGTGGCCGTTGGGGCGCCGGCGGAAGCTGGTTGGCCTGGGTTCACTCTCCTCCTGGGGATTGCCGTTGTAGGTTCCCTATTCCTGGTGGCGCTCTGGCCTCGGCAGCAGATGTCTGTGAGCGCCTGGCGCATTTCGGAAGCCGCTGCTCGAAGCCATCTCGGCTGGGCCATCACGAATGCGCAAGGTGCGATTGTCGATTGTAACGAAGCTTATCGCCGGATCGCCGGTGTAAAGGCAGGCGACGCGCCACCACAGCCGGAACTGGCGCTCCCAGGCGAAGCAGCGGCCGGAATGCTTTACCGTCTTGCCCGGAGCGCCGCGGCGGGTCAGGCGCACGAGGAGACGGTCGAGTTATCCGCCGGGGTCGAAGTGGCGGTCTCGGTGCGGCCCCTCAAGCGGGGCGAGTCGGTGTGGTGGTTCGCTCCGGTCCTCCCGCGGGATCAGGCGCTGCGAAAAGGTGCCGCGGCCGGGGACGGCCTGCCGGTTCAGGCGCTCGACGAGGCGCCGATCGGTGTTGCTACGGTAAAGACCGATGGACGCATTGCTACCCACAACAAGGCCTTTGCTGCCTTCTTCAAGGCTTCCGGTTCTCTCGCTGGGCAGGCCCTTGCCGATTTGATCGAACCGGCGGACCGCCGGTCGCTCCGGGAGACACTTCTCGGGGCTACGTGCGGTTCGGCCTCGCAAATGGAGATCCGGGCGCTAGGCCGGCAGGACGCGATGGCGGAGCTTTATGCCAGCCGGGCTGGCGGCGATTTTCGGGCCGTCTACCTGATCGATATCTCTGAGCAAAAAGCGCTGGAGACGAAGTTTGCGCAGTCGCAGAAGATGCAGGCCGTTGGCCAACTCGCCGGCGGCGTGGCGCACGATTTCAACAATCTGCTCACGGTCATCATCGGCAATTCTGAATTCCTGCTGATGCGGCATCAGGCAGGCGATCCATCCTTCCGCGAAATCAACGATATCCACCAGAATGCCGTTAGGGCCGCGAACCTGGTGCGGCAGCTGCTTGCTTTTTCCCGGCAGCAGACGTTGCAGCCCCGGGTGCTGGATCTGAGCGTCACAATCACCGAACTCGGCGAACTGTTGAGGCGTTTGCTGCGCGAAGGCATCGCGCTCAAAATCGAACACGGCGCCGGCCTATGGGCTGTGCATGCGGACGAAGCGCAGATCAACAACGCGATCATCAACCTTGTCGTGAACGCCCGCGACGCAATGGCCGGCGATGGGTGCATCACTATCCGCACCTGCAACGAGCATGTTGATCAGGACGCGACCGTTGGCAGCGCCCACATGCCGCCCGGCGATTACGTGCGGCTGGATGTTTCGGATACCGGTTCGGGTATCCCCAGCCAGTACATTGGCAAGATCTTCGATCCCTTCTTCACCACAAAACCGGTTGGCGAGGGGACCGGTCTTGGGCTCGCGACGGTCTACGGCATCGTGAAGCAGACGGGCGGCTTCATCGGCGTCAACAGCGAGGTCGGCAAAGGCACGACGTTCAGCATCTATTTGCCCCGCAGCCATGGAGAACCGGATTCCCGCGCGGAAAGCGTGCCCGCGCGCGATATCACCGGACACGAAACCATTCTGCTCGTGGAAGACGAAGATGCCGTACGAAGTTTTGCCGCCCGCGCGCTCAAACAGCGCGGCTATCAGGTGCTGGAGGCCGCGGGAGGCGAGCAGGCGCTGGACATCATGCAGGCCCGCAAGGACGACATCCAGCTGCTCATCACCGACGTTGTGATGCCGGCGATGGACGGTCCAACCCTCGTGCGCGCCGTGAGGCAGATCAGGCCCGACCTGCAGGTTATCTTTATGTCGGGTTATGCAGAGGAAGCTTTCCGCCGCAATGATGAAAAGCCTGAAGACCTGCACTTCCTGCCAAAACCCTTCGGACTCAAACAGCTCGCCGCAAAGGTGAAGGATGTGCTCTCCGGCACGACCATTCACTAAACGCGATTGTGTATCTGCCCGCCACCGGCTCTTGGCCTAATCTAGAAACTTCGATGGGAGGCTTCCATGAAACTATCGCTGCTCGCGGCCTGCGGCCTGGGTGCCGCATTGCTGGCGCCTGTCGCCAGCTCGGCCGCGGTGCCGGACTATGTCAGCAAGGCGATCAGCGATGCGTCGCGGCCGGCCGATGAGCGCAAGCTCGACGACGTTCGCAAGCCAGGAGAAATCATCGCGTTCGCGGGCGTGAAGCCGGGGCAATCCGTCGCCGAGTACTTGCCCGGCGGCGGCTATTACACACGCACCTTGAGCGAGGTCGCTGGGCCGAAGGGGAAGGTTTACGCACTCGAAACCAGCACCTGGGGCAAGGACAATATAGAGGGTACCAAGAAGGCGATTGCAGGCCTGAAGAACGTCGCGCTTGATATCTCGCCACTGGGCCAATTCAATCTACCGGCGAAGGTGGATGTGTTCTGGACCACCGACAACTATCACGACCTGCATGTGCCGAAGTACGCGAATGTGGATATCACCGCGTTCAACAAGCACGTGTTCGAATCGCTGAAGTCCGGCGGCACTTACATCATCGTGGATCATGCTGCGGCCGAGGGAAGCGGGGCCAGGGATTCACCCACGCTGCACCGCATCGAGAAGAGGACGGTGGTCGATGAGGTGACCGCCGCGGGTTTCAAGCTCGTGAGCGAGAGCGATGCGCTGCACAACACCAGCGACAACCATACCAAGAAGGTTTTCGATCTCCACTACAAAACCGACCAGTTCATCCTGAAATTCCGGAAGCCCTGAAGAGCACATCTCGCGGCAACCTGCAGGCAGGATCAGCGGTGTCCCCTGCCTTTCTTATTCTGGTGGGTCACTTAGGATCCTGCCACACCAAGGGGGATTCATGCGCATTTTGTTGGAATGTGGACTGCTGGCGCTCTGGCTGGGCGGGTGCGTGTACGATTACGAGGGGGCCAAGGCCCGCGCGCTGCAAACAGCCAAAGAAGAGTGCGAGCACGACGGACGGCGATTTGTTTTGCTGAAGGATTCAGTGAACCTGGATCGAAAAGATGTCACAGTCAAAGGAGCCTGCCTGAAGCCAGGCGAGGAACTTCCGGCAGACTTGCAGAAGTGACGCTCGCGATGGTTGCCGCGCCGCAGGCGGAACTAGCCCGGCCAGCACCGGACCGGGCAATAAGGCCAGCTTATAGAGGTGGTTGATGACCTGGACGTTTGCCGCGCCGGTTGCGCTACTTTGCCTGTCCAACATTTTCATGACCTTTGCTTGGTACGGGCAGCTCAAATATCCGGGCGCGCCGCTTTGGCTGCTCGTCCCGGTGTGTTGGGGCATCGCTTTTTTCGAATACTGCCTTGCCGTGCCCGCCAATCACATCGGGCACCGCGTCTATTCGGCCGCGCAACTGAAGACCATGCAGGAGGTCATCACTCTCGTAGTGTTCGCAGGATTTTCGGTGCTCTATTTAGGCGAGCCGCTCCGGTGGAATCACGGCGTGTCATTCGGGCTGCTGGTGCTGGCGGCTTATTTTGCTTTTCGGAAATTTTAGGCTGGTCAGCGCTCCGCCGATTTGCGCGGGTATCACAGCACCGGGAGGAGGTGTAGAATGCTTCGTCCGGAGGGCTTCATGCCAATCACGATCAAGCCGCTGCAGGGGCAAAATGCTGTGCAGCGGGTGGCTCAGTACATGAATAGGGCAGAGGAGTTGCGGATTATCGCAGAGGATTCACCGGAAGCGAGAGAGATGCTGCTGCGCATCGCGCTTAGCTATGACAGCATGGCTGCCGGCGTGACCCGGTCTGATTAGGTTCTGGCGCCGATGAGCACTGCCAATCTCTTGGATCGCAGTGTGGGCAAGCTGATTTGCCGGTAGCCGCGGTGTCACGGGAGGCCGCTTGGACCCAACCTCTGGGGAGGTTGGTTATCGAAGGCTTACTAGTCGTTTACAAGCAGACCCAACGGGCACGGCCGCGATACAGTAGGGACGCCGTTGGAATTTCCGATACAATTCAAGCGACTACGTTGCACGTTATCCTCTTGCCTTCTGGAACAAAGCATGTACAGTCGCACCCCTGCGGTTCTCCTTTTCGAAGGGGGCGGCTCGTGAAATAAGGAGAGGAACGATGATGAAAGAGGCGCTTTTGCGGGTGGTAGGCAAGGAGGAGGTTTCGGAGCGGAAGCGCGCGCTGGATGCCGCGCTCAGCCAAATTGACCGCGCTTTCGGCAAGGGCTCGATGATGAAGCTGGGCCAGCGGGAAGCGGTGGCCGAAGCCGACACGATTTCCACCGGCTCGCTCGGCCTCGACATTGCGCTCGGCATTGGCGGGCTTCCCCGTGGCCGGGTGATCGAGATTTACGGCCCCGAATCGTCCGGCAAAACCACCTTGGCGCTGCACGCTGTGGCCGAGGCGCAGAAGAAGGGCGGAATCGCCGCCTATATTGATGCCGAGCATGCGCTGGATCCCATCTATGCCCGCAAGCTGGGCGTGGACGTGGACGAACTGCTGATTTCGCAGCCGGACACCGGGGAGCAGGCGCTGGAAATTACCGATACGCTCGTGCGCTCGGGCGGCGTGGACATCGTGGTTGTGGATTCGGTCGCTGCCCTGACGCCCAAGGCTGAACTGGAAGGCGAAATGGGGGATCAGCTGCCGGGCCTGCAGGCGCGGCTGATGAGCCAGGCGCTCCGCAAACTGACTGGCTCGATCTCGCGCTCCAACACCATTGTCATCTTCATCAACCAGATCCGCATGAAGATCGGCATCATGTTCGGCAATCCGGAAACCACGACAGGCGGCAATGCGCTGAAATTCTATGCCTCGGTGCGGCTGGATATCCGCCGCATCGGCTCGATTAAGGACCGCGACGAAGTGGTAGGCAACCAGACTCGCGTGAAGGTGGTGAAAAACAAGGTGGCGCCTCCCTTCAAGCAGGTCGAATTCGACATCATGTATGGCAAGGGTGTATCCAAAACGGGCGAGTTGCTGGATTTGGGCGTGAAGGCCGGGGCCGTGGAGAAATCCGGCTCCTGGTACTCGTATGACGGCACGCGAATCGGCCAGGGGCGGGAAGCCGCTCGAAACTTTCTCGAACAGAACAAGGATATTGCGGCTCGAATCGAGGCGCAAATCCGTCAGAATGCCGGGCTCCTGAGCGCAGCCCTTGCGCAAGGCGACCCGGATGGTGGGGGCGCCGATTAATGGCGCTGTACAAGCTGTTGTTCCCTTCTGGCATGGGGAACGACTCCGGAAGGGGCGGTTCGAAAGGGCCGCCCCTTCTTAATTCCGGAGGGGGAAGGGGGTAATCGTTTCTGCCGAACAACACGAGCTATTCCGGTGCGCGCTGGCCGGAACTGTCCGGATGACAGATTCGACCCCTCCCGCTACAACGATTCCCATGACCAGTTTGGCCGATGTCCGTTCCAGTTTCGTCGAATTCTTCCGCGACCGCGGCCATGAGGTGGTGCCATCCTCACCACTCGTGCCCCGCAACGATCCCACCCTGCTCTTCACCAACGCGGGAATGGTGCAGTTCAAGAACGTCTTCACCGGGACCGAGAAGCGGCCCTACACCCGCGCCGCCAGCGTGCAGAAATGTGTGCGTGCCGGCGGCAAGCACAACGATCTCGACAATGTCGGCTACACGGCCCGCCACCACACCTTCTTCGAGATGCTGGGGAATTTTTCGTTCGGCGACTACTTCAAGGAAGAGGCGATCGGCTTCGCCTGGGATTGGGTGCGCAATGTTGCCGGGCTTTCGGCCGAGCGCCTGTGGGTGACCGTCTATCCAACCGACGACCAGGCGCGCAGCCTGTGGAAGAAGATCGCCAGTCTGCCGGACAACCGCATCATTGGGCACGAGTCAAACCTCTGGGCGATGGGGGCGGTTGGCCCCTGCGGCTATTGCTCAGAAATTTTTTACGATCAGGGCGATCAAGTTGCGGGCGGCCCACCCGGTAGCCCAGACGAGGACGGCGATCGCTTTCTCGAATTCTGGAATCTGGTTTTCATGCAGTTCGAGCAGGTGGACGAGAACACCCGTCTCGATCTGCCCAAGCCCTCTATCGACACCGGTATGGGGCTGGAGCGCATCGCAGGGATTCTGCAGGGCGTCACCGACAACTACGACACCGATCTTTTCCGCCACCTGATTCAAGTGTCCGTCGACGCCAGCGGTGCAAGGGCGGAAGGCGAGGCGAAGTTCTCGCACCGGGTGATCGCCGATCATCTGCGGGCCAGCGCGTTCCTCATCGCCGATGGTGTGCTGCCGTCCAACGAGGGCCGCGGTTATGTGCTCCGCCGCATTATGCGCCGTGCCATGCGGCACGCGCATCTGATCGGCGCGAAAGAGCCGCTGATGCACCGGCTGGTGCCGCCCTTGGTCGCGCAAATGGGAACCGCCTATCTTGAGTTGAAGCGCGCGGAACCGCTGATCATCGAAACTTTGCGGCTGGAAGAATTGCGCTTCCGCGAAACCCTTGCGCGCGGCATCAAGCTGCTCGACGAAGCAACCGTGAATTTAAGCAAGGGCGATAGGCTTTCGGGGGAGACGGCATTCAAGTTGTACGACACGTACGGTTTCCCGCTCGATCTCACGCAGGATGCGCTGAAAGCGCGCGGGATTGCAGTCGACCTCGATGGCTTTAATGCCGCCATGAAGCGCCAGCGCGAGGAAGCGCGCAAGGCATGGGCTGGCTCGGGGGAAGCCAGCGATGAAGGCCAGTGGTTCGCGATCAAGGAAGAAGCGGGGGCCACGGAGTTCCTTGGCTACGACGCGGAAGAAGCCGAAGGCGTCATTGTTGGGATCCTGAAGGAGCGCGACCGCATAGAGGAAGCGGGGAAGGGTGATACCGTTCGGGTTCTCACGAACCAAACCCCGTTCTACGCGGAGTCCGGCGGTCAGATCGGGGACCAGGGCGCGATATTCTCGCGCGCCGGTGCTATTGGCGCGGTCATCGATACCGAAAAAAAGCTCGGCAGCCTGCACGTGCATGTGGTGCGGATTACGCAAGGCATCTTCAAGGTTGGCGACACGGCCGACCTGAAGGTAGACGGCGAACGCCGGCGCGCCACGCGCGCCAATCACTCCGCAACACATCTGCTGCATGCAGCGTTGAAACGGGTTCTCGGCCCGCATGTGAGTCAGAAAGGTTCCCTCGTGGCGCCGGATCGCCTGCGCTTTGATTTCTCGCATCCTAAGGCACTGACGCCGGAAGAGATCGAGCGCATCGAGAACGATGTAAACGCCGTGATTCGCCAGAACAGCGATGTCAGCACGTGTCTGATGGCAACGGACAAGGCGATCGAAGCCGGTGCGGAAGCTTTGTTTGGCGAGAAGTACGGCGCTGAAGTCCGTGTACTGACAATGGGAGAGGACCTTGCCCATCACAAACCGTATTCTGTGGAGCTTTGCGGTGGCACCCATGTGCGGCGCCTGGGCGATATCGGGCTTCTCACCATATTGTCGGAGAGCGCAGTGGCTGCCGGCGTGCGCCGCATCGAAGCCTTAACCAGCGAAGGCGCCCGCCGATATCTCTCCGATCAGGCGAATCTGGCGCGGGAGGCGGCCGCGGCGCTGAAGACCTCACCCTCCGATCTAGTCTTGCGCGTACAGCAACTCGCGGATGAACGGCGCAGGCTTGATCGGGAACTCACGGAAACGAAGAAAGCGTTGGCTCTCGCCGGGCCGTCGCGCGGCGATGGCAGATCTTCGACAAAGGAGGTCGCAGGTATCAAGACAGCCATGCGGCTGGTCGAAGGGGTCGCTGCGAAAGAACTGAAGGGTCTTGCAGACGAAGAAAAAGCCCGGCTCGGTTCTGGAGTGGTGGTGCTGGTTGGCACCGCTGACGACAAGGCGTCCATTGTGGTGGGTGTGACGAACGATCTCACCAAACGCATCAATGCCGTCGATCTGGTGCGGCTTGGCGCGGAAGTTCTGGGCGGCAAAGGCGGCGGCGGCCGTCCGGACATGGCGCAAGCGGGCGGCCCGGACCTTTCCCGCGCCGCCGAGGCGTTGCAGAAGATTGAGCAGCGGTTGGTCTCGCTCGAGCCGGTAGGCTGATGGTGCGGACCGATCGTTCTCGGAAGAAGGCAAAGCGGCTTCCTGCCAATGCGCCTGACACCCTCCGGCACAAGGTTTACCGGACGATTGAAGCGGGACACATCTTCAACTGGCGTGTCCTGGTGTTCGAAACGCTGCTTATTAGCCTGATTCTGGCCAACGTATTGGCGGTGATGCTGGACAGCGTCAAAGAACTCAACGCCCGATATTTCTTAGTCTTCTACTGGTTCGAAACAATTTCGGTTCTCATCTTCGCCGGCGAATATGCTGTTCGCCTTTGGGTCGCAATCGAAGACCCGCGCTACGGAATTTCCGGCCCGTTCTGGGGCCGTGTTCGCTATGCGGTAACGCCGGTAATGATCGTTGACTTTCTATCCTTCGCACCCAGCATCGCGGGCATCTTCATCCCCAGCGCGCTGGATCTGCGCATTTTGCGGCTGTTCCGATTGCTCCGCTTGATGAAGATCGCACGTTATTCCCCGGCGCTGAGCACATTGATCGAAGTCATCAAGGCCGAGCGGCGAGCATTGCTGGGAACCTTGCTGCTCATCGTGTGCATCATGGTGATTTCGGCTTACACCATGTATGTGGTGGAAGGACCGATCCAGCCCGACAAGTTCGGCTCACTCCCGACAGCTCTGTATTGGGCCGTGACTACGCTGACGACGACCGGCTACGGCGACATCACGCCGGTCACGATGATTGGCAAGATGGTCGCCGGCGTTACGATGATGTTCGGTTTGGCGCTGTTCGCATTGCCAGTTGGCATCGTTGCGACGAATTTCGTCACGGAAATTCACCGGCGCGATTTCGTTGTCACTTGGAGCATGATCTCGCACTTGCCATTGTTCGAGGGATTCAGTGCCGCAGCGGTCAGCGACGTGATGAATGTGCTGCGCTCGCGAATGGTGCGCGAGGACGCGCAGCTCACCATCGCAGGCATGGAAGGTACAGAGATGTTCTTTATCATCTCCGGTACAGCTAAAGCGGAATACGGCCGCGGTACGATCCCGCTCGGCCCCGGGGATTTCTTCGGTGAAACGGCGGTGCTCTCCAACACCCCATATGATTGCACGGTGATCGCGCGTTCCACCATGCGGCTGCTCACGCTCTCCGGGACCGACTTCAACCAGCTTACCCGGAAGCACACGAAGTTGAAGCGGCGTTTCGAAGCCGTAATTGCGCAGAGGGGCCGCAAGCTTGAGGCTCGCGCCCGCCGGCAGGCGGAGGGCCGTTCCCCTGCGGAGGCTGAGATCGAGATGCCGGATCTCGCTTTGGAAGCGCCCGCGGACCTTGATTGAGAATCGCAGTTGCTGAAGGCCCTGCGCTCACGACAGCGGCGCCCGTTTGGCCAAGGACTTGAAGTACGCGATCGATTCTGGCGCATCCCAGCGGACGGCGCCGAGGGCCCTCGCTACCTGCCGGCCCTGCGGATCAATGATTACACTCAGCGGGAGGCCGAAGGCTCCAAACGCGTGCAGGAAAGAATTCTTGCGATCCATATAGACGGGCAAATCCGCGCGATGTTCCTTCAGAAACGAGGCCGTCTCGCTGGCCGTACCGCGGCCGACATTTACCGGCACCACCTTCAATCCTTGAGAGCCCAACGCGGACTGCAAATGTCCAAGCGCTGGCAGTTCACGCACGCAGGGCCCGCACCATGTCGCCCAAAGATTCAGCAGCACGTATCGTCCGCGGAATTGAGCGAGTGTGTGGAGGGTGCCGCTCGCATCCGCGAACGCGACGTTGGGCGCGGCCTTGGCGGTCGGCTCCGGTTTAAGCTTGGCCAACACGCTGGCAACAGCCCTGCTGTGGTCACCGGCCGGACCGCAACTCGATAATATGCTCACCGCGAGTGCGACGGACACCAGGGCGGACCGCGAGAGGGCTTGTTTCATGCGGTGAATGCGAATAGGCCCATAACAAGGATCCGGTGATAATGTGACGATTAATGGTTTGGTTCAGAAAGGCCGCGCCGTGCCAAGGCTCGCCCTGATCGCCGCCATGATGTTGGCAGTGTCAGGTTGCGGCATCAAGAGCGACCTGCTGATGCCGGACGGCAAAGCCACTCCGAAAAGCCAGAGAGACCCTTCGCGACCGCCGCAGCCGATCGGCCGATGAATCCTATTGTGTTCCGCGGCAGCAGGTTGTTCGCCGAAGATGTGGATCTCGCCAGCCTTGCGGAACACGTTGGGACGCCCTTCTACTGCTACTCTACCGCAGTGCTGGAAGGTAATTTCCGGACCTTCGCGAGTGCGGTGCCGACAGGCACGCTGGTTGCCTATGCGGTGAAGGCCAACGGCAATCTTGCGGTGCTAAGAACTCTCGCGAAACTTGGCGCGGGCGCGGATGTTGTATCAGGCGGAGAGTTGAAGAAGGCTCTTGCCGCCGGAATCCCGCCCAACAAGATAGTTTTTTCGGGGGTAGGCAAGAGCGCTGCGGAGCTGTCCCTCGGCCTGCGCGAGCAGATCTTCCAGTTCAATGTGGAAAGCGAAGCTGAGTTGGAGCTGCTTGCCAAGCTTGCGACGAGCGCACGCCTTACTGCACCCGTCGCCCTTCGCATAAACCCGGATGTTGACGCGCAGACGCACGCAAAGATTTCCACCGGCACAGCTGAAACGAAGTTTGGGATTCCTTTGGAGCGCGCGCCAGAGGCATACGCGGCCGCGGCACGGCTGGCGGGGATCGAAGTGGCAGCGATCCATGTCCATCTCGGGAGCCAGCTAACTTCTCTGGAGCCTTTCGAACGCGCTTTTAGGCGAATCGGTGATCTCATCCCCGTGTTGAGGAAGGCTGGCCATCGAATTGAGCGCGCCGATCTCGGTGGGGGGATCGGCGCGGGAACGGCAGCACCCGATATTGTTGCATATGGCGGGCTGGTGGAACGCTTCGCCCGCGAACACCGTGTCTCGCTTGTTCTCGAACCTGGACGCGTCATTGCTGCGAACGCAGGTGTGCTGATTGCTCGCGTCCTCTACGTGAAGGAAGGATGGCGCAAGCGGTTCGCCGTGATCGATGCCGGCATGAACGACCTGCTGCGTCCCGCGCTCTATGGAGCCCATCACGAGATCGTGTCCTTGCGCCAATCCGACGAAGGTTCCATGGAAACCTATGATGTGGTTGGCCCGGTCTGCGAAACCTCCGACACTTTTGGCACTTACCGTCTTCCGCCTTTGCATGCTGGCGATCTCGTTGCCATCTTGATGGTGGGTGCCTATGGCGCCGCGATGGCTTCGGCTTACAATGAACGCAGCCCCGCAGCCGAGGTGCTCGTGCGAGACTCGCAGTGGAGCCTTGTGCGTCCCCGAATGAACGATGATGAACGTCTCCGTCTCGATCGAATCCCAACCTGGCTTGAATAGCCGCATCGAGCGGCGGGTAGCATTCGCACGCGCCATTGTCTTTTGGGAGCGACTGTGGCCAAGGTTGTGGCCAGCAAGCGGAATTTTCGGAGTGCTGCTCGCGCTGGCGCTGCTCGACGTTCTTCCCCACTTGCCATTGGTTTTGCACGCCTGCGCACTGATCGCTTGCTTTGGGAGCGCAGGGTATTTTCTTGTCACCAACCTTCACGGACTTCGTTGGCCGGAATGGAGGGAGGGCGCGCGCCGCGTGGAGCGCGAAAGCACAGTTCTTCACCGGCCGATAACGGAGCGTTACGACCGCCTGGTTGCCGGGCAGAGAGATCCGTTCGCCGAGGCGCTATGGCGCACTCACATGCGCGCCCTTCTGGCGCGGCATGACCGGCTTCGCTTCGCGCGACCCGGCGTTTCCCTTGCGGCGCAGGATCCATGTTTTCTCCGCTACGCGGTTCTTGTCGTTCTCGTGGCAGGTTTGCTTGCCTCGGGCGCGGATGCCGGGCGGAGGCTTGGTCTGGCATTCTCGCTTGAGCGAGCCATGCCACTTGCAGCCTTGGATGCATGGATCGATCCGCCAGCTTACACGGGAGAGGCTCCGGTCTATTTGCCCCGTGGAGACCGCAGCACCACGTTGTCAGTTCCTGCAGGATCGATGCTCGGGTTGCGGGTGCATGGCCGAGTTGTGCCGCAGCTCAGCCTCGTACCCCGGTTGCAGCACAAGGCGGCGTTTTTGGAACAGGCGGAGGACTATTCCGCGAATGCCAAGATCACGCGGGACGAAAGCGTTAGCGTAACGGCCGGGGGGCAGTCGCTTGGGTCGTGGCGCATTAGGGCCGTTCCGGACGAGCCGCCATCCGCCGCGTTTGCGCAGCCTCCGAGCCGCACGGAGCGTGACGCAGTCAAGTTCGCCTTCACGGCTGGGGACGACTACGGCGTGACCTCCGCCAGGGTCATCATTCACCCGCTTAGTGCAAGGAAGGGACAGCGCGCACTGGTCCTCGAGCTGCCACTTTCCTCCGTCTCGAAAACCATCAGTGACACTGTCTATCGCGACTTGACGGCCGACCCCTATGCTGGGCTTCCCGTGACCGCTACGCTGGAAGTCAAGGATGCTGTAGGCCACGTTGGACGCAGCGTACCTGTAGATTTCACGCTGCCATCGCGCGTGTTCACGAATCTCCTTTCGCGCGCTCTCATTGAGCAGCGGCAGAACCTGTCCATGGGCGATCTTCCATCGCGCAATACGGCGGCTTTGGCCCTGGATGCGCTTGCGCTCGCGCCGGACGCATTCTACCCGAACCAATCATCGGTGTACCTTGCGATACGTGCCGCGTTCTGGGCGCTGAAGCAGGCCCGCAACACGCGGGATCTTGTGCATGTGCAGGATCTGCTGTGGCAAACGGCAATTGCATTGGAGCGCGGAGGTCTGTCCTCCGCGGCCCAGGAGTTGCGCCGCTTGCAAGAACTCCTTTCTCAAGCCCTCGCACAGGGCGCGCCGCAACCGGTCATCGATTCGCTGTTGCAACGATACAAACAGGCGCTCAACCGTTATCTTGAGATGCTGGCGAAAAATCCGCCGCCACCGAACGCACCGCCGCCGCCGAAGAACGCGAAAACGTTGAGGCCGCAGGATTTGCAGGCGTTGCTCAATGCCATTCAGCAGCTTGCGCAAACCGGCGCCCGGGCGCAAGCGCAGCAGATGCTGGCCATGTTGCAGGGCCTGCTTGAGAACTTACACATGACCGCCGGTTCCGGTGGCGGTCAGCAGGGCGACAAATCTCTAAGCGATGCGCTGAAGGGTCTGGGCGACCTTATGGGAAAGCAACGGCAGCTGCTGGACAAGACTTTTCGTGAGCAGCAAGGGAATCCCAACCCGAACGAGGGCGGACCCAAAGGGCTTTCCCAAGAGCAGGGAAATCTGCGTGAACAGCTCGACAAGCTAGTGCAGGGACTAGGGCCGAAGGCTGGCGGAAAACATCTTGGTGAAGCGGGCAAGCAGATGGGCGAGGCCCAAGGCAAGCTGGGCGAGCGCGCTCTCGACAACGCGGCCGATGCCGAACGCAAGGCACTGGATGCCCTCCGCAAAGGCGCTGGACAACTCGCGCAGGAACTTATGCGGCAGGGCGACGGCAAGCAGGGCGAAGCCGGCAATGAAGATCCCCTGGGCCGCGACAACGGCGGGCGAGGCGCAAGCTTTGGGGATCAGACGAAGCTACCGAGCAAATCTGCCCTCGAGCGTGCGCGCAGTATCCTTAAAGAACTGCGCCGCCGGGCGGAGGAGCGGGGCCGTCCAAAAGAAGAGCTGGACTATATCGACCGCCTGCTGAAGCAGTTCTGATCAGAGCTGCTTGCTCAGCAGTGTGGGCCCGATAGCCGGATAGCTTGCGCCGGTCCGGGCATCGAGAATTTCGAGTAGTGGCGTCTCCTTCGCCCTGATCGCAGTAACGGTTGCGCCCCCGAAAGGTTACCTCGGCCGGGCGATTACACAGCTACCTAATCCGCAGCCTCAGCCAGAGTCATTTCTAAGTGGCGAGCCTCCGCTGGCGGATTGGTGCGATGGGTCGTGAACGCAATCTGCTCGCCGGGCTTAAGGCGGTTGGTGGTAGGAGTGAAGGTCCAACGATCCACCTGGCGGTGCCGTCCGTCCGTCAGCTTCACTTCGACTGCCGGTACAGCGAGCTCGCGCGCACCGATATTGACCAGATTTCCCTCAACCGTGAGCACCAATTGCCCGGCCTGGGTGTCGCGGCGATAGTTTACGCCTGTGAAGGTCAGCCCATGCGCATTCACAGGAATTCCGAGTGCGGCATACACAGTTGCAGATTGCGGCCACGCGCCGGCAATGTCGTCGCGGTAACGAACGCCGCCCCAGACAAGAAGTGCCGCGACTGCAAGCAGCGCGACCAGGCCCGCAAGCATCCGCGCTCTCTCCCCGCGAGCGTTTCCCCCATTCCCATCTGCCCCAGGCCGTGAAGGTGGTGGAGGAGGAGATGGTGGCGGGGGCGGGGGCGGGGGCGGGGGCGGTGAGAACACCGTCTCATGCAATTCTTGCGGCGGGCTGGGCGGCGGCGGGGATGGTACACGAGGTGGAGGCGGCGGTGGTTCGGGTTGGCTGAGGCTATCCAGAGCGGGTGCGATGCCAGCCGCCGCCGCTTCCTGGAGCCAGACATGGCCGCACTTCGCGCAACGCACTTTGCGCCCTGCGGGTGTGAAGCTGTGGTCCCCCGCGTGGTAGCGGGTTGCGCATTGCGGGCAGGTCAGGATCATGCGGCACGTCCGATTCACCCACAAAATAGAGGGAGGTGGCCAAACCGCAAGCATGTGTGACCATCCCTCCTGTCATTATGGTTACCGCGATGGTTCGATTTGAAAACGTTGGAATGCGATATGGCGCGGGGCCAGAGGTTCTGCGCGATGTAACGTTCACCCTGGACCCCGGCTCTTTTTCATTCCTGACGGGACCGTCCGGTGCCGGGAAATCGACCTTGCTGAAGCTCATGTACCTTGCCGAACCGCCTTCGCGCGGCCTGATAACGATGTTCGGGCAGGATGTTTCGCGAACCCACCGTTCGCAGTTCCCCGCCCTGCGCCGTCGCATCGGAGTTGTCTTTCAAGATTTCCGATTGCTGGATCACCTGACTGCCTACGAGAACGTAGCCTTGCCGCTGCGTATCGCGGGTCAGGACGCCACAGATTACCGGCAGGATGTCGAGGAACTGTTGTCATGGGTGGGACTTGGCGAGCGGTTGAAGGCGAAGCCGCGGACGCTCTCCGGCGGGGAACAGCAGCGCATTGCGATTGCCCGGGCCGTCGTGGCACGTCCGGACGTGCTGCTGGCCGACGAGCCGACTGGCAATGTTGACCCGGACATGGGCAAGCGGCTCATTCGCCTCTTCGAGGAATTGAACAAGCTGGGCACCACCGTTCTGATCGCGACGCACGACCGTACTCTGATCGAAAGCGCGCGCGCCCGCGAAATGCGATTGGTCGATGGACGGCTTGTTGAACTAAGGGGGCCGCAGCCGTGAACGACTATGGACGCATCATGCCGCGCGATAGGGGCGCCGCTTCGCTCGATGTTGTCATTGTGGTGATGGCCTTCCTGGCAGCCCTGGCGCTGGGTGCTGCGCTGATCGCGGAGCGCGCAGCCGTAAGCTGGCGAACAGGATTGGTCGGCCGCATCACAGTTCAGATATTGCCTTCCGAGAAAGCCGGCGATCCCGATCATGAGGTTCGAGCAGCATTGGACGTCCTGCGCCACACATCCGGTATCGCTCACGCCGCGCAACTCTCGGAGCGCGAAACTGCAGAATTGGTGCGGCCTTGGCTCGGAGCTGATGCCCTCGTCTCGGAACTCCCGCTCCCGAAACTCATCGATGCGAAGATCGCTCCAGGGGAAGGGGTGGATATCGATAATCTACGGCGGCAGATAAGGGCTGCCGCCCCGGATGCGATAATCGACGATCACACCCGTTGGCTCGCACGGCTCCGGAGCTTGGCGAGGGGAGTGCTGTGGTCTGCCTACGGGGTTCTGCTGCTCATTGCCCTGGCGACCGCGGCTACAGTTTCCTTTGCTATCCGCGCCGGCTTGCAGGCGCATCGGGAGATTGTGGAGTTGCTGCACCAGATGGGGGCGCATTCGAGCTTCATCGCGCGGGCCTTCGAGTGGCACTATTTTTTCGCTGCGTTGATTGCTGGCGCCATCGGCACCGCGCTCGCCGCTGGGCTTTATTCCGCGGGGACCGGCCTCGAAGCGGTTGGGCTTGAAGCTGTACCGTTTCTGCCTCCAGTGGGGTTGCACCTGAGCGAACTGGCTTGGTTTCTGGTCATCCCCGTCGCGGCAAGCTGGATTGCGCTTGCCACTGCAAGGTTTTCGGTTCTGGGCGTTCTCGCCCGCATCTACTGAAGGTTACCGGGCCGGGTGCATTCTGGGCTAGGTTCTAGTTGGAGAGCTTGCACCGCACGTGAGGGGCAGTTGGAAACGGTGAGAAGATCCCTCGCCTATATGGGGCGGATCGTGCTGGTCGCGGTCCTCGCCTATGTTCTGGGTTTCCTTCTTTTCGCGACGACCTTGCCGCACCGGCCCGCAGCTGTGGCTCCGGCCGATGCGCTCGTGACGCTTACCGGCGGGGATGACCGGCTGGACACGGCGGTGCGCCTGCTCGAACAGGGCAAGGCCAAGCGCCTTCTTATCACCGGGGTGCATCCCTCCATCACCAAGCCGGAGCTGAAAGCGGTCGCCCGTGGAGGAGCGCGGTTCGATTGCTGCGCCGATCTCGACTTTGCGGCAGAAGACACACGCGAGAATGCCGTGCAAGCGGCCAACTGGATGCAACTCCACCACTTCGCAAGTCTCATTCTTGTGACGGCAAATTATCACATGCCGCGCAGCCTTTCTGAATTTCACGCCACCATGCCGAAAGTGAAGCTGACTCCGTATCCCGTGGAGCCGAAAGGGGCGAACTGGGAGCATTGGTGGCGCAACCCGCACACGGTGCGGCTGCTGCAGGTGGAGTATACCAAATATCTGGCGAGCCTGGTGCTCGACCGGTTCATCTCTGCCAAATCCGGGCGCAGCACCAGCTGATGGTTGTCTTCCGCTCAACCGTTTTTCTGGTTTGGTTCGCGATCATCACCGTCGCTATCTACATCGCTGTCCTGCCGGCGCTGCTGCTGCCGCGCAAGGTGATGGTGCATGCCTCCCGCCTGTGGTCGCGCGCCGTGTTCTTCGGCCTCAAATGGATTTGCGGGCTGACGTATGAAGTGCGCGGAGCTGTGCCGCAAACGCCGGTGCTGATCGCCTCCAAGCACATGAGCATGTGGGACACGATGGGACTCTATCTCAGCGTGTGGGATCCGTGCGCGGTGCTGAAGCGCGAGCTGACGCGCATTCCGTTCTACGGCTGGTACATCAAGAAGGCCGGCGTGATTTCCATCGACCGCGGCGGCCAAGCGTCGGCGCTACGCAAGATGACGGCGGAAGCAAAGACGGCGCTGGCGAGCGGCCGCTCGATCCTGATTTTCCCCGAAGGCACGCGGAAGAAACCCGGCGCGCCGCCCGATTACAAGCCGGGCGTCGCCGGCTTGTACGGCATACTCGATGTGCCGTGCGTGCCGGTGGCGCTGAACTCCGGCCTGTTCTGGACGGGGCCGATGGGCTTCATCAAAAAACCCGGTCGCGTCGTGCTCGAATTCCTCGAACCCATTCCGGCCGGCCTCAAACGCAGCGACTTCATGCACACGCTGCAGGCGCGGATTGAAGCCGCAACCAAGCAACTTGTCGTAGAGGGGCGGCAGCTCCTACAGATGTGAGAGCTTTGCAGCTCTATAACCTGGTTGCAGTCCGCGGTCGCACGCTTCTACCCCATTGGTAAAGAGCAAAGCCCGGCATTCCAAGTGCCATAACCAAGAACCAGTCGCCGCGGCCGCCTCCGAATACCAACTTACAGAAAAAGTGTTGGCAGCCGAGGAGCGAATATGTCAGGCCCGGGTAGTTCGCGAACGCTTCGATAATACCAAGCCATATGCCGGCCGCCCCAGCGGCCACCATCATGGCTACTCCCAATCCAACGGCGAACTTCCGCACGCGGCCAAACTAGGCCGCCGCACTCTGGCCCACAACGATCAGAAATTGGTGCGACTTACAGTGAGGTGGCTCAGAACAGTACAAGAACATTCCTTGACGTTAAGGGCTGTTGCTGATACTTCTCGCGTCCGCTCGAGGGAGGGCGGAGGCACACCCCATGAGCGATATTTCGCGCCAGATCTGGGACATGAAGTACCGCTTCAAAGCGGCCGACGGTACGCCCATTGATAGCGAGCCGGGGGATACGCTCGCGCGCGTTGCGCTCGCCGCTTCGCAGGCCGAAGTGCCTGATCTTCGCGCGCACTGGGCGGGTGAATTTGCAGGCGCTCTGGCCGGCCACAAGTTCCTTCCCGCCGGGCGCATTCTCGCCGGGGCCGGCACCGAGCGGAACGTCACCCTCTTCAACTGCTTCGTCATGGGCGCGATTCCGGATTCGATGGATGGCATCTTCTCGCACTTGCGCGAAGCGGCGCTGACGCTGCAGCAGGGCGGCGGCATCGGGTACGACTTCTCTACCTTGCGCCCGCAAGGCGCCGAGGTGCGCGGCGTGGGCGCGGACGCTTCCGGCCCCGTCTCCTTCATGGAGGTGTGGGACGCGATGTGCCGCACCATCATGAGCGCAGGCAGCCGCCGCGGCGCCATGATGGCGACGCTGGCGTGCGATCACCCCGATATCGAAGCCTTTGTGGACGCCAAGCGCACGCCCGGCCGCCTCACCATGTTCAACCTGTCGGTGCTGGTGAGCGGTGCCTTCATGGACGCGATGAAGGCCGATGGCGAATGGCCGCTCACGTTCGGCGGCCGCGTATACCGCACGGTGCGCGCGCGCGGGCTGTGGGACCGCATCATGCGCTCGACCTACGAGACGGCGGAGCCCGGCGTCATCTTCATCGACCGTATCAATGCCGAGAACAACCTCGCCTATTGCGAAACCATTCGCGCGACCAATCCGTGCGGCGAGCAACCGCTGCCGCCTTATGGCGCGTGCTTGCTGGGCTCGATCAACCTGGCGCGGCTGGTGAAGCAGCCCTTCGAGGACGATGCGGCACTCGACGAAGCAGAACTGGCGCGGCTGACGCGCACGGCCGTCCGCCTGCTCGACAACGTGATCGATGTCTCACGCTTTCCGCTGCTGGAACAGCGCGCGGAAGCTATGGCCAAACGCCGCATTGGGCTCGGCGTCACCGGCTTGGCGGACGCGCTGATCTTCTGCCGCGCGCGTTACGGTGCGCCGGAAAGCATGGGACTAATCGAGCGCTGGCTGTCGCGGTTGCGCGATGCGGCATACCGCGCCTCGGTGGAGCTTGCGAAGGAGAAGGGGGCGTTCCCGCTGTTCGACCGCGATGAATATCTGGCGCGGCCGAACATTCAGCTTCTGCCGCAGGATATTCGCGACGGTATTGCCGCGCATGGCATTCGCAACGGATTGCTCACTTCCATCGCGCCGACCGGCACCATCTCGCTGTTCGCGGGCAATGTGTCGAGCGGCATTGAGCCGGTGTTCGCCTACAGCCACACGCGCAAGGTGCTGAAGCCGGACGGAAGTAGCAGCAGCGCGGAGGTAGAAGATTTCGCGCTGCGCGCATTTCGCGCCAGGTTCGGCGCCGACGCGGCGCTGCCGGACTATTTCGTCAGCGCGCAGACTTTATCGGCCGACGATCATCTCGCGGTGCAGGCGGTGGCGCAGAAGTGTGTCGACAGCTCAATCTCCAAAACCATCAACGTGCCACGTGATATTTCTTTCGAGGCGTTCGAGAACATCTACCTGAATGCCTATGCGCTCGGATGCAAAGGCTGCACGACCTACCGGCCGAGCGCAGTGCGTGGCGCGGTCCTGGAGGTGCGCGATGAACTGCCGGTGCAGACCGGCGGCGCAATTCCGGCACCCATCGAAAATCCGATCGAACCATCGCTGCCGCTTCCGCTGCCGCCGCCCAGGCCGCGGCAGGAAGGCGGCGTCGTTTACATGACGCAGCCGCTGGACCGCCCCGAAGTGCTGTTGGGGCAGACCTACAAGATCAAATGGGCAGACTCCGACCACGCCTTCTACATCACCATCAACGACATCCAGGCGGATGGCCGCAGGCGGCCGTTCGAGATCTTCATCAACTCGAAGAACATGGAAGCCTATGCCTGGACGTTGGGCCTC
>JAFAVP010000197.1 GCA_019242395.1 Alphaproteobacteria bacterium | reverse complement strand
ATGTTCTATTTGGACGCCGCGTGACTCGGAGCAGCCTGCTTTCAGCGTTTCCGACGCACGGAACGCCGCATGCGGTTCCCGCATCCCCCTTGTGCCATTCCTTAAGAGCGGGTAACAATTTCGGGAGTGGCTGGGGTTGGCCTGGTCACCATAATGGGGAAGACCACCATGAAGTCAGTACTCTTGGGCGCGGCAGCAATTCTCGCGCTTACCCCCGGCGTTGCACCTGCAGCCGGTCATCATCCTTCGAAGGTTATCACCGGCATTAAACTCCAGCCGGGTGTGCACCGCCCCTGTGGCGGCGGCGGACTGTGTCCGAACTGGAGTCAGAACAGCAGCGACACCGGCGTCGGCATCGACTCGCAGCATTTCGAGTCCACGTTCGCCAACTACAACAACTCCGGCGCGGACGACTTTTACATCTCCGCGAAAAAGGCTCTGATCTGCGACGTCGGCGTGACCGGCGTGTATTACAATGGCGCCGGCCCGGCATCCTCCTTCAACGTCGACATCTGGAAGGACAACCCCGGCAGCGACGCGACCCGCGTGGCTGGCGTGGACAACGCTTCTTATACGCAAACCGGCAACGTGTTCGACATCGACACGACCACCGGCAAGAAGCATAAGTGCATCAAGCTGAAGGGCGGCAAGAAGGGTGTAGCAGCCCATTACTGGATCTCCGTCGAGGCGAATTGCGCGTTCTCGACCTGCGGCCAGTGGGGTTGGGAGCTCCGTCCTCAGGTTGCCGGCACGTCTTCGGCAGTGTGGTCGGAAGCCGGCGGCTTCGGCACGTCCTGCGAAGGCGACGACGATTCGGGCAGCCCGGGCTGGAACACGCTCGGCGTTTGCATCGGCTCTTCGTATACGGGCGACGACTTTATGTTCGGCCTGTAATCTGGCTGTTGCTAGATTGTCATCTGTCGGGAAGGCGGCCTTTGGGCCGCCTTCCTTTTTTTTGTAACATCATTTGCAGAACCAGCACGATGAGAAGCCAGTGATCCAAGGGTCCGCAACAACCGTATCGGGTCACTCACCTGCCCCTGCGAAACCGGCGGCCGCGGCGGATTCCTTCGCGGCCGCGGCGGCGCGGCTGAGTGCGCTCAGGCCCTTGCGGCGGCCGGACTTGCGCGAGATCTTCGCCGATCTGGTCAAAGACGATATCGAACGGGCTGAAAAGGCCTTAGGCGAAGTCCTGCGCAAACGCCCCAACGATCCGGATGCCCTTTGCCTGAAGGGACAGATGCTCGTGCGGCTCGACCGCGCTGCACCAGCCTTGTCGCTCTTCGCGCGCTGCATTGAGCTTGAGCCCGAGAATTTTGTCGCCGGCCGCTACGATTATGCCCGGTTGCTCCTGAAGTTCGAGCGATACGAAGAAGCTCTGATACAGGCCGAATGGCTGCTGAATCGCGACAGCCACAATCCGCTGTTCCTGCAGCTGAAGGCGGACATTCTAAGCGGCATTGGTGAAGAAGACGACACGCTCTCCATTTGGCGGGAATTGGCGGAAGAAGCGCCTTCGCGGCCGGAGACGTGGATCAAGTACGGCAATGTGCTGCGTACCAGCGGCTTCAAGAAAGAATGCATCGCTGCCTATCGCAAAGCCATCGCGTGCCGCCCCTCTTTCGGCAAGGCGTGGTTCAGCCTCGCTTATCTGAAAACCTTCCGCTTCAGCGACGACGATATTGCGGCAATGCGCAAGCAATTGCAGAGTTCTGAAGCCACCGCCGACGATCGCATCAACCTGCTGTTCTCGCTGGGTAAGGCGCATGAGGACCGCGGCGACTATGCGCGATCTTTCGACTACTACGCCAAAGGCAATGCGGCCCGGCGGGTGCAAGTCGCGGATACCGACATCGCGGCGCCATCTCAACTCGCGGCTCAGAAGGCGGTGTTCACGGAGGGGTTCTTCCGCAGCCGCAGCGGCGTAGGCTGTTCCGCCCGCGATCCGATCTTCGTGCTGGGGCGCCCCCGGTCTGGATCGACATTGGTGGAGCAGATTCTCGCCAGCCATCCGGACATCGAAGGCACGGCAGAGCTTCACTATGTCTACAATTTGGCGCGGCGGCTCTCAGGCAGCGAAGGCTTCACCTTCGGCACAGAGTATCCCCGGGCGCTTGAGTCTCTCGATCCCGGTGCATTCGCCTCGTTCGGCGAGCAATATCTTGAGAGCGCGCGTATTCATCGCAAGCTCGGCAGGCCCTACTTCATCGACAAGGCGCCGGCCAATTATCTCCAGGTGGGGTTGATCCATCTCATATTGCCGAATGCGAAAATCATCGATGCGCGCCGCAACCCTGCTGCCTGCTGCCTCTCGATGTTCACGCACAATTACAGCGATACGAACCGGCGGCTGAGCGAGCTTGGCGAAATCTATCGCGACTACGTCGCCTTGATGGCCCATTTCGACCGCGTGCTGCCCGGACGCATTCACCGGGTGATCTACGAGAACATGGTCGCCGATCCGGAAGGCGAGACCCGCCGGCTGCTCGACTATCTGGAGCTGCCCTTCGACGAGCGCTGTCTTCGTTTCTACGAAACCGATCGCGCCGTGCGCACGCCCAGCTCCGAACAGGTGCGCAGGCCTATATCCAACGAAGCCGTGGATCACTGGCGCCGCTTCGAACCGTGGCTCTCTCCTCTGCTGAAGAGTCTGGGCTCCGTGCTGACCGCCTACCCTGCCGTGCCCCCGGAACTCGCGTAAGGCATCGGCGACTAAGCAGTCTGCGCTGGCACGGCATGGGGAGGCTCCGGATAATTGTCCAGCACGTCCCCCAATGCCGCTTTCAGCGGCCCAAGCCACGGCTCGTATGGCTTGTATTGGCCGATGCCTGTCTCGAATAGCGGAGTGCGGACTTGCTCGGAGCTCAACGTC
>JAFAVP010000191.1 GCA_019242395.1 Alphaproteobacteria bacterium | reverse complement strand
GGTGTGGTGACCACGCCGCCCAAGGTGCCGAGGCTGGTGATGGTGATGGTCGAGCCGGTGAGATCGTCTTTCGACGCCTTGTTGTCTCGCGCCAGTGATGCCACGCGCGCCACTTCCAGTGCGGAATCCCAAACGTCGCGGGCCTCGGCGTGCTTCACCACCGGAACGATGAGGCCGTTGGCGGTTTGCGTAGCGATGCCGATGTGCACGGCGGCATGGCGGTGCACCACGCCGGCATCGTCGTCGAAGCGGGCGTTGATCTGCGGATATTGCGGCAGCGTACGCACCAGCGCGCGCATGAGGAACGGCAGCACGTTGAGCTTGGGCTGATCCTTATGCTTGGTCTTGTTCAGATGCGCGCGTAAGGATTCCAGTTCCGTCATGTCGATCTCTTCGACATAGGCGAAATGGGGAATGCGGCGCTTGGCGTCCTGCATCTTCTCCGCGATCTTGCGGCGCAGGCCGATCACCTTGATCTCTTCGATGCCGTCGCGTGGCGCGTAGCCGCTCGCGCGGGCGGCAACCGCGCCGCGGCCACCGTTCTCGATGTAAGTGTCGAGGTCGTGGTGCGTGATGCGCCCCGCCGGCCCCGATCCCGCAACGTACTGCAGTTCGATACCAAGCTCATGCGCGCGCTCGCGCACCGCCGGCGAGGCCACGGGCTTGTCCCCTATCTTGCGCATCGCAGGCGTGAGTGTGCGCATTTCGCGCTGAGGTTCGGGCGTTCGATGCAGCGGAACGACTTCGGCAGGCTTTGGCTTGGGAGTGGGTTCGACAGGCTTCGGCGCAACCGGCTTGGGTGCTTCGGTCTTCATCGGCGCAGCGCCGGGCTTCACGTTGCCTTCGCCTTCGACTTCCAGCTCCACAAGCGGCGAACCCACCGCCGCCATCTGCCCCGGCTCGCCGTGAATCGACAGCACCTTCCCGGAAACGGGAGACGTCATCTCCACCGTCGCCTTGTCGGTCATCACATCGACGAGGTTCTGGTCCTCGCCGACGGCATCGCCGACCTTCACATGCCAGGCGACGATTTCCGCTTCCGCGGTGCCTTCGCCGACGTCCGGCAGCTTGAACACATACCGCCCCATCTAGCGCTCCATCGCCTTGCGCAGCCCTTCGATCACCCGCGCCGGCCCGGGGAAATAGTGCCATTCGAACGCATGCGGATAAGGCGTGTCCCAACCGGTGACGCGTCCGATCGGCGCTTCCAGATGGAAGAAGCAATGCTCCTGCACGAGCGCGGCAAGCTCCGCGCCGAAGCCGCTGGTGCGCGGCGCCTCGTGCACGATCACGCAGCGGCCGGTCTTCTCGACCGACGCGACGATGGTTTCGATGTCGAGCGGCACCAGGGTGCGCAGGTCGATCACCTCCGCGTCGATGCCGCTTTCTTCCGCCGCCGCTTTGGACACATGCACCATCGTGCCGTACGCGAGCACGGTGACGTCGTTGCCTTCGCGCGCGATGGCTGCCTTGCCGAGCGGCACCGTGTAATGCCCCTCGGGCACGTCGGCTTCTGCGAATTTCGACCACGGCTGCACCGGCTGATCGTGATGGCCGCTGAAGGGGCCGTTGTAGATGCGCTTGGGCTCGAAGAAGATCACCGGATCGTCGTCTTCAATCGCCGAAATCAACAGCCCCTTGGCGTCATAGGGCGTGGACGGGATCACCGTCTTCAGTCCCGCGATGTGCGTGAACAAGGACTCGGGGCTCTGGCTGTGCGTCTGGCCGCCGAAGATGCCGCCGCCATACGGCGTGCGCACGGTAATGGGCGCGGTGAATTCGCCGGCGGAGCGATAGCGGATCTTCGCGGCTTCCGACACGATCTGGTCGTAGCCCGGATAGATGTAATCCGCGAACTGGATCTCTACCACGGGCCGCAGGCCGTAGGCACCCATGCCGACGGCTGTCGCCATGATGCCGCCTTCGCTGATGGGCGAATCGAAACAGCGCGTGGGTCCATACTTCTTCTGCAGACCATCGGTGACGCGGAAGACGCCGCCGAAATAACCGGCGTCCTCGCCGAAGGTCAGCACGTTCTCGTCGCGCGCCAGCATCACATCGAGGGCGGAGTTTAACGCCTGGATCATGGTCATCGTCGCCATGATCAGACTCCCATCTGCTGGCGCTGGCGCCGCAAATGCCACGGCACGTCTTTGTAGACGTCCTCGAACATGGTCTTCACGCTGGGGATTTTGCCTTCGCCCAAGGTGCCGTTCGCAGTGGCTTCCGCGTTCGCCGCACGCACCTGCTCCACCGCCTCCTTCTGCGCGGCTTCATGGCGCGCCTCATCCCATTCGCCGAGCGCCATCAGGTGCTGCTTCATCCGCTCGATGGGATCGCCCAGCGGCCAGCACCTCGGTTCATCGGCCGGCCGGTAACGGGCGGGATCGTCGCTCGTGGAATGACCTTCGGCGCGATACGAATAAAGTTCGATCAACGTGGCGCCGAGATTGGCCCGCGCCCGCTCCGCCGCCCACGCAGTTGCGGCATATACGGCCAGGAAATCGTTGCCGTCCACGCGCAGGCTCGGCAATCCATAGCCGATGCCGCGCGCCGCGAACGTGCTTTCCTCGCCGCCGGCGATTCCCTGGAAGCTGGAAATCGCCCACTGGTTGTTCACCACATTCAAAATCACCGGCGCGCGATACACGCTGGCGAAATTGCAAGCGTAATGGAAATCGCCCTCCGCGGTGGTGCCGTCGCCGATCCACCCCGCCGCAATGCGATCGTCGCCCTTGTAGGCCGAGGCCATCGCCCATCCCACGGCCTGCGGAAATTGCGTGCCGAGATTTCCGGAGATGGAAAAGAAGCCGTATTCCTTTGTGGAATACATGATGGGCAGCTGCCGGCCCTTCACCGGATCCTGCGCGTTGGAATAAATCTGGTTCATCATGTCGACAAGCGGATAGCCGCGCGCAATGAGCAGCCCCTGCTGGCGGTAGCTGGGAAAGCACATGTCGTTGCGATCCAACGCGTACGCCTGCGCCACCGCGATCGCCTCCTCGCCGGTGCACTTCATGTAGAACGATGTCTTGCCCTGCCGCTGCGCGCGATACATGCGGTCATCGAAGGCGCGCACCAGCAGCATGTGGTTGAGCGCGCGGCGCAAGGTTTCGGGATTGAGGCGCGGGTCCCACGGGCCGACGGCGCGGCCCTTGGAATCCAGCACGCGGATGAGCGACCAGGCGAGATTCATCATCTCGCGCGGGTGGGCGGCGATATCGGGCCGGGGTGCTGCGCCGGCATCCGGAATGATGAGGTTGGAGAAATCCGGCGTGTCGCCCGGGCGGGACTTCGGCTGCGGAATGCGCAGCGACAGCGAGGGCCTGTTTTTCTTCAGTTCCGGAGACGACACGGATCACCTTGAATTGGGCCGGAAATGCAGCCCGCGCAGGCCGGACTATCCCCCTGGCGGCAAGCCCGTCAAGCGAGGTTGGTGGATCGCGTTAGAATAGCTACTAGCCGAGGTATCCAATAAGAATATGTCTGAGCGTGGGTGATTACACTTACAGACTTTCGCTGGGGTTGAGCATCCCGACGCAGATTTGTCGGAAGTGCCTCAGCGCCTTGGGCTAACGCCTGACCGCCTTTGGAAAAAGGGGGGATACACGGGTAGCGCCGAGCGGACGCGTCATCGGCGGCATCCACAACCGCTCTATTGTTCATGTCAGTTCGGACGAGACTATGAAACGAATCTCCCGGAAGGTTTAAGAAGGGCGCTCGCGAAGCTTCGACCGCACAAGAAGTATCTACGTGAACTGAGAAAGCACGGCGTTACTCTCAACTTTTTCATCGGTTGGTTTTCGGGTCATAATTCGAGAGACATCATTCGCTGCGAAATCTTGCGTGACATGGCAGAGCTAGGATTGTCGCTGGATTTGGATATCTATGGTCCGGATTCAGGTGCAACAGAAGGCAAGCCCGATGACGGTATTCCGGAGATGGCGGCGGTAGATTTCAAACGAGCGAAGCCAATGCGCGAAGCCATGCCGGAGGTCGTGAAAGCGATGAAGCACGGCCGTCCGACACCCAAACCAGTCGGCACAAAGAAGCGCTGATACCCAACTTGTCATCCCCGGCCGACCGAATGCCGCTTGCGGCATGAGCGAGGGGAAGGGGACCCAGGATGCAGAAATCAGATGCCAGAAATCAGAAGTCAGAACGCCTGCGGGACCGTCTCTTCTGATTTCCGGTTTCTGAGTTCTGACTTCTGGCAACTGGGTCCGCTTCCCTCGCGCGCGAGCGTGAACGCCCACGCGCTCGCCGGGGATGACAGGTGAGTGTGCTTAAGCCGCGGTCGCAAGTACCTGCGCGAGGAATTGCTCTTTGCGCGCGGGCGAGCGGCAGGATTTCAGTGTCGAGGCGAAGCGCTCCAGCACACCCTCCTCAAAGGCGGTCACCACCGCATCATGCACGTAGCTCTTGCGGCAGATGGTGGGCGTGTTCTTGAGTTCCTCGGCGGCCGAGCGCACCGCTTCCAGCACCTGCTTCTTCCGCGTGCGCGCCGCACCCGCGGGGACGGCGCGCGCCAGGGTCTCCAGCACGGTGGCCGAGGCGCAGAGTGTGCGAAAATCTTTCAGCGAAATCGTGCAGCCGGCCAGTTCCTGGAGAAACGCGTTCACGTCGCGCGCCCGCACCACATGCACCTCGCCGTCTTCGCCGCGATACTGGAACAGCCGCCTGCCGGGCAGCTCGCGCAGCTTTTCGATGGCGGCGCAAAGGCGCCCGTTCTCGCATTCTTTATCCACCAGCTTGCTGCCCTTGGCTTTGAAGTGCAGCCGGATGCGCCCGTTCTCCGTCTTCACGTTCGACTTGAGCAAGGTGGCGGCACCGCGCGTGCCGTGCTTCTTCTCGTACTCTTCGCTGCCCGCGCGAATGGACGCGGTCGCCACCAGCTCGATCACCGCGGCCAGCGCGAACGCTTTGGTTGGCTCCTCGCCTGCGAGATGCTGCGCGATGGAGCGGCGGATTTTCGGCAGCACCTGCACCAGGTTGTGGAGGTGCTCGGTCTTGCGCGCCTCGCGCACCTTCTCCCAATCGGGATG
>JAFAVP010000220.1 GCA_019242395.1 Alphaproteobacteria bacterium | reverse complement strand
GGACCAACCGATTGGCAGCGCGAATACGGCGAGTTCAGCCGGAACGCGCGGCGGATCGCCGAACCTATCGCAGCGGCGGAATGAGATCAGCCGTTCGCGTCCGCCGCCGGCTGATTTCGCGCGAGCGCGCTGAAGCCGGCGAGCGCTCCATCCCCGAAGAAACGCCGATTGCCTTCACCTATGACCGGCAAACCTATGCCGTGATGATGGCGAGCCCAGCCGATCTGGAAGATTTCGCTTACGGATTCTCCTTTACGGAAGGGCTCATCACGAAAACAGGCGACATCACCGACCTAGAGATCCTCGAACTCGATAAAGGGATCGAGCTGCGGATGACTCTGGCCGAAGAGCGCAATGAGAAGCTTCAATCGCGCGCCCGGCGCTTCGCCGGCCCGGCGGGTTGCGGACTCTGCGGGATCGAGAGCTTGGAGGAAGCCGTCGCGCCGCCGCCAACAGTTGGCTCAATGCTGAAGGTGGATTCCGGTACCGTGTTCCGCGCCATGGCCGAGCTGCGCCGGCATCAGCCGGTGAACGCTGAAACGCGCGGCGTGCATGCGGCGGGATTCTGGTCGGCCAAAAAGCAAAGCTTCAGCGCGGTGCGCGAAGATGTCGGCCGGCATAATGCCTTGGACAAGCTTGCCGGAGCGCTGCTGCGCGCGAATGCCGATGCGGCGGAGGGCTTTCTCGCACTCACGAGCCGCGTCTCGATCGAACTGGTGCAGAAGGCCGCGGTGCTGGGTTGCCCGATGCTGGTGGCGATTTCCGTGCCCACAGCGCTGGCCTTGAAAACCGCGGATGCGGCCGGGTTTACGCTCGCCGCCATTGCCCGGGACGACAGCTTCGAAGTTTTCACCCATTCCGAGCGCATCGAGGTGTCCGCCCATGCTCTCGTATGAAGAGAAGCTCGCCTACATGGCGAACCAGATCGCGGACTTCTTCCGGGCTCAAGGCGAGGCAAGAGCCGTTCCGGCGGTGGCCGATCACATCAACAAATTCTGGGATCCGCAGATGCGTGAGGACTTTCTTGCGTTCGCCCAAAAACCGGAAGCGAAGCTCCACGAGTTCGTGCGCAAAGCAATTCCTCAAGTACGCGTACCCGGCTAAAAGTGCGCCCTAATTTCGCGCTCCAGCTCTTCTCCGCGCGCGACATCGTCTCCCGTGTTGATGTTAAAGAAGGCGTGCGCCTCGGCCTCGATCATGCAGGTCTTGGCGCCCAGCGCCTTCATGGCACTCTGAACGCTCCGCAGGTGCCCAATCTCAACACCCTCGCGCAGGTGTTCCAGGCAGGTGAGCGGCCAAATCGCGCATATGCCGTGCTGCCGATGTCCATCGTGGGCGAAGACCGGCGCATCGCCTGCGTCGGCCATAAGCTGCGCCACCAGATCGTGCGGCAGAAACGGCGTATCGCAGGGAAAAGTGGCGAGCCACTGTGCGCCACTCAGCGCACGCGCCCATGCGAGACCGGTGATCACACCGCCCAGCGGACCCACGCGCTCAGCGAAAGAATCGAACAGCAACGGATAATCCGGATAGCGACGGCGGTACGCTTCGGCGCTTGCCTTGGGTACGTTCAACGCCAGCTGCGATACCTGCGGCGCGACCCGCGCGATCACAGCATCAAGAAGAGTGCCTTCGCCGAACGGCAACAACGCCTTTTCGCCCCCAATTCGTGACCCCTCGCCACCGGCCAGGATCACGCACGGAGTTTTCAGGGCGATACTCCCCGCTTCGCGCTGAAGACCGCAACGGCAGCGTTGTATTCTCGGCCGACTCGCTCCTTCTCTTTCTGATTTTCTGCGCCTTTGCGCTCAATCTGCTTAACGATCCGGACCGGAACGCTCGAATGAGTCGAAAAAGCTAAATCCTGCCGTGATCCCAAAGCGCGGCCTAGGCATTGTTGGTAAGAATCTGAGTCTCGAATAAACTTCTCCACCTGACGATGCGCGGCATCGATCTCGTCCTGTGTGGCAGTGTTGCCGTCGACGGTCTGGGGCGCGTCCGGAGCAACGCATGCCGGCGCAAAATTGTATTCTGCATCTCCAGCATTGTTTTCCGCGGCAGCGCCAGCGGCTGTTAGAAGCAATACGCCAGTAGACATGACCAAATATCTTAGGTTCATCTGTGCCCCCCTTGTAAGGTCGCAATCTTACGTTCAAACCTTGCTGATGACAATCACTGGGCGAGGAGCCGGAAATTCATGGCTGGGGAAACAATAGCCGGTCAGCGCCATCGTTCAAGAACTGGAGTACCGCCTGCATGTACACCTTGTCGCCCACCGTCAGCATGTGATCCCGCCGCGGAACTGTTACAGCGCGGGCATTTCCCAAGGCGGAGGCGAGTGCTTCTGCGGGGCCGGAAACGTCGTCAGTTTCCCCGCACACCGCCAGCATGGGCAAGCTCAACCCGGCTAATTGCTCGCGGCTCAAAGGCTGGCGCGACGCCCGCATGCAAGCGGCGAGCGCCACCGGATCCTTTCCCGCCTGCCGCGCGAAACTCCGGAACATGCGCTGCACCGGGGTGAGTGGCGAATCGTCGGCTGTGAGTATTCCTTCGGCGATGGCCGTACGCCAGTTCTCATCGCGTGTGAAGTAGCTCGCGCCGACACCACCCGTGATTGCGGCCCGCACCCGCTCGGAATGGGCGTGCGTCAGCCGCAAAGTGATTGCGCCGCCCATGGAATAGCCCATCACGAACGCGCGTTCGCAGCCTGCGGCCCGCATCGCCAGCGCCACATCTTCGGCCATGCGTTCTTCGCTGTAGGCTGAGGGCTCATGCGGCTTGTCGCTTTCGCCGTGGCCGCGGTTGTCAAGCGCAACAACCGAATAGCCGGCGCTCGTCAGCGTGTCGTACCAGCCTGGACTGCGCCAGTTCTGGAAGCGGTTCGAACCGAAGCCGTGCACCAGCACCACCGGCGGCCCCTCCCCCACCCGCTCGTACGCAATGCGTACACCATCGGGCGCGGTCGCGAATTCCGTCATGGTCCGAGCTTCGCAAAGCGCAGCGAGAGTGTCTATGATGTGGCCTCGCTATTCGAGAACATGCATGTCCCTGGAAACCCTGAAGAAGGAAGCCGCATCGATCGTCGACGGCATGGCGGCAGAATTGCTGTCGCTCAGCCATGCCATTCACGCAGAACCGGAGCTGGCGCTGGAAGAGGTGAAGGCCGCGGCGCGGCTCACCGCCGCCGTGGAAGCGCACCATCTGCCGGTGCAGCGCGAGGCCTTCGGGTTGAAGACGGCCTATGTCTCAGAGTTCGGCAATGAAGGCGGCCCGGCCATCGCCATCCTCTCCGAATACGACGCGCTGCCCGGCGTCGGTCACGCTTGCGGCCACAACATCATCGCAACGTCGGGCCTTGGTGCGGCGCTGGCGCTGGCGAAACTCGGCGCCACGCTCCCCGGCCGCATCCGCTACCTCGGCACCCCGGCGGAGGAACGCTTCGGCGGCAAGGAAATCATGGCGCAGGCCGGCGCCTTCGAGCGGCTGGATGCCGCCATGATGATGCATCCCGCGAGCCTCGATCTTACCACGATGCCCTGCATCGCCATTTCGGAGGTGGAAGCCACCTATTCCGGCCGCGCCGCGCACGCGGCCGCCATGCCGTATCGCGGCCTCAATGCGTTGGATGCCGTGGTGACCGCATATCAAACCATCGCACAATTGCGCCAGCACATCCGGCAAACCGAACGCATCCACGGTATCATCACCGATGGCGGCCTGGCGGCCAACATCGTACCTGAAAAGGCAGGCTGCCGCTTCTATGTGCGCGCCGCCGACATTCACCAGCTCGCGGAATTGAAGAAGCGGGTGCAGTCCTGCTTTGAGGCCGGCGCGCTCGCCACGGGCTGTCAACTGGAGCTGAAGTGGGGCAACACCGACTATCTCGACCTGAAAACGAACTGGCCGATGGCGGGAGCCTTCGAGCAGAACGCTGCAGCCTTGGGCCGCGAATTCTTTCCCGTGAAAGACATTCCGGCGGGTTTTGCGGGCTCGACGGACATGGGCAATGTCAGCCACCGGGTGCCGAGCATCCATCCTATGTTCGCTGTGGCGCCGGCCGGCGTGATCATCCACAACGCGGAATTCGCAAAGTGGGCAGCTTCAGAGAGAGGCGATGCCGCCGTGCTGGATGGCGCCAAAGCCATGGCGCAGACCGCGCTCGATCTCATGTTCGACGCACCGTTGCGCGAGCAGATGAAATCGGATTTCGAAGCCACGCGCGAGCTTTCCGAGCGTGCGCTCTCGAAGCTGCATGAGAGCGCACCGGCCGCGCACGCACATGCCGGCTGCGGCTGCGCATGAGAATCTGGCTTGTCATCGCCGCGGTGAACGGATTTCTCTCAGTCGCGGCGGGGGCTTTCGGCGCGCATGCGCTGCAGAACCGGCTGGATGCGCACGGTCTGCAGGTGTTCGAGACCGGCGCGCGCTACCAGATGTACCACGCGCTGGCGATCGGGCTTGCCGCCTTCGCGATGTTGGGCGAAGCGGCCGCGCTCGCGCGGTTTGCAGCCGCGCTGTTCCTGGCCGGCATCGTGCTGTTTTCCGGCTCGCTCTACCTGCTGGCGCTGATGGGCGTGCGCGCGCTCGGCATGGTGACGCCGTTCGGAGGACTCGCTTTCCTTGCAGGCTGGATTGCGCTCGGCTGGGCCGCGATGCGGCTGCCGAAATAATGCCACCGCGGAGACGATGATGGTCGCCTTTCCTGAACCCACGATGGTGAAGACCAACGGCATCGAGATGGCGGTGTATGAAGCCGGGCCGACAGGCGGATTGCCTGTCGTTCTCTGCCACGGATTCCCCGAGTTGGCCTATTCCTGGCGGCACCAGCTGCCTGCGCTTGCCGCGGCGGGTTTTCGCGTGATTGCGCCGGATCAGCGTGGCTATGGCCGAACCAACCGCCCGGAGCGGATTGAAGACTACGGCATGCCGCACCTAACCGGCGATCTTGTTGGGCTTCTCGACGCGCTTGGGCTGGAGAAGGCGGTGTTCGCAGGCCACGACTGGGGCGGCATCGTGGTGTGGTGCATGCCGATGCTGCATCCGGAGCGCGTGGCTGGCGTGATCGGGATCAACACGCCGTTTTTCGCGCCGCCGCCCATCGATCCCATCACCGCCTTCCGCATGATGAGGGGCGAGGACAATTACGTGGTGTTCTTCCAGAAACCCGGCGAAGCGGACGCCATTCTGGCGCGCGACGTCGATCGCACCTTCCGCTTCTTCATGCGCAAGAATGTGGTGACCGCGAAGGAATTCGAGAATGCGCCGCAGGAGGCGAAGAATTTCGAGCTGCTGCGCGCGCTGCAGGAGGATGAATCCACCTGGCGCGGCGAGCCGCTGCTGACCGAGGAAGAGCTGAAGTACTTCGTGGACACCTACCGACGAACCGGATTCACCGGCGGTATCAACTGGTACCGCAATCTCACGCGCAACTGGGAACTGAGCAAGGATGTCGAGCAGAAGGTGAATGTGCCTTCACTGATGATCATGGCGGAAGACGATGTGGTGCTGCCGCCCTCGCTCACCGAAGGCATGGAGCGCTATGTGCCCGATCTGGAGAAGGTGCTGATCAAGGGCTCCGGGCACTGGACGCAGCAGGAAAAGCCCGAGGAAACCAGCCGCGCCATGATCGACTGGCTGAACCGGCGATTCACTCGGCAGTGAATGGCACGACTAGAGTTTGAACGTCGGGTCCCATTTGGCGACGGCTGACTTGACCGGCCTGAACGTGATCAGGACCACAAGCAAACCTAGGGGCAAGCCGCCAGCGCCAAAAGCAATTCGACCGGCCGCATAGCCCATTTTGGTGACAAGGAAGGGCCAGACCGCATTTGCTCCCAATACGCCCGCAACGCCGATGCTGACTCCCCAAGCGCACATGATTAGATAGGTGATATTGTCTTTAACAAACCCAGCCACCAGCGGTACTAGCGAACGTAGCCGGGAATTGGCGGGAAATAACGGGAATTAGAGGGAATTACCGCGAACGCTACTTGTCGTAGAGCGTGTAGATGATCTGCCACTCAAAGAGCGTAGAGCCACCAATTTGTTCGTAGTATTGCGTCTGGACGCTATGCCGACCGGTTACGACTGGTGTCTCGAATATCGGAAAATTGAAGGCGTAGGGTCCGCCGATTGCAGCTCCATCCAGCATTTCACAAACGTTTCCAGCTCCCCCCGAAACCCCTACGAACGGCGAAATGGTAAGAAGGCAGCCGGACAGAGACTTACAATTGATCGTTGCGGGTTTATCGACGGGGTTGAGCCCCTGCACGAATTGCGGCCCGTTCCGGCCTCTGTGGATGATGACCCTGACATGATGACTGTCGTAGTGGGCCGAACCGTCTGATTGACGTTCACCACCATCTTTGCAGAAGTTTTTTGCCCTGGGCGCGTCGGCGTTTGCATTAGGCTGGGCCGCCAAAAGGGCGGCGACTATCCCGCTCCAAATCGAATGTTTCATGACCAGTCTCCGTTCATTTAATGGCTTTGGGTTTCGCCCGTGCGATCTTCCCCAGCTTCTTGAGAAACTTGTCCATGTCCGGGTCGCAGCCAAGGCGCTTGGCGACAGATTCAAAGTCATCTGCCTTTGTTTGACTCTTGCGCTTTACTGGCGTTGCTTTGCGGGCCATTGGCCGGGACGATCCAAATCAGGTGCCTGTTCGCTTTGTAGCATACATTGATGAGTCAGGGGACACCGGACTGGAGGCTGTAAAACCCCGGACGGTCAAGGGTGCCAGTGAGTGGCTTGTTCTGTCCTGCTTTCTTGTGCGGGAGCAGGACGATCACAAATGCCTCGGGTGGGTTCGTGAGGTAAAATCTCGGTTCAAAAACGATCAATCACCGGCACTTCATTTTTCGGAGCTGTTGCCGGTGAAGAAGCGCATAGCCTGTGAAATCGTAGCGACTAAGCCGTGCCGCTATTTCATCGTGGCGTCAAACAAGAAGAACATGGAAGGCTATCGAAACGAAGCCGCCGAGATTGTGAGCGGCAAGCTAGGCACTGCATGGCTGTATTGGTGGCTTACGCGGCTGTTGCTGGAGCGTGTGACAGACTATTGCGAGACTCGCGTTCGCCCGGAGGCGCGCGGGAATTGCACCTTACGAATTACCTTCTCGCGACGAGGCGGCCTGCTTTACCGAGACTTTGAGTACTACCTTCGCAAACTCCGCTGGCAGAGCATCCTTGGAACGATGGAACTGACCCAAGGAGACCTTTGCTGGTCCGTGATCGATTCCGAAGAAATCCTCGTTCTGGATCACGCAAAGCGCGCTGGACTCCAGCTTGCTGACATTGGTGCCGGCGCCTTCTACCAGGCGCTTGAGCAAAACCGTCCGGCAAACTGCGATCCGCAGTTTGCAAAGCTACTGGAGCCGCGGATTGCGCGTGACAGGACCAATCGGGTGCTGGGTTACGGGATCAAAAGCATGCCCGAACTGCACAAGATGGGACTCGCTACAGAGCAGCGCGAGATATTCGAGTTCTTCGGCTACAATCCAAAAGGCTGGTGATAGGGGTGGTGGGCCCCGGCTCCTGATACCATCCCGATTTCTCGGAACTGCCTCACGCGAATTGGAGACTCGGAGTGGTTCCGGCGTTGCCCACCAGCGAAAGAATCGCACAGACGAATGCGCCGCGCAAGAGTCCCTAGACTCTACGGACTGACTCAAGATTCACGTTTTATGTCAAACCGGAAACGAAAGCTGATACGGCGCATGCTTGGGCGCTGGCGTCTCAATGAGCATCCCGATACGTGAGCCGCTTCCCCCTTCGCGCCAGCAAGCGCATGGGTTGTGCGAGTCACGTCATCCACTCCGTTTGCGATGCGGTGATTATAACGGAAGTCAAATTCAGCCAGATAGCGGTGAAGGTGCCGTTCGGAGCAGTGCTGATAGATGCCCTTCATGCCCTTCTTGAATACGCTGAAATAATTTTCGGCGCTGTTCGTGTAGGTCTCACCGCGGACATATTCTTCTTTCCGGTGATTTACCGTCTCGTGAGCGGCGACGTGCTTATGAGCGGAATTGTACACCGTGGCTTCGTCCGTCATTAGCCGCGCCTCGCGAGAGACATTCTCCGCGACAACCTCGCCGACGATTATGGACGTAACGACTGGCATTACAACGCTGCGCGCCTTCTTGCTGTCGCGGTCAATCAACGTGAACACCGGAATTTTGTGGTGGTGACCGCGCTCCCCATCGCGCTTGCGCCGCCAGCGGCCGATATAGGTTTCATCCGCTTCAACGGCCCCGCCGCCCTGCCCGAAAGGGGTAGCAAGCGGACCCTCGCGCATAGCTTCCCGCAAACGCATCGCCATGAACCACGCGCTTTTCAGAGTGATACCCAAAGTGCGGTGAAGCTGGTTGGCGGAAACGCCTTTCTTGCTGGAGCACATGAGGAACGCAGCCTGAAACCACTGCGTGAGCGGCAGATGGCTGTCCTCAAAGATCGTGCCCTTGCGGACCGTGAACTGGTTTCGGCAGTGGTAGCACTTCCACAGGCCATGCCGCAGAACGCCTTCCGGGTTCGCCTTGCTCGGCTTCGTGCGAACGCCTTCCAGACGGTTCAGGCGGTCCGTAGCGCCGCAGTGCGGG
>JAFAVP010000243.1 GCA_019242395.1 Alphaproteobacteria bacterium | reverse complement strand
CGGAGATTGAGCGGGATATCGACACCGTCGAGACACTCGCTCATCTTCTACCTTTTTGAAGGTGCAGCCTGGCTGGCGTTGCGCCTACTTCATGACCTCCCTCGCGAGCATTCGGCATCACTTGCGAACACGCCCCGGAGCGCGAACTTTCCTTCTTGACGCGCAATGGGGTTGGTTTTCAGCTTGGCCAAATCTGCTCGGTACGCTAAATTCCCAGCGCTGCACCATAGGGTATCCAGATCCCCAAGGCGCGGCCTAGCGGGCCAGTTGCGGTCCCCCCAAAACTGGCCCGCTTACCTACCGCCTAAGCTGCGTGGCGTTCCCGGGCCGGCAGCAATCTCCGAAAGCGACGCTGAAGCGCGGACTCAGTCCGGTACTTCGACAGTGTCGTCAGCCACGGATCGTTGATCCGCGCCGCGATGGCTGGGCTGTATACGTGATGATGGTGTTTCGTCATGGCCATCTCCTGTGCGTGCTCCACAGGAAGGGGTGCAGCAGCCGTGCCGCGATCATGTTGGAATTGTGATGGGGTTAAGGTTTCGTTACCGCGCAGGCACGAGCTTTCAGGTGGGATCGTCTCTTCGGAGGAGGCGTCGATGGATAGGGGCGCGTGGCCGGCGTCGGTTTTATCGCCAGAAGTAGGATGCGATGCCCACCCAGAACGCCAACGTGCCGATGATCGCAATCAGCGTCATCGGATCGACCTTGCGCAGATTCATGGATCGCCGCTCCCGCTCGCCCGCAGTCCCAGCAAGTCCTTCGCTCGCCGATGATGAGGTGATGATTTCATCAGTGCTCGTACTCGCCTGGCCGGATTTCAGATCGCGCGAGGTCATCGATTGCGCGCGCGATTCGCTTCCAGGCGAAAAAGCCCTCCATATCCCCCTGCTCCAGCAGGGCATCGGAGCGAATAGCGGCTCTCAGGACAGCGTCTTCGCCATAGAATCCGATCATCATGCTGGCCGCACGCCAAATGTCGGTGATATCCATATCATCCATAAGGACGCGAAACTCTTGCACTGCTAAGCGTCGATAATGGTCAGAATACCACCTGGGCGGAAGCGTCGTCTAAGGTATGCCGCGCGGTGGCGGACCGTGGCTTCTGCTCTCCGCGACGAGGCGGAGCGCACGCGCTCCTCCCTCGTTCGTCTCCAAATCGTGGATGGGGTGAGATTAGGCTATGTCTCCCGGCGGGTGTGATCGCTCCCAAAAACGATGTACGGGTAATCACACCAAAATCGGACCGGAGCTAGGTGGACCCGGCGCTATCCGGTAGGATCTGTCCGCAAAGCAGAGTTTTTGGGCGCAATGGAGCCACGAAAAACAAGTTACATCGATGCCGAGATTGGCCGTTCCATCCGCGCGCGCCGCAATGAAATCGGCGTCAGCCAGGTAGAGCTGGCGGAGTACCTTGGAATTACCTTTCAGCAGCTGCAGAAACACGAGATAGGACAAAACCGCGTTAGCGCCACCCGCCTGTACCATATCGCCCAGCGGCTCGGCGTGCCTTTCGATTATTTCTTCCGGAATGTCTCCAAGGCGCGCCCGCGAGCCTCAAAGGCTGCGCAGCCCCTCAAAGTGCCTGTACAGAATCCGTCCCGGGGGCCGGGGAGGCGTTCTCGTACTGCTTAGGCTGTCCACTCCGGCTTGTTCTAGCCGCGCGGAAGCGTAGATTCGACGGATGCGAAAACCAGAGAAAGGCCTGAGCCGGGCCACCGTCAAGCCGGTGGGCATTTGGTTGCGGGTTTCGACGGAAGATCAGGTCCGCGGCGAAAGCCCTGAGGTTCATGAAAAACGCGCCCGCATGTATGCGGAAGCCAGGGAATGGGTGGTGCGGGAGGTTTACCGGCTCGAAGCGGTCAGCGGGAAATCCGTCATGGGGCATCCGGAAGCGCAGCGGATGCTGGCCGATATTCGCTCTGGCCACATTACGGGCCTCGTCTTCAGCAAACTGGCGCGCCTTGCGCGCAACACCCGGGAGCTGCTCGAGTTCGCGGACGAATTCCGCGCCGCGAACGCCGACATGATCAGCCTCCACGAGGCCATTGATACCGGCTCGCCCGCGGGACGCCTCTTCTTCACCATCGTGGCCGCGATGGCCCAATGGGAACGCGAAGAGATTGCCGAACGCGTCCAGGCTTCCGTTCCGGTCCGGGCGAAGCTCGGCAAACCGTTGGGCGGGGCCGCTCCTTTCGGGTATCGCTGGAAGGACAAAAAGCTTGAGCCTGCTCCCGGAGAGGCGCCTGTTCGCAAGCTGATGTACGAACTCTTTGCGGAACACCGGCGCAAGAAGACCGTCGCCCGTCTGCTCAACGAGCGGGGCTACCGCACCCGGGGTGGAGCGAAATTCTCCGACACGACTGTTGACCGCCTGTTGCGAGATCCGACGGCGAAAGGTCAGTACCGCCAGAATTACACGCGGACCTCGGACCGGAACGGCTCCTGGGAGCTTAAGCCGGAGAGCGACTGGGTCTACACGCCGGTCGAGCCCGTGGTCTCAGAAGAGCTGTGGGCTCAGTGCAATGCCTTCCTCGAACAACAGCGAAGCGGACGCAAACCGTCGCGCAAGAACGTGCATCTCTTCAGCGGGTTCGCCCACTGCGAGTGCGGTGCCAAGATGTACGTCTGGGCCGAAACGCCAAAATACATATGCCCGAAATGCCGCAACAAGATCCCGATCGCAGACCTGGAATCTTGTTACCGGGACCAGCTTTCCAGCTTTCTCAAATCTCCGGATCAGATCGCCGCGCACCTTGAGGCCGCAAACGACGTCATGCGGGAAAAGGAGGCGCTCATTGAGGCCGGCGAGGCCGAGTTGAAGCGGATCGCGGCTGAGGATGAACAAGTCTACCAGCTCTACCTCTCGGGCAAGCTGTCCGTGGACGGTTTCGGGGAGCGGCACCAGCCGCTGTACGAGCGCCGCAAGCAGCTCGAGGACGAGATCCCCCGCTTGCAGGCCCAGCTCGATGTCATGCGAATATCCGCGACGTCCGAGCGGGCGACCGTCTCGGAAGCCATGGACTTTGCCACCCGTTGGGACCAATTCACCCCGGAGGGGAAACGGCAGCTCGTGGAGCTGATCACTGACAATATTGTCGTGGGAAAAGAGGAGGTTGCCATCAACCTCTTGTACCTACCTGCGGCTATAGAGACCGGTGGGAAGGCAACACTCGCTCATGGATTCATGGCAGCGACAAGCTGAAAACGCGCGGGGTAGCGAACATGAGCGTTGGCACGGGCAACGACGGATTCGCCAGTTTCCATGGGCTGACGCAGAGAATCTAGAACCCCGCGCTGGAACTCGCGGTATTAGGTAGCAACGTTGGAACGTTGCTACCTAACGCCGGGAACTCGGGCAACTCATCCAAGAATAGCACCCCAAGATGGGCCAATGAGACTTCACCGGGTTTCACACGCAAGCCACCGCCGACCAGCGACGCCATCGATGCGGAGTGATGCGGGTTGCGAAACGGCCGCCGCCGGGAGATCGCGCCATCGCGCAGCTCACCCGCCAGAGACTGCACCATGGAGACTTCAAGGGCCTCGCGCGGATCGAGGGGCGGCAGCAATCCAGGCAGGCGCGCGGCCAGCATCGATTTTCCCGCTCCAGGAGGGCCAATCATCAGCATGTTATGCCCCCCGGCCGCCGCGATCTCGAGCGCGCGCTTCGCTGTCTCCTGGCCTTTCACATCGCGCAGATCGGGCACCAGGCCGTTCTCCTCGGCCACCTTTGCCGTGGGCGGACTCAGCACCTGCACGCCCTTCATGTGATTGACGATCGCAATAAGCGATCGCGCTGCCACGATTTCAAGCCCGCCTGCCCACGCCGCTTCCGGGCCGCACGCGGCGGGGCAGATCAGCCCGCGTCGAGCTTCGGCAGCGGCGATGGCCGCCGGGAGCACACCTGCCACCGCTGTGATTTGCGCATCCAGCGACAACTCGCCCATGGCAGTATAGTTGGCCAATTCGCCCGCAGGCAGCACACCCATGGCTGCCAGAAGGCCGAGCGCAATGGGCAGATCGTAATGGCTGCCCTCTTTAGGTAGATCTGCGGGGGCCAAATTGATGGTGATTTTCGTGTGGGGCAGCGCAAGGCCTATGGCCGAGAGCGCCGCGCGCACGCGCTCGCGGCTTTCGGCCACTGCCTTGTCAGCCAACCCTACGATGCTGAAGTTGTTGACGATGCTGGTGCTGTTGGAGACATGAACCTGAACGTCCACCTCGCGGGCGTCAATTCCCTGAAATGCGACTGTGTAAACATGCGCAACCATCGTTTCCCCCGGGAATGCGCAGAATTAAGACGCGATGTTGGCACCCGCGCAAATCCCGCCTGTCGCGGTTTGTCGCGAACCTTGTCGCAAATTTTCGCAGCCGTTCGGCCTGTGGTATGATTTAGAGAAAGATCGCCACTGCCACGGCGGCAAGCAGGAAGCGCACAAGATAGCCAGCGCAGTGCGCGCCGATCACGGCCCAATCCAGCTTCATGAAGAAGCCATTGGTGACCATGATGACGAGCGGCCCCGCGATCCAGGCAAGCACCGCCACGCTGACCGCCGCCCCAAGAGTGTTGATGTCAGCGAGCACACACAGGCCCACGATGCCTGCAGCAGCAACGAAATCGAGCGCACAGGAGTACAGCACCGCGGTGCGGTCCTTGCCGCCCACGATCCCCTCGCGCCAGACTTCCGGGTGGCGCATGTAGCGGTCGTGGAACACCACGCCCATGAAGAGCCAATCGGTGAACGTTGCCGCAATTCCGGCGGCCAAAATGGCTAGAATGATCATGCCTGACATGAAGGCCTCCCCGCGGAGCGCGGGAGTTTACTTCGGCACCACGTCAAAGGCGATGGTGGTGCGGGCCTGTTCCGAACGGAATGGCACGGTCCCGTGCCACATGTAGGACGGGAACAGAACCAGGGCGCCCGGGGCTGGCTTGATGGCGCGGCGCACCGGCTCCTTGAAGCCGCCCTCGAAAGCGGGTTCGCCGAACTTGATCCACCCCTGCTTTTCGCGGGCATCTTCGACCGCCTCTGGAACGGCGATGTAGTAGGCCGAGCTGATCCAGCCCTTGGGGTGCACATGATTGGTGTGGAAGCCGCAGTCGCGCAGCCTGGACGACCAGGATGCGGCATACTGGAACAGCGGGTGGCGCCGTCGCAGGAGGGGATGCTCGGCTTCTTCCTTCATGCGGCCGATGTAGGCCGCGACGGCCTTGTCGATTTGCGCGCGTAGGCGCTCGACAGGATCGTGCCCTGCGCCAAAGATATTCTCCACGGTTTGTGTGCCGCCGCGGAGGGTCTGATCGATGTTCTCGCGTCTGTCGCTGTGCAACTGGTTCAGATAGACGTTGAGATCGCGGTTGAAGCTTTCCATGTCGGAATAGCCTTCAGGCGGATCGAGCTCGAACACCTGCACGAACTCCTCGTAGTCGTTCAGCCATTCGTCCCTTGCATCGCCCATCGCTCGCAACGCCAAACCCCACATAGCGAGCGCATGCTGGTCTTCGGGTGCGATGGCACGGGCGCGCTCCGCCGCCCTCACAGCCTTAAGCGCGTCTCCCGCACGAATGAGTGTCTCAGAAAAATTCACCCATGCATGCGCATTATCCGGCTCCATTTTGAGCGCAACTTCGTGCTCGCGAATAGCGGCATCGAATTGGCCGGTGCGCGCGAAGATGAGTCCAAGTCCGTCGTGCGGCATCACATTGCCGGGCAGAAGGCTGGCGGCGCGCTCGAAATGCTCCCGTGCCTCATCGTACTTGCCGAGAAAAAACAGGAACTGCGCCTTGTCCAGCGTTAGCTGACCTACCTCGGGATAAAGCAAGATCACGTCATCGTACGATCGCAGCAACTCGTCATCCCGCTCGAGCCTGTAAAGCAGATGATTGAGATCGCGATGCGCGAGGAGGTTAAGCGGCTGGCGGGACAACGCGCGGCGATACATCTCTACCGCCTCTTCCAGCCGCCCCATGTTCTGAAGTACGTTGCCCCGATTGTAATCGGCCGTCGGCATTTCGGGCACGATGCGTTGCGCCTCATCTAGCGCCTGAAGCGCTTCGGGATAGCGGCGCTGTAATTTCAACGACACGCCGAGGTTGTGCAGCAGCGCCGCTGCTTGCCGCGGCTCACGCTCGCTGAGCGGCAGCGCGCCCCGCAAAACGCGTTCCGCTTCCTCGGGACGGTTCAGATCGTTGAGCACGCCGGAAAGGGCTTGCTTTAGCATTAGCCAATTTGGCTGCATGCGCAGCCCCTCGCGCAGCGCCTTTTCCGCGGCTTCAGGCTGCCCGAGCGATTGCAGCGAAAGGCCGATATTAACGTGGGCCTCGGCATAGTTCGGTTTCAGGCGGAGCGCTTCGCGGAAGCTGCTGACCGCCTCGTCAAAAAGGCCTAGTCCGCGCAACAAATTGCCCAGATTGAAATGCGCCTGCGGCAGCTCGGGATTGGCCGCTATGGCGCGCCGGTAGAATTTTTCGGCCTCCTCCATCCGCCCCTGCATGTGGCGCAGCGTGCCCATGAGCTGCAGACCGTCGGCATTCTCAGGCCGGTCGACCAGCACGCTTGCCAGTGCTGCTTCCGCCGCCACCACTTGCTGCTGGTTGAGAAGATTCACGGCCTGCTGCAGGCGCGCCTGTACTTGCGCATCGGTCAGTACGCCGACTACGGCCACATCGCTCATAGCCGGAGCTTATCGCGGATCGCCCGCCGCGGCGCAATGTTACCCGATCGCGCGCAGCACCTGCTTCTGAAACCAGGCGACGCCCTGCTCGTGCTTGGGCGACAAGCGGCCGGTGTGATAGATCCCGGCATCCAAGTTGCGCTGCACGCCTTCGCAGATATCGATGTCTTCCTTGGTCGTCACCAGCGATGCCGCGATTTGCCGCTCGATCTCTACTTCGTCGGCGTCTTCCGAGAACAGGAAAAGATAATCGAGCCGGGTGCGGTTTACGCTCTCCGGCCACATGCGCTCCATCAGGATGCCGTCGGCATACACGTTGATGCCGAGGCACGGCCACGTCCATGCCCATAGGCCGGCGATGGGCGCGTCATTCTTGGGCGTGGCACGGTAGAATTGCGCCGGCGGCTCGACCTCGACGCCATAATCCGCGGCAATGGTGGAAGCCAGCATCGGGTGCAGCACGGGGATGTGGTAGCCCTCGAGGTAATTCTCCACATATGTCTTCCAGTTGCAGCGAATCGGATGGCTGGAGACGCGCGGGTTGCGGAAGCGCTCTGCCGCGAGATGCTGCATCCGCCGCTCCAGCGGCGCGATTGCCTGTTCCAGCGGCTGTGCGTCCGTATCCATGTTGACGAACACGAAGCCGCGCCAAAAGCCGCACTTCAGCGGCAGTAATGCGTATTGCCGGGGATCGAAACCATCCGCCGGGCCGAAGTCCCGCGCACTCGCAAGCCTCCCGTCCAGCGCGTACTTCCAGGCGTGATAGCGGCACACGAGTGCGCCGGCGCAGTGGCCCGTGCCGTCCTCGACCAGCGGCCCGGCGCGGTGGCGGCAGACATTGTGGAAGGCACGCACCGTTCCATCTTCTCCGCGGACCGCGACAATCGGATATCCGGCGAAATGGGTGGCGAGGTAGTCGCCCGGCCGCGGCAACTGGCTTTCATGCGCCAGCAGCTGCCATGTGCGCCCAAAGATTTCGCGGCGTTCCGTTTGGTACGTGGCCGTATCGCTGTAGAGCCGTGCGGGGAGGGTTTCGGGAGCGGATTGGCGCATGGCGGAGTGTACCGCAACCGCGCCGCCTTGCGAAAGAGCACGCCCGCACTCTACCTTGGCACGCCGTCCCGAGTTCTTAGTCAATGTCCCAAAGATTTGAGGGTACCGAGCGCTACGTCGCAACGGACGACCTGCGCATCGCGGTGAACGCCGCCATTACCCTGCAGCGGCCGCTGCTGGTGAAAGGCGAACCCGGCACTGGCAAGACGCAGTTGGCCTATGAAGTGGCAGAAGCGTTGGGTGCGCCGCTCATCACCTGGCATGTGAAGTCCACGACTAAGGCGCAGCAGGGGCTATATGAATACGATGCGGTGACGCGCCTGCGCGATTCGCAGTTGGGCGATCCACGCGTGAAAGACGTGAAGAACTACATCAAGAAGGGCAAGCTGTGGGACGCGTTTGAGATGGACCCGCGCCCCGTTCTGCTGATCGACGAGATCGACAAGGCAGATATCGAATTCCCCAACGACCTGCTGCTTGAGCTCGATCGGATGGAGTTCTTCGTTTACGAAACCGGCGAAACGATCACGGCGGCGCAGCGCCCTATCGTGATGATCACCTCCAACAACGAGAAGGAGCTGCCGGACGCCTTCCTGCGCCGCTGCTTCTTCCACTACATCAAATTCCCCGACCGCGAGACGATGCAGAAGATCGTCGACGTGCATTATCCCGACATCAAGCAGAAGCTGGTGAGCGAAGCGCTGAATGTGTTCTATCAGCTGCGCGACGTGCCGGGATTGAAGAAGAAGCCGTCAACCTCCGAGCTACTGGATTGGCTGAAGCTGCTGCTGAACGAAGACGTGCCGGCAGAAGCGTTGCGCGAGAAAGAACCGCACAAGCTCATCCCGCCGCTGCACGGCGCGCTCTTGAAGAACGAGCAGGATGTGCACCTCTTCGAACGCCTCGCCTTTCTCGCCCGGAGAGAGGCCCGATGACCACCATGTGGAAAGGTGTCATTCCCCTTCTGATAGTCCTCTTGCCCATTGCCGCGAACGCGCAGAACACCAGCGACACCTTCACAGACCGCGAGGACGGCGCCAAATGGCACACATCCGGGTTCGTATGTCCGCAGCGCATTGGCGAATTCGAGCGTGACGCGGCGGGAGAGGCCGAGCCGCAGCGGCAGGAAGATTTCTGCGCCTATTCCGCGCTCGATGGCGTGTACGGCACGATCTCCCTGGAGCCCCTCAGCGGGAGCTACGATCCCAAAGCGGAATTTGCCGATGAGTTCCGGGAGCAGGAAGCCACGGGCGGCAAGCGGCTGGTCGAAACCAGCGTCAAGCTGAACGGCTTGCCGCTCTCTATCTACACCCGCACCTACAGCACGGCGCGCGCCGAGGCGCTGGACTATCGCATCGTGTTCGCCGGCGCGGCAGTGAAGAACTGGGTGGTACAGGCGACGGTGGAGTATGCCGACCCGCGCGACACACAGACGGAAGCCGAATTCCTACGCGCCGTATATGCGGCGGCTGAAAAGCAGATCGGCTCCCGCTGATGACCGGCGGGATCGAGGTCACGCAGGTCGATGCCGCGCTGGTGAAGCGGGGTGCGCGGCTCTTCAAGCTGCTGGACAAGCAGGACCTCACGCTGGCCACCGCCGAATCCTGCACCGGCGGTATCATCGCTTCCATCCTTTCGGATGCGCCCGGCGCGGGAGACCGGTTCCATGGCGGCTTCGTGCTCTACACAAAACAGCACAAGATCGCCTTCGGGATTCCGAAGAAGACGATCGATGCAAACGGCATTGTGAGTGAAGCCGTGGCACGCGCCATGGCGGAAGGGGCGCTGAAAAATTCGCCCGCCGATATCGCCGTCGCTGTGACGGGCGTGGCCGGGCCCGAGCCGGACGACGAGGGCAATCCCGTCGGGCTGGTATGCATCGCCGCCGCCCGGAAGGGTTGGGACAGCATCGCTCGCACCTATCTGGGTCCCCTTCCCTCACGCGCGTGCGGTTGCACGCGCGTTCGCCGGGGATGACAGGTGTGGCTGTCGCGGCTAACGTGCCGCAATGTTCTTCCAGTTCTTCGATGAACTGCGTGCGGCGAAGGTGCCGGTCACGCTGAAGGAGTACCTCGCGCTGGTGGACGCGCTCGACAGCGGCGTCATCGGCATGAAGGTGGACGAGTTCTACTATCTCTCCCGCGCGGCGCTGGTTAAGGACGAGCGCAACCTCGACAAGTTCGACCGCGTCTTCGGCCATGTGTTCAAGGGGCTGGAGAATCTCGAGCCCGATCTCGTCGCGCAAATCCCGGAGGAGTGGCTGCGCAAGCTGGCCGAGAAGTATCTCAGCGAGGAAGAGAAGAAGCAGATCGAATCACTTGGCGGCTGGGAAAAGCTGATGGAAACGTTGCGCCAGCGCCTGGCCGAACAGAAGGGCCGTCATCAGGGCGGCAACAAATGGATCGGCACTGCCGGCACTTCGCCGTTCGGCGCCTACGGCTACAATCCGGAAGGGGTGCGCATCGGCCAGGACAAATCCCGCCACGGCCGCGCCGTGAAGGTGTGGGACAAGCGCGAATACAAGAACCTCGACGATTCCGTCGAGCTTGGCACGCGCAACATCAAGGTGGCGCTACGACGCTTGCGAAAATGGGCGCGCGAGGGCGCGGAAACCGAGCTTGATCTCGACGGCACGGTGAAGAACACCGCCAACAAGGGCTATCTCGATCTGAAGCTGGTGCCGGAGCGGCACAACACCGTGAAGGTGCTGCTGTTCTTCGATGTGGGCGGCTCCATGGATGCTTACATCAAGCTATGCGAGGAGCTGTTCTCCGCCGCGCGCGCCGAATTCAAGCACATGGAATTCTTCTACTTCCACAATTGCCTGTATGAGCGCGTGTGGAAGGATAACCGGCGCCGGCATGCGGAGGTGATCCCCACCTGGGACGTGCTCCACAAATTCCCGCACGACTACAAAGTGGTGTTCGTGGGCGACGCTACGATGAGTCCATACGAAATTACCTATCCAGGCGGTTCAGTCGAGCACTGGAACGAGGAAGCGGGCGCGGTGTGGCTCGACCGCCTGGTGCAAATCTACCCGCACGTAGTGTGGCTGAACCCGGTGGCGCAGAAGCACTGGGACTACACGCCATCGGTGAGCCTGATCAGCCAGCTGTTGTCAGACCGCATGTTCCCGCTGACGCTTGCAGGGCTCGACTCCGCCATGCGAGAACTCAGCCGGTAGCCACGCAACCAGCATAGCGCGCCTAAAGTGCCGAACCGGCCACGCCCATTTCACGGCGGATGATGGAGACGGGCACCAGTCCGGAATTCATGAAACCGTCGTGGAATTTCGTCAGGTTGAATGCCCTGCCCTGCTGCTTCTGTGCATCCGCGCGCAGCTTCAGGATTTCCAGCTTGCCCAAGGTATAGGAGTAGTAACCAGGATCGTTGGTGCCCCGCCTGGCTTCCCCTAAAGCCACGGCCGTTGGCTGGAAGCACTGGGTCTGCATCATCTCGGTCGCCTGCGGCAAGGTGATGGCGCCGGTGTGCATCTTAATCGAGGCAATCAGGCGGCAATCGCGCAAGAGCGCATCCTGCAGCTGTGTAAGATGATAACGCGGATTGCCGTTGCTCAATCCCTGCTCCAGCATCATCTGCTCGCTGTAATGCGCCCATCCTTCCGTCGTGGTGTAGGAGCCTGCCATCTTGCGCGCGAGCGGCCACTGCGGATTGGCACGCTGAAACAGATATTGCGTGAAATGCCCAGGTAGAGCTTCATGCACCGTCAGGTTCTGCAACATGGGACGGTTCCAATAGGCGAGCAGTTCTTCCTGTTTGGCCGGCGGGTCCTTTGGATCGGGTGGCGTGATGAAGTAGTAGGCTTTGGTCGCGCGCATCTCGAATGCGCCAGGTGCATCAGTCTGCCCGAAGATCACAGCCCGAGCGAATGGCGGAGTCGGCGCAACTTCAGGCAGCATACGCGATGGCAGCGTCAGTATGTGATGCCGTGCAATAAAGATTTGTAGACTCGCAAGGCCCTCACGCGTGACCGCGATAAGGTGCGCGGCGTCCGGGTGATCAGCCTGAACCTCCGGCAAAGCACGCGACGGCTTCTTGGCGTTGATCAGTTTCTCGGTTTCGACATAGGCCGCATGATCCTTGGCGAACTGTGCTTCGCCTGCTGCCAGCACGCTTTCAACGGGCACGTCCACGAGATCGCTCGCAAGCAGTCGCTGCAGATTTGCCCGCCCTAGCACAAACGAGCCGCGGGCCTTTGGCTTCTCCGCTGTCAGCCAGGCCCTGAAATCCTTCGCCGCATCGACCGACGCTTTGGTGGACGCTGTGAGCTGATTCTGGAGGGTTATATCCTTTACGTCCCGGAACGCGGCAGGGACATCCGTACTCAGGAATGAGATACCACCGTCGAGATTTTGCAGCGCCACGTCGACGAACACTGGCGGCATATCTGCGAGATTTTTTTTCGCGTCGGCCATCATCGCCGGCATCGCGTTTTCGCGCGCAATGACATCCTTCATCCGGATGCTAAGGGACGCGAAATCGCGCTCGATCAATCCGAATATGGCCGAGGTGAGCAGGTTCACATAGTTGCCCGGATCGTGCCGCCACGTCTGTAACGTCTCTTCCTGGAGCAACTGACCGTCGATTGCACCCAGCAGCACGTCCCGATCGTCACGGTCGGTGATCGAGAGCTTGGTGCCGTCGATGGCGCGGAGCTTCGCTGCTGCATCCTTCAGCCGCGCGATTTCACCGGCAACCGCGGTGGCAGAAACATCATCCAGCTTCTCGTCATACCGATGAACGCCGAGCGGCGTCGCACTTGCGGGGTGGGCCAGCCACTGGGCTTCGAAGTGGGCTTTTACGATGGCTTGATATGCTGCCGCCGCCGATGGGGGGGCGGGGCTCGCCACCGCCGGCGAACCCAACACCACGGTCGAGCAGAACACCAGCATGCGGGTAAGGTTGGGCCTCATGCAATCTCCTCACATGACGAACCGCGACATCGCCCTTGCCGCCGCGGATAAGGGAAGTCGCGTGCTGTTATCGGGTCCGGCGCACCCTGGCGAGAAACGCTTGCGTGAACTGTCAAAGTATAGATCCTGACGCTTGAGGCCAGCCGCTGGGACTGTTCTCTATGTGTCCCAGCAAGGGTTGCTCCAGCTCCGCCCAAAAATGAGGTTCAATTCCCAATATCGTGGCGGAGCAGGTAGCGGAGGGAAATCGGGGCGCCATTGTGCGCAGGGCGCCAGTTCGCCTCAGGGCACGTTGCACAGTCGGGCTATACCGGTGTCGCTGGTCAGGTCAAGAAGCCGATTTGGCGATCCCGTCAGTCGTCGCGGTAGACTTTCTCGCGCCTCTCGTGCCGCTCCTGCGCCTCAATCGAAAGTGTTGCGATCGGACGGGCGTCCAGCCGTTTCAACGAAATGGGCTCTCCGGTTTCTTCACAAAAACCGTACGACCCGTCTTCCAGGCGCCGTAATGCGGAATCGATCTTGGCGATGAGCTTGCGCTGACGATCCCGTGTGCGAAGCTCCAACTGCCGCTCTGCCTCAGTCGAGGCACGGTCTGCGAGGTCTGCATAGGCGATGGTTTCAACCTGAAGGTTCTGGATGGTCTCGCGGCTTTCTCGAAGTATTTCATCCTTCCAGACGATGAGTTTCCGTCGAAAGTACTCCCGCTGGCGCTCGCTCATGAAGGGTTCTCGTTCCGACGGCCTGTAATCAGCCGGGAGGTCAATACTCATCCCTACACCCCTTCGATGATTCGCCCTCGACGCGGGCGGGCGGGTTTATACAGGCGTGCCCAAATGGATCAAAGAGAAATTCCGCGGGCCCACAGACGAAATTTGCTTGCGCCTGAAAGGATGTGTCAGGCTCGATGATATGGGTGGCCGGCCAAGATGGTGATGGCGCGGTAGATCTGTTCGGCCAGCATGGCCCGGACCAAGAGATGGGGCCAGGTCTGTGGACCGAAGGCGAGGCTGCGGCCAGGCTTTACTTTTGGACCTGGGCTGAGCCCATCCGGGCCTCCGATGAGAAACGCAAGATCCCGAGCACCCGCATCCCGCATCGCGCCGAGCATCTCCGCGAAGGCATCGCTCGTCATTCCCTTCCCCTTCGCATCGAGGCAGATCACATGCGCCTGCTCCGGGATGCGGGACGAGAGCCGCTCGCCCTCTTGACGTAGCCGCGCATCGGCCTCACGCAGCTTGGAAATCGCAACCTCTTCCACTTGGATGCTTGAAAACCCAAGCCGTTTACCCATGGCCGCTGCGCGGGCGCAAAAGTCGTCGCACAACTCGCCTTCATGGGTTGAGCGCGCCTGACCGGCTGCCAAGATGAGAAGTCGCATAGAGCACCAGAACGATTACGGGCGGGTGTAAGCACTAAGCCATAGCGGCAATCAATGCGCTGCCGCGTTCCCGGGTTCGCGCACGCTCCACATCCCCTCCAGATCATAATAGACCCGAACTTCCGGACGAAAGATGTGCACGATCACATCGCCTGCATCGACCAAGACCCAGTCCCCTTGCTCTAAGCCGTCTATGGGGCGGGTGCCGTAGCCTGCGTCTTTCAGTTTACGAGCGAGATTTTCAGCCAGCGAGGAGACGTGCCGCGCCGAGCGACCACTCGCGATAACCAGCGCATCAGCCAAAGAAGAGCGGCCATGCAGATCGATGGTGACGACATCCTCCGCCTTGTCCGCGTCGAGCGACTCGCGAATGCGGCACAGTAGCGTTTGCTCCGAGGGAGCCGGCGCCAACGGCCGGCGCGAGCCCATTATCTGTGTACGAACCAGAGTCTCTCTCCTTCTTAATGAGAACGCGGCGAGGGAGATTCTGTTCGCATTGAGTCCGTAGGCACGCTCCCTTGATCGGCAGGACTCTAGCATGTTCTCCCGGCCTCCACCAATGCCCCACTCCGCCGCCCTTGCCGGATTGCTGTGGCGCTCTGCGGACATCGCGGTCCGGTTATGACGCCTATCGCGGGAGGCACTGTAAGGGCCAACCTTCGCAAGTTTGCGACGCGCGCGGCTGCAAAGCGTTGCATTGCCTTCGAGCTGAGGGGCGCCAGCAAGGTACCGGGCCGCAGAACAACCGCGATGGGCATAGATTGTGCGATATCCGGCCAGCGGCTCCAGCGGGCGAAGCCCGCTAGGTTGTCGCTGCCCATCAGCCACACGAAGTTGATCTGGGGAAAACGGCGTTTCAATGCACGAAGAGTTTCTACGGTATAGTGCGTTCCTAGTGTGCGCTCGAATCCGGCAACCACAATGCGGGGATGGTGCTCGAACTTGCTCGCCTCAGCAAGTCTTTGCGAAAATGGCGCCATGCCGTTGCTGGACTTCAGGGGGTTTTGCGGCGTCACCAGCCACCAGACATAATCGAGCCCGAGCCGATTCAGAGCTACGCTGCTAACATGCAGGTGGCCCTCGTGGGCAGGGTTGAAGGAGCCGCCGAGCAAGCCGACTTTCATTCCTTCAGCCACAGGACCGGGTGCTCTTAGCCACTTGAATTTCGGGTGCTCGTCCATCAGGACGTTTTAGCGCGAAGAATCAGGCGGGGAGAACCCGCGTGCGGCGCACCGCGCCGCGGCAGGCTTGCTCCGAGAGCCACCGCAGGCGAGAAGAGGCGTCACGAAAAGGTGTCCGCGTGAAGACTCTTGTCCTGCACATTGGCGCGAACAAGACTGGCAGCACCGCCATTCAGGAGTTTCTGCGGCTAAACGCGGCGGCATTGCATGCCTTTGGCTATGTTGTGGCCCCAACTGATCTTACCCGGGGTGGCGAGGTTACGGGCCACCACATCTGGCACATTGAGCAATTGCGAGCCGATATTCCGACCGGGCGGGAGCGCCTGACCAAGCAGATCCATGAACTCATGCGTACGCTCGGAGAGGACAAGCACCTTGTACTTAGTGCAGAGAATCTAGCCAACCCCGACGGCGCTGAGCAGATGTTCAGCGAGGTCGCGAGCCAGTACGATACGCGCGTCATTCTATATATTCGGCGACAGGACGAGTTACTGCTCTCGTCCTGGCAGCAGTGGGAAAGCAAGATCGACGACGATTTTTGGGCGTGGCTTGTGCTCGGCGTTGGCGTGCGGGGTGACTGGGCGCAGGTGCTTCAGGCCTGGGAGCGCGTTGTCCCGCGCGCGCAGATTACTGTGCGGCTCTATGAAAGGGCGCGAATGCCCGAAGGCGATATTGTATTGGACTTCGCGCACCTGCTCGGCCTTTCTGATCGTCTCTCTGACCTGCGGCGGCCGCGCGCGGACGTAAACCCCAGCTATTCCGACGCCTTAGTCGATCTCGTCAAGGGCAGCGCATCCGTATTCGCAGATAGACACGACAATACATTCTACAACATGGTGGAGCAGCTGACCGGCAACGCGTATCACCGGCGGCCGCGAGAATCGGTGATCACGCACGCACAGCGGGCCGCTATTCTGGATCGGTATCGCGCGTCCAACGAATGGGTGTGCGCCAATTATTTTCCGGAGATGGCAGGCAACTTATTCCCACAGCCTGGGCCCGACGATTACCTCGTGCTTGGGCAGGACAAGCTGGAAGAACAGAAATGGGAAATTGTCGCGACTCTTATCTTCAAATTGGCTGCCCGCGTGCTGCGGCGGTAGAGGTCTGATGGACCGTTGGGAGCGTCATCGCTCTTCTGCGCGCGTGTGCCGTGCAACCTTTTGCTCCTGGATCAACTCTTCAAGTTCCTTCCGCAGCACGGAACGACGTTCTTTTAGGTAAACCACCCGTTGCTGTAGCTCTTGCGGCTTTTGCTCGGGTTGGCTGGCGAGTTGGCCTACCAGTGTGTTGGTCTCGCGGATCACAGCGTCAAGCTCTTGGCGGGCAATAGGGATCCTCAGCCTCACATAAATCCGGCGGCGCCGCTGCTCTGCTTCCAGGGATGATTCGCGCGCTGCCATAGAGTTCTCTACCTGGATGAAGCAGTGAAACTTACGTAGCGGGCTTCGAGAGCGATGGACAGCTTCGAACGGCGGCCATGGGTGCTCAATTGCTCTCTAACACGATCCATCTACTGATACAAAGGTGCGCTCTCCTGCCAGGCAGCAGAACAGCGAGGCACGGGTGTCCGGTCATAAACTGCTGGCGTAGGAAGCACAAAGGGGGCGCTTGTGTGTAGGGTGGGGTGTTTTGCCATTAGTGTGCGCAGGTGGTACGCGCTGCTTCCCCTAAGAGGGCCCTCACCTTTGCAGTTGAGGCGACCAACTGGCTTAAACGCGCGCTGCGGTATAACGGCATGCTCAGCAGGTGCCCCTTGAAAGCTGGACGCTTCGCGGCCGCTCTGGCTTCTTGAGGCAGTCGGCATGGGTGCTATGTCAGGGTACCGCCAAAATCCATCGCGATTCCATCCGCGCGGATAACCGTGCAATGGGTCTCGTCAGCAGTCACCGAGCCAGCGAATTACGGTACAAGGCCTGGACTACGCATGTTCACAGCCCCTTGTCACGAAGGTGTCGATCACCTTCTTTTCCCCGGAGTGGTCGAAGTTGATGGTGAGCTTGTTCCCTTCCACCGCCGTCACGCGGCCGTAGCCGAATTTCTGATGAAACACGCGGTCGCCGCGCGCGTACTGCGTGGCGGAAGGATCGCTCGTCTGCACCGTATAGGCCTGCGCTTCGATCAGCGGCGGCCGCGTGCGTTGCGCGCCGGCTGCGGCGCGATTGGCCTGCGCCCGCTTCCAGCCGGGTGAATCGTAGCCGCTGCCGAAGGTGGCGGCCTGAGCATTGTCGCGAAAACCCACATAGCCGCCGTAAAATCCCTCATCCACCACCGTGTCGGTGTGTTCCTGCGGCAGCTCATTGATGAAGCGCGAGGGCAGCGAGCTCTGCCAATTGCCGTGCACGCGGCGGTTGGCGGCGAAGTAGACGAACGCGCGCTTTCTGGCGCGCGTCAGCCCCACATACGCAAGCCGACGCTCTTCCTCCAGACCCTTGAGGCCGTTTTCGTCCATTGTGCGCTGCGAGGGAAACAGCCCTTCCTCCCAGCCGGGCAGGAACACGGTGTCGAACTCCAGGCCTTTGGCCGCATGCAGGGTCATCAGGCTGACGCGGTCGCCGGTGTCGTTCTGCTCCAGTTCCATCACTAGTGACACGTGCTCCAGAAAAGCCGCCAGCGACTCGTACTGCTCCATGGAGCGGACGAGTTCCTTGAGGTTGTCGAGGCGGCCGGGCGCTTCCGCCGAGCGGTCCGCCTTCAGCGCGTCGGTGTAGCCGCTCTCATCCAGCACCATTTCCGCGAGCTCGGTGTGCGGAATGTTCTTCGACAGCGCATTCCAGCGCGCGAAATTACTCGCAAGTTCCGTCAGCGCCTTGCGCGCCTT
>JAFAVP010000196.1 GCA_019242395.1 Alphaproteobacteria bacterium | reverse complement strand
GCCGCCGCCACGGTTACCGCGCGCTCGTTTGCGCTGGCACAGCCTGCGCCAAAGTGCCGGTGAACAGGTGGGGGAGGCTGCTCCGCGCCACCGAGAGAAGGCTCTCGAGGTTCGGAGCAAGCGAGCTCAACTGTGCGGTGGGAGAAGCCTCAAGCAGCGGCCTGCCGTTCAGCAGGCGATTCGCATCCTGCGCGGCGACAGGCGCAAGGCTGGCGGCGGCAAACATGGTGCCGAACACAAGATTCCTGAGTGATGTCATGGGCTTCATCCTCCGTCCGACAGCTTCTAGTGTGTTATATAACTATATCACTAACGCACTACAAGAGGCCGCGCGCGTGTTCGATGGAAGATTTTCCGAGGGCGCGCCTCCGGAGTGAGACATCGTTCAAAAGTTGTTAACCAAATCAGGAGACCCTTGGAACTCGCGCCATCGCGCCGCATTTCTTGTTGCTGGCGGTTTTGCCGAACGGGAGTGGGCCAACCTTGGGAGACTTTAATGGCGACTGCAAATCTTCGCCTGAATAGTTCTGCCTTTCCTACCACCGACAATGTGGGCTCGCAGCGCGGCCCGTCCGGCGTCTGGGCCGATTTCAGCGATCTTTATACGGTGCGGCTGGAGGCCTTCGGGCAAACCGAAGCCGAGATCGAGCAGGCGATCGCGCGTTATCTGGACGTCTTCCCGGCCGACTCGTACCACACGCGCTTCGACCGGGCGCGCGAGAACGACGGCGAGTTCGTGGCGATGGGCAGCCGCAACGCCCTCGAGGGCTGGTTCTAATCCCCGTAAGCCGTCCTGGTCGCTTCCGCGTTGAGTGCGGGAGGCGTCGTCGGAATGCGCACATCAGGCTCTGTCAGCCTTGCGCATGAAGCTGCCATCCTTGTTCGTAGCGCACGCTCGATGGGCCGCCGCGCGTACCCAGTCAGCGGCCAGCGGAAAGGCTACTGGCAAAGGCAGCGGTGGGTGCCGTAAGCTGAATGCCGCAATGGAAGGGGACAAGGCATGGCTCTTTGGCTCGCACTAGAAAACAGCGAGGGTGATACGGTCCATCTCAACATGGAGTTGGCCGTCAGCATTAGGCGTCTAAGTGATGGGCTGACCCGCATCACGTTTCCAAGTCCTCAGGAGCAGAGATTGACCTTCGTGGTGAAGGATGAGCCGGAATCGATCCTCCATCAAATTGCAAACCGCGCCGCAGGTCCGTTAAAGGCAGCGCCCAAGTCACGACGCGGCGCCTAGACACTCGCTGGACCCTTCGCTGTCCTTCCAATGTCCGTATGATGAAATGCGCATGGGAAGCGACTTGAGAAACACGGCATCGCCGGTGCCGAAGCCTTTTGCTTCTGCAATCTTGGCGATTTCCGCCATTGTTAGCTGGCCCTCAGCAATCGGCGGTGACGGGTAATCATTGCCCGCAGCATCGACGTGGCCATCTAACTCGGCCTGCTCCCGCTCAGGTCATCATAAGGTATGTCAGCATTGCCGCGACGGACCATCGCGGCAATGCTGATACCGGATTCGACTACCACCGCAATGTAGATGATGCTCGGATGCCAAGCAGTGAGAGTGAGTCTGCGTCAAGGAACCTTGATTCTCCACTGTTCGGCGAAAAACGCGGCGCAATCAACAGCGGAAATAAATCCGTTCTCCATTGCCGATTCGGCCTTACAATCGCGCGGCATGAGACCGGTATTTTATCCATTGCGGCTGCGCTTGGACCGGCGCTTCCTGGCCCCAAGGTTTGCGAATGAGCGTGCACGCGCTTCGCTGTACGAACACGCTCTCGCGGGCTTTGGTAGTCCTAACCGGCTCTCGCGTGCTTCGCCGCAGACGGGGAAGGGGGGGAGGCGATTTCCGTGAAAACGAAGATCAAGCCATGGTGTCTATGCCCACTCTGCTTCCCACATCTGCCCAGCCGAAAACAGCGAAGTGGCCCGTTGGCCGATCCGCATTGGAGGCGTTGCTCTCCGAGATCCGCGCTTGCCGCCTGTGCGAAGCGCATCTGCCGCACGGACCGCGGCCGGTGCTGCATGCCAGCGCGACGGCGAAGCTGTGCATTGTCAGCCAGGCGCCGGGCTTGCGGGTGCACGAAACCGGTCTGTCGTTCAACGATGCGAGCGGCGACCGTCTGCGGGACTGGATGGGCGTGGACCGGGCCACCTTCTACGACAGCTCGCGCGTCGCCATTGCCCCCATGGCCTTCTGCTTCCCCGGCTACGACGCGCAAGGCCACGATCTGCCGCCGCGCAAGGAGTGCGCCGCCGCGTGGCGGGAGCGCCTGTTTGCGGCGCTGCCGCCGTTCGAAACCACGCTGCTCGTCGGCGGTTACGCGCAAGCCTGGCATCTGCGCGGCCATACGGCGGCCAACATGACGGAGACGGTGAAGGCATGGCGGACGTTCGCGCCGCGTTATATTCCTCTGCCGCATCCCTCGTGGCGCAACAGCGGTTGGTTAAAGAAGAATCCATGGTTCGCCGAAGAACTCTTGCCCTATTTGCGAAAGCGCGTGCGGCGTGTGCTGCGGGACTGATGGCGCTTACGGCATGCGCGCCGGTGGTCGCCCCGGCGGGAGTGGAAGCAAGGTTGCCTGCCATCGCGCAGGAGGCGTTCGTCACGCGCGATGGCTTGCGCCTGCCGCTGCGGCATTGGGATGCCGAGCAGCCGCGCGCGGTTCTCGTCGCGCTGCACGGCATGAGCGATTATTCGGAGGCCTTCGATCTTCCTGGGCCGTGGTGGGCGGTGCACGGCATCACCACTTACGCTTACGACCAGCGTGGGTTTGGACTGTCGCCCAACCGGGGTATCTGGGCAGGCAGCGACGCCATGCGTCAGGATCTGGCGGACTTTGCCACCGCAGCTCATGCGAAGTATCCGGGTGTGCCCGTCTATGCACTCGGGGAAAGCATGGGCGGTTCTGTGGTGTTGACCGCGCTGGCAAGCGCTCACCCGCCGAAGCTGGATGGTGCGGTTCTTGTTGCGCCTGCAGTGTGGTCGCGAGCCGACATGCCGCTGACCTACCGCGCCGCGCTCTGGATTGCGGCGCGCTTCGTGCCGTCGATGCATGTCACCGGCGAAGGGCTGCACATCGTCGCCTGCGACAATATCGAGGTACTGAAGAAGCTCTCGCGCGATCCGGTGTATCAGCACTCGGTGCGGGCCGATCAGGTGTATGGGCTCGTGAATCTGATGGACGAAGCGCGGCAAGCACCGGCTCATCTGCGTGATCCAGCGCCCATTCTATTTGTATACGGAGGAAACGACCAAGTCATCCCGAAACGGCCGACACAGGCGGTGATACGAGATCTGAGCAGGCGTGCCGTGGTGCGCCGCTACCCGCACGGCTACCACATGCTGTTGCGCGATCTGGATGGCGAGAGCGTCTGGGCCGATATCGCCAACTGGATGCTGCGGTGAGCGTCGAGCGCAAATTCAAGATGGCGCTGGACGAAACGCGCCTGCTGATGCTGGGCTCGCAAATCCTCTTTGGCTTCGAGTTCAACGTCGTCTTCAACGAAGCGTTCGAGAAGCTGCCGGTCCTCTCGCGCCAGTTGGATGGCATCGCGCTCCTGCTCATTGCGCTTGCCATGGCACTGCTGATTGCGCCGGGTACGCAGCACCGCCTCACGTACGACGGTCACATCACGCCGAACCTTCACCACACCGCCACTGTGTTCGCCGGATGGGCCCTTCTGCCGTTCGCGATCTCTTTAGGGCTCGACATTTACATCGCCTTCGAACGCGGCTTTTCGCTGTGGTTGGGCGTGGCCGCCGGCGTTTTTTTCACCGCGCTTGCGTTGGTGCTCTGGTATGGTCTGGAGATTGGCTATCGGCGAGCGAAGCTGAAAGGCAGGCACGTGCACGAGACAATCCAGGAAAAACCCACCTCGCTGCAGGTGAAGATCGATCAGATGCTCACGGAGGCGCGGATCGTCATTCCCGGCGCGCAGGCGCTGCTCGGTTTTCAATTCCTGGTGAGCCTCAGCCAGGTGTTCGCGCGCCTGCCGCCCGCATCGAAGATTGTCCACGGAGTGGCGCTCGCTTGCGTTGCGTTCGCGTTGCTTCTCTTGATCGCGCCTGCGGCCTTCCACCGGCTGGCGTTCAAGGGTGAAGACGCTCAGCCTGTCTTCCGCTTCGGTTCGGCGTGCATCACGGCGGCCCTTCTGCCCCTGGCGCTGGGCATCAGCGGCGACATCTACGTCGCGATCACCCGAATTGCAGACTCACCCGCTGCCGGTACCACGGCGGCCGCCCTGGCGCTGCTCCTGTTTCTGACGTTCTGGTACGCGCAGCCTCTGTTGCTGCACCGGAGCCTGCAAACCGGTCATTCGGCAAAATGAAGCAACGCTTCTGCCCTCCGCACGTTTTTTCTTCAGAACCTTGGAGGAGACGATGCAGCACGGCGACCACCAGACCTCGAAGAAGCACGACCTGCGCGATGCCCCCGCCACGAGCCTGAAGGACACGGACGTCCGGAGCCCCATGCAGGACCCGCAGCGGAACAGCGCCGGGGACCCGCGGGACCGCAACTCCGAACCGGATATTGTAAAGCCCGGCGTGAGCAGTCAGGCCACCGGGCAAACCTCACGGCAGTAGCCCCCCATCGCGCGGCTAAGGTTCAAAGGCAGCCGAATTGACGAGGCCTCGCGCGCTGCGGACAATGGAGGCCTGGACACGATCATCGGGGATTTCGTGTTGATGATGCTTGTCCAGCCTCGCAGCCGCAATCGTTCCATATTGAGGTAAAACATGGACGTCCCGCTGGAAATCACGTTCCACAATCTCAAGCCATCGGCTGAAATCGAGTCGCTTATTCGGGAGCACGTCGACCGGCTTGAGAAACTTTATCCGCATCTCATCGGGTGTCGTGTCTCGGTGGAGATGCTTCATAGACAGCACCGGAGCGGCAACATCCCTGAGGTTCACATTGCGCTGCGGGTGCCTGGACGCGAGGTGGCTGTTAGCCGTGAACCGCATCACGCGAAGGAGCGGCATGCCGCGCCTAACGTGCACACGTCCATCAAGGATGCCTTCCGCGCAGCAGAGAAGCGGCTGAAGGATTTTAAGCAGCAACAATACGGTGCGGTGAAGACGAAAGGGGATAGCCCTTCACCGGCATAACCTCTCGGATTGGTCCATCAGTTCGGCTGCTCCTTGCTCGGAGCAGTGGGCGCTCAACGTAACAGCAAAGGCGCTTGGCGGCTGCCATCCCGCATTGTCAGCAAAAGATAAGAAAAGTGCTGCCGCTTCGAAACCAAGTGTGCGTGGGCGCGTTTCGGAGGGGCCACGTGAAGCAATTCATTTTTTGCTTCTTCATCTGTCGAGATTAAACGATGCAGAGCAGCAGTTTGGAGCTCCCCGCGAAGAAAGTTCGGGTGGGGATCGCCGGGGTTGGCAACTGCGCTTCATCATTCGTCCAAGGACTAAGCTATTATCGGGATGCCCGGGATAACGAACCTGCGGCCGGTCTCATGCACGCCGAGTTGGGCGGCTATCGGGTTCGTGACATTGCACTCTCGGCAGCCTTCGATATCAACGCTTTGAAGGTCGGCCGGGATGTTGCCGAGGCGGTTTTCGCGCCCCCCAATAACACGGCACGGTTCGCCAGATTGACCAAGACCGATGTAACAGTACACCGGGGACCGACACTGGATGGGCTTGGAAAGTATCTGAAGGATGAGATTGAAGAATCCGAGGAACCGGAAACAGACGTCACATCCGTCCTCCGCGAGTCGCGAACCGATGTGCTTGTCTCATACCTGCCGGTCGGCTCACAACGTGCCACGGAATTCTACGCGGAACGGGCCCTTGAGGCGGGTTGCGCCTTCGTCAACTGCATACCTGTCTTTATAGCCTCCAACGAATGGTGGCGCACCCGCTTTGAGGAACGCGGGTTGCCATTGGTCGGAGACGATATCAAGAGCCAGGTGGGCGCCACCATTGTGCATCGCATGCTCACGAATCTTTTTCGTGAGCGCGGGGTCCGGGTCGATCGCACGTACCAGCTGAATTTCGGAGGAAATTCCGATTTCCTGAATATGCTGGAGCGCGAGCGGCTGCAGTCAAAAAAGATATCCAAAACCCGCGCGGTGAACAGCCAACTCGACATCCCCCTAACAGCTGACAACATCCACATTGGTCCCAGCGATCATATTCCTTGGCTCGCGGACCGCAAGAACGCATACATCAGACTCGAAGGCACTGCTTTTGGCGGGGTTCCGCTCAGCCTGGAGTTGAAGCTTGAGGTGTGGGATTCGCCCAACTCGGCAGGCGTGGTGATTGATGCTGTACGCTGCGCCAAGCTGGCATTGGACCGGCACCTTGGCGGTGCTCTTATCGGACCGTCTAGCTACTTCATGAAGTCTCCCCCGCAGCAGTTTACCGATGACGAGGCGCGTCAGCGCACGCTGGAGTTCATCGCGGGCTCACCCCGCACGGAACACTAGGGTGTGCAGTATTTTCCTGGTGCGCCATGGTGAGCACCCGCTAATCGGAACCACGCTTGTCGGGCGTGACAACGCCAGCGTGCACCTTTCCGACCAGGGATGGCAGCAGGCGCGCGAATTGGCGACCTTGCTTGGCGATCGTGACATCGAATGTATCCAGTCCAGTCCGCGCGTGCGGTGTCTCGAAACGGCGGGACCGCTGGCGGATCGCTTAGGTTTGCCGGTCCATGTTCACGATGCGCTGGATGAGATCGATTTTGGCGATTGGACCGGGCTCACCTTCGAAGCCTTGGAACAGGATCCCCAGTGGTACATGTGGAACGCGAGCCGGGCGAGAGCGCGTGCGCCCGGCGGCGAGACGATCATGGAAGCGTGCACACGCGCAATGCAGCATGTCGAACAGATGTGCATCCGGTATCCTTCCAAGGCCATCGCCATGTTTACCCACGCGGAACTTATCCGCGCCGTTCGGCTCCACCAGCGGGGATTGTCGCCGGACGCTTGGCACTCCGTCGAGGTGCCACCGGTAAGTATTACGGAACTGTGGATGTGGCCCAGCAGGTCGCCCACCCCGGCACAGGAGTCCATTTTCGCGGCGGCAGCGTCATGAAACTGGTGGTGTTTGGCCTTACAATCAGTTCCTCATGGGGGAACGGCCATGCAACGCTCTGGCGGGGGTTGTGCCGCGCGCTTGCAGCCAAAGGACATCGCGTGGTGTTTTTCGAACGTGACGTCCCGTACTACGCAGGCGCGCGAGATTATTTCGTTGTGCCGGGCGGCACTCTGATCCTCTACCCGCATTGGCCAGATGCTATTCAGACCGCTCGGACTGAACTGAAAGACGCTGATGCGGCGATTGTCACCTCCTACTGCCCCGATGCGCTCACGGCTGGTGATCTTGTTTCTGAAATGCAGGTCCGACCCATCTTCTACGATCTGGATACCCCCGTGACGCTCGGACGGCTGATCCGCGGCGAAGCGGTTCCTTACATTGGGCCACAAGGGCTGGCGCATTTCGATCTCGTGCTGAGCTACACCGGAGGAAAAGCCCTCAAGCTCTTGCGCGAATATCTGGGGGCGCAGCGTGTCGCGCCGCTTTATGGCCACGTGGATCCCCAGGTGCACCGGCCAGTACCACCGGTGGCAACCTACCGTAGCGATCTTTCCTATCTTGGAACCTACGCTGCCGACCGCCAGCACCTGCTCGCGCACCTACTCATAGAACCGGCACGTCGTTGCCCCGATCTGCGGTTCGTGATCGGTGGCGCGCAGTACCCGCATGACTTCCCATGGAGCGACAACATCCATTTCGTTCGCCACCTCCCGCCGAGCGAGCATCCGGCGTTCTATTCGTCGTCGCGAATGACGCTGAACATCACGCGGCAAGATATGGCCGCTATGGGCTGGTGTCCGTCGGGCCGGCTGTTCGAGGCCGCCGCATGCGGTACGCCCATCGTCACAGATACGTGGCAAGGTTTGGACGCCTTTTTCGAGCCCGGAGCGGAAGTCATCGCGGGATCTTCGGCGGTCGATGTTCTCGGGGCGTTAGACCGCGGAAATGCGGACCTTCGTGAGCTGGGGCTTCGCGCCCGAGCACGCGTGCTGCGCGAACATTCATCTGAGCGCCGCGCCGAAGAATTTCTCGCATTGCTGTGCGATGGCCCCCGCCGTGGTCGCGCCCGGTATGAAGAGGCGCGCGTATAGATGTGGGGCGTGATCCCAGCGGCGGGCCGGGGCAGCCGCATTCAGCCCCTTGCTTTTTCGAAAGAGTTGTTGCCGGTGGGCAGTCGTATCAAAGGTGGCAACGAACAGCCTCGAGCCGTAAGCGAATATCTCGTTGACCGGATGATGACGGGCGGCGTCGACAAACTGTGTTTCGTCATCTCGCCCGGAAAGTCAGACATTCTCGAGTATTACGGCGGGACCTACCGCGAAGCCTCCATTGTTTACGTTGTCCAGCAAATTGCGGCCGGATTATGCGATGCTGTGTTCCGTGCGGCACCCCTCATTGCGCCGCACGAACCGCTGATTGTGGGATTGCCCGACACCGTCTGGTTCCCCGAAGACGCGCTGGCATCACTGCCGGATGATACGCTTTCGTTTCTGCTTTTTCCGGTGGAACAGCCCCAATGCTTCGATGCAGTGGTGGTGGACCGCACCGGCCGCGTGCAGGAAATTCAGGTTAAGCAGCCGAATCCCTCCTCGCACTGGATCTGGGGGGCCTTCAAAATGCCCGGCTACGTTCTACTTGAGCTTGAGCGGTTATGGAGAGCGCGAGATAAGCGCGACGAATACATAGGCACATTGGTGAACGCCTGGCTGGGGCAAGGTGGTGAAGCCGTAGGCGTGAAGGCGGGTAGTGCGTACGTGGACGTCGGCACGCTTAACGGCTACCGGGCAGCCATGTCACTGCTGCAGGACGAAAATCGTGAGCGGCTTCTATCGAACGGGAATGATCGCTCGCTGTCGATGCAGATAGGACTTTCCTGATGTTGTCAGCGGAGCAAATCCGGGCCCAAGTGGAAGCGCTCGGTCCGTGGTTCCACAATCTGGATCTTCACGGTGTGCCGACCGCCCCGTCGCATTTCCTTGGGGATTACCCGGCAGTGAAATGGCGCAGCTTCTGCGACGCGATTCCCCAGGACCTTACCGGCAAGACCGTTCTCGATATCGGCTGCAATGCCGGTTTTTATTCGATGGAGATGAAGCGGCGCGGCGCCAGGCGCGTAATAGGAGTGGATAGCGACCAAGACTATTTGAAGCAGGCGCGCTTCGCGGCAGAGGTGAACGAACTGGATATCGAATTCCGCCCGCTCTCAGTCTACGAGGTGGGTGCATTGGGTGAGAAGTTCGACCTCGTTCTCTTTCTGGGTGTCCTTTACCACCTGCGGCATCCGCTGCTGGCGCTCGATCTGATCCGCGAACATGTGGTTGACGAGATGCTAGTATTCCAGTCCATGCAGCGCGGAAGCGCGGATGTGGAAGAGTTCGAGAAGGATTACGACTTTTGGGACAAGCACGTGTTCGAGTCGGCCAATTTTCCAAAGCTGCACTTCATCGAGCACCGCTATGCAGGCGATCCGACCAATTGGTGGGTGCCGAATCGCGCCTGCGCCGAAGCTATGCTGCGCAGTGCAGGTTTCGAGATCATTGGGCATCCGGAAGCTGAAGTTTATATTTGCAAGCCGGCCCATCCGCTGTGCGAAAAGGGCGCCGTCTATCCCGCGAGAGGAAGACGCGGATGATCGAAGCGGCGATGATCTGGAACGAGCCCAACAACAAATCTCATTGGGACCCGGAAATTGATCCCGATTGGTCACGCTTCGCGGAAATGTGCACTCTTGCCGGTCGGGGGATCGCGGGTGAGAATCCGCGGCTGCTTCGGGTTCTCGGCGGAATGTCTCCTATCGATCCACTTTTCGTGCGGAATCTTGCAACCAAAGGTGCCCTCAACGAAGTGGACGTCATCGCGGTACACGGTTTTCCACTCGACTGGAACCTCTGGCATATCAATGAGTGGCCAGCCAAATTGGACGATATCGAGGCCGTGACCCAGCTACCTCTTTGGGTCACGGAGGTTGGAGTATCGAGCTTTGGTGCCGAGGAAGTGCAGGCGTGGGGGCTCAGGCGCACCGCGGAGCTGCTGCGGGGCCGTGCACAACGCATACACTGGTATAGCCTCTATGACCTGCCGCAGGCTTGGGGCGCCACAACACGCCACAAAGAGGCGGAAGGCTCCTCTTACTATCGCCATTTCTACATGGGTATTCTCCACGCCGACGGTAGGCCCAAGCAAGCACTGCCCGTCTTTGCGGAACTCACTCCTTCGCTCGGGTTGTGCCAATGGTTCCATTTCGAGGACCCTCGATTGAATGAGGCCGTGCACTGGATGCGGCGATTGGGCGTGCGGCATCTGCGCACCGGCCTTTCTTGGGCAGACAGTTTCCGGCCCAACGCACTCTCCTGGTTCGACAGGCAAATGGAAGCCCTTGCCGAGTTCGACGTAACGCTGACCTTTTGCTTCACCCCGGAGCATCGCGGGATTGCTCCTCACCACACCAGCGCACCATTGGTGCCTCAGGAATATGCAGATTTTTGTGCCAGCATGATTCACCGGTACGCGCATCTGTGCGCGCCCGGTGAAAGGCCGCTGGCCGTCGCCGGCTGAGCCGATCAATGCCCCGTGCGTTCCTGATTGTGTTGGATTCCGTCGGCATCGGTTCGACACCGGATGCGGCGCGCTATGGCGACGAAGGTTCCGATACGATCGGGCATATCGCGGCGGCCTGTGCCGCGCGTAATGCGGACCGCTCAGGCTTTCGCGAAGGGCCATTAAGGGTTCCTAATCTAGTGCGGCTGGGCTTCGGCGGGGCCTGCAGCCTTGCCACAGGGCGGGTGCCGCCGGGTCTCGAGACATCCGGGCCGCCAGAAGGGCGATTTGCCTGCGCAGCCGAGGTATCCCCCGGCAAGGACACGCCGTCGGGCCATTGGGAGATTGCCGGCACGCCAGTAGAGGAGGATTGGCACTACTTTCCGGACACGACACCGGCCTTTCCGCCCGAGATGATCGCGCAATTCTGCTGGGAAGCAGATCTTCCAGGCATTCTGGGCGATTGCCATGCCTCTGGAACAGAGATCATCACTCGCTTGGGCCAGGAGCACATCCGTTCCAGTAAACCGATCTGCTACACTTCCGCCGACAGTGTATTCCAGATCGCCGCGCACGAGGAGAAATTCGGCCTGGAGCGGCTTTACGAGATCTGTGCGGTGGCGCGGCGGCTGCTCGATCCGTGGCGCGTGGGGCGTGTGATCGCACGGCCGTTCGTGGGCACGTCCGAAACGGGATTTACCCGCACTTCGAACCGCCAAGACTACACAATGCGGCCACCGGAGGGGACTTTATTGGCTCGAGCGGATGAGGCGCGCCGGGAGATCGTCTCTATTGGCAAGATTGCTGACATCTTTGCGCATGCGCATACGGGTCACGCCATCAAGACGCGTGACAACCCAGACGCGATGACGAGAATTCTGGAGAGTGTCAGTGCATTGGCGGAGAGCGGCTTGACGTTCGCCAATCTGAACGACTTCGACACGCTTTACGGCCACCGCCGCGACGTGGTGGGTTATGCTGCTGCGCTCGAAGCCTTTGATGCCTGGCTGCCGCAGCTCGCATCAAAACTGCGCCGCGATGACTTGGTAATGATTACTGCCGATCACGGCTGCGATCCAACGTGGCGCGGCACGGATCATACTCGAGAGCATATTCCGATTGTCGCTTTCGGTCCGGGGATACCCCACGGATCCGCTGGCAGGCGTGAAACCTTCAGCGATGTCGGCGCAACGATCGCGCAGCATATCGCTCTGGGCTGCGCCCACAGCGGTCGCCCAATCTGGGACTAGGGTCAGTCGTTCGTCGCCCTCGTCCTGGTCTTCGGCGTTGCTGCGGTCCACGAATTTGTGAAAACGACCGTTTTTCTATCTTCTCCTGATAAAGAAACGCCAAGGCGGCCTGATCGAATTTTTCGAAGAATTCGTCCCAGGAGATTTTCTCCAATCCCTTGTCCAGAGGGTCGAAATGAAGGCGAAGGATACCCACTTCGCCGCCTTCTTCCGTATCCTTCATTGTCGCTGGCTTGCCCCGACGCGCTTCCGCCCACTTGCGGATCTGCTTGTGATCAGTAGTGACGTTCGCCCGAGTCATTTAAACTCCCATCGTTAAGCGCTCGCCGCTCGCGCTGCCCCCATAGAAACGACATTGTCGAGCGGAAGTGCCTCGTGAGCGTTGACTGGCGCCAAAAGCTTCCGGAAGTACGCAATGGTTTTTGTTAGACCGGCATCCAGAGACGTTGTGGGTTTCCAGCCGAGCAAGGCTGCCGCGCGGCTGATGTTGGGGCGGCGGCGGCGCGGATCATCCGCGGGTAGCGGATTGAAGTCCACTTTGGCCCTTTTCCCCAAAACGGCCGCCACGCGGTGTGCAACTCGCAACACGGTCAGCTCCTCCGGATTCCCGAGATTGATGGGGCCGGTCACGGACGCCGGGGAGTCCATCAGACGAATGAGGCCGTCGACAAGATCGTCCACGTAACAGAAGGAACGGGTTTGGGAGCCGTCGCCGTACACCGTCATCGGCTGGTCCGTCAGCGCCTGGACAACAAAATTTGAGATGATCCGCCCGTCTTCTTCCTGCATGCGGGGGCCGTAGGTGTTGAAGATACGCGCAACCTTGATCGGGAGATCGTGCTGGCGCCATTCGTCAAACAGAAGCGTCTCGGCGCACCGCTTGCCCTCATCGTAACAGGCACGGGGGCCAGTGCAGTTTACGTTTCCCCAATCGGTTTCAGACTGCTCGTCGTTCAGTGGATCCCCATAAACCTCGCTGGTCGAGGCCTGCAGCAACCGCGCCTTCTTGTAGCGCGCCAGCTCAATGAGATTGGCAACGCCCATGACATTCACCATCACCGTGTAGCGCGGATCCCGCTGGTAGTGCGGCGGCGAAGCGGGACAGGCCAGATTGTAGATCTCATCGATCGACGCGCTGACGGAGAGGGGCTTCACAATATCGTGTTCAATCAGCCGGAAACGTGGATGCCACAAAAGATGTGAGATATTTCGGCGGTGCCCGGTGCGAAAATTGTCGACACACGTGACGCTGTGACCACGCTCCACCAGGCGCTCGCACAGATGCGAGCCAAGGAATCCAGCTCCGCCGGCAATCAAAATGCGCTTCATTGGCTAACTCCAACTCCTTTCATGGACTTGCAAGCGCCCTTCGTTGCTGACGACATGAAATGGGTTGCCATGCGCAGAGATCGAGCAGATGCTCCAAATGCTCAGCGCGATGCGTGGCGGTGTGCTCCGACAGCACGCGCCTGCGTGCGGCGGCGGCTATCGACTTTCGTTTGGCGGGTGTCGTGTTGCGCAGGATGCGCAGAACGTCTTCAGTGTTTTCGGCGACAAGGATTTCCCGTCCCACCGCGAAGATTGTTTCCAAACCCGGCCATGTGTCGCTGATGATAGGAACCCCACAGGCCGCAGCCTCGAACAGCCGCACGCTCGGCGAAAAACCGAGCGCCTTCATGTCGTCGCGGGTTATGTTTAGGGTAAACCGCTGGCCGCAGTAGAAATCTGGGTGCTGGTCGGGTGGCAGATGCTCAATGTGGAGCAGATTGCCGGGCCAGGTAATCTTGGAAGGGTACTGTGCACCGGCCACCGCAAAATATTTAGCGGGTAGAGCGCGTGCGGGAGCAAGCAGCATGGCATCGAGTCCCACCTGCCGGTCCGGCGAATAGGTGCCGAGGTATCCGATTTCCCACTTGCGCCTGGTGGCGACGGGGCCGTGCAATTCGGGATCTACCGAGCAATAGAAAGCCGCGGCCGTTGGACTTCCCATCTGCTGCACCAACTTAAGGACGGGCCCGCCGGTGAAGGACAGGTACAAATCAAACCTTGCAATAAGCTCGACGGAAAGATAGTCGCATTCGCCGCGCTGCAATTTTGCAAGCGTGACGGGCGTATCGATGTCGTAGAAGGCCACTGGACACTTCGCCGTGCGTATGGCCCATTGGCCCACTTCGATGCCGTCGGGGACGAACGAGCCCACGATCACCGCGTCGGCACCTGCCACTTCGCCGGCGAAGCGGTCGGCAAGATAAGGCAGCGTTTTGTATAATGCGATCTTTGCCGACGGACAGCGGGTCACGTCGCGATGTTCGCGGTACCAGGGCGTGTCGCGCTCAAGGAAGAGAATGTCATGGCCGCGCCGCGCCAGCGCCTTCACCAGCGCACGGTACGTGGTGGCGTGCCCGTTTCCCCAGGAGGAGGTAATCGTAAGCCCGAGGATAACGATCTTTGCCATCACACCGCCTCCTTCAGAGTGGTGTGGCCTTCGAGCACCGCTGCCACTTCGCCCGCGCGCAACGCATAGGTATGCTCTGCGAGCACGCGTCGGCGCGCGGCTTCGCCGATCCGGCGAGCCTTCGCGGGATCCAGGGCTTGCAGATGTTCAGCGACATTCTGGCCCCTGGTGGCAAGCAGGATTTCTTTTTCGGGTTCCAGAAACTCTGCGATGCCATCCCAAGCATCGCTGATGATGCAGGCACCCGCGCCGGCGGCCTCAAAAATACGTGTGGCTGGCGAGGCGCCGTAGCGTGCCATGCTCTCCCGATTCACGTTCAGCACCGCCAGCGGTGTGCAATTGAAGGCGTTATGATCGCGCGTGTAGATGTGACCCGCATTAGCGACGTTGCGCGGCATTGGCTTGTCGGCCCAACCGTTGCCACCGATGAGAAAGCGCCGCTCCGGCAGGCGCTCGGCTGCACCTAAAAAGAACTCTTCGACCCGGGCTTCCCGGTCCGGCAAGCGATTGCCGAGAAACGCGAGATCGCTTTCGAAGCGGGGCTCTGGCGGCACTGGATGGTGCGTGTCGGGATCTACAGCGTTGTAGATCGGTACGCACATTCGTGCGCCGAACGACTCATAGGCCTGGACTACGGTATCGCCACCGCCATAGGTGAAAACAGCATCGTAACGCGGGATCAGCGGCCGCAGATGATCCGGTTCATTCGCACCCATGCGATCAAGCGTCGCCGGCGCATCCACATCCCAGAACAGCACGGATTGATGCGGGCGCCTGCGCGCCAGCACCGCGTGCTCCAGTTCGACATCCAAAACGCCGACGCCGCTGAACTTCACGACAACATCCGCGTCGCCGGCACGGGCAAGAGCGCGTTCCAAGCCTGGGGCATCTGCGGGGAACACGAGCACCTCGGCCCAATCCGGATCATCGATGTCGCGATGGGCCTGCCGTTCGAAAGCATCCGGCTCGCAGAATAGAATGCTGTGCCCGCGCTCTGCCAGCGCCCTGAGCAAACCGCGATAGTACGTCGCCGCACCGTTCCAGTAAGCCGAGACGAGGCTGGAGCCGAAGAAGGCAAAGCGCATCAGGCCGCCTCCCTCGCCCGTGTGAGATTCAGCGAATCGTAGATGCCAAGCAGCTGCCGCGCGCGGTGATCGCAGGTGTGGCGTGCTTTGATGGCCGCCATGCCGTTTTCCATGAGCGCGCGCCGCAGGTCTTCGTCGTGCAGTACATCGCGCATCCGCATTCGCATCTCATCCCCATCGCGAGCGGAGAGATAGCAGCCGGGTGGAAACAGTCTTTCGCTATCCTCCCATGGGGCGCAGATCAGCGGGATGCCGCAGGCCAATGCCTCGAACACTCGAATGGTCGGGATGCCTCGCAGGGCCGCCGCATAGGGCCGCCGCGGGACGTGGATCGCAAACGCAGCTTTGGCGAAGGCGATCGGCGCCTTGTGGTTTGCCAGCCACCCACGATATTCGATGCCGCGGCTCCAAAGCTCTTCGACCGCGGTGGCGGGATAACGCACGCCGTACATCTGCGCGCGTAGATCGAGTTCCTGTGCAGGCTCGATCAGGAAGTCGTGAAGCTCCGCGGAGCGCTCCTCGTCACCCCAATTCCCGATCCAAACGAGGTCGCATTCCCGTTCTGCCGCACGAGGGAAGAACGTTGTGGTGTCCGCCGCCTCGTGAAACGCCCACGCGCGATTGGCGCATCCCTGCTTCCGGTAGATCTCCGCGATCACTTCGCCGAAAGCGAGCACACCATCGAAACCCGAGAGATCGAACTGCCGCATGGATCCGGGAGCCGTGGCAGCGCGGTGATGCGTGTCATGGAACAGCAATGTGAAGGGAGCGCCGCGCCTGCGCATATTTCCCAGCGCATTCACCAGAGAGGCCTCGTTCCATTCATGCACAACCACCAGATCGGCGCCGTGCGTCAGTGCACCCAGGTCAGGCTGCGCAGCCTCGTACTGTTGCACGCGCAGGTCCGGAAAAGCGCGCCTGAAGGCGTTCAGCGGCGCCGTACCGTGATCGATGGTCAGATTGGTTTCGCTCCAATTCCCGCACGGCTCGCAAAACAGAACGTCGTGTCCGAGCTTGTGCAATGACCTGCCGAGCCCGCGCAAGAAGTGAGCGTTGCCATTGTTCCAACAGGAGGAGATGGTGTGTACGAACCAAACGATTTTCATGCCGCCACTCCCATCTTCGCGGGAGTCGAACTCAGCGTGCGATATGCATTCCAATACCCTTCTGCCATCCGCTCTGGCGTGTATTGCCGTGCGCGCTCATGCGCGCGCTGGCCCAGGTCGGCTGCCAGTTCGCGATCCGTGGCCAACAGCGATAGTGTCTGCCGCCAGCCCTCCACATCGTCCGTGG
>JAFAVP010000124.1 GCA_019242395.1 Alphaproteobacteria bacterium | reverse complement strand
GCGTGGCCTGCTTCTTTGGCGCTTCCGCCTTTGGCTCCGGCCGCGGCTCGATCTTTGGGATAGGCGGCGGTTTGGGCGCGGGTTCCGGCGCGACCTTCTCGGGCGGAGGCGGCGGCGCTTCGCGCGGCGTTGGCTCCGGGGCGGCGTCCATCTTCTCGGGCTCTGCCTTTTCCGGCTGTGGCGTCGCTTCAGCCTTCTGCGGCGGGGGTGGCGCCGGCTCTTCACGCTTCGGGAGAAGTTTGGGCGGCGCCTTCACCGTTGCGATGATGTTCGTCTTGTTCGCGAGCGTAACGAGTTCCACAGGAACGACGGGCGGCGATTCCTGCGCGATCTCCAGCTTGTGCGCGAAGGTGAAGAGGGTGGCGCTGATGATGCTCACATGCAGAAGCACCGAGCCCGCCAAACCGACCGGCGATTGCCGTGCGCTGGCGCGCGTGGTCATCGATATCCGACTAAGCGCCTGAGTGCTTTTTCCGGGCGACATCCGTAACCAGACCGATATGCGTGAAACCGGCAGAGCTGATCAGCGCCATGATCTCCATCACGCGGCCATAATCGACCGACTTGTCACCGCGCACGAAGATGCGCTGATCGTAGCCATTGGTGGCGATGGCGGTGAGCTTCGGCACCAGATCGGTTTCGTCGATGGCGGCATTCTGAAGATATATTCGGCCATCGCGCCGCACGCTGACCGACAACGGCTCGCGATCCTGCGACAGCGGCTGCGCTTTGGTTTTGGGCAAATCGACAGGGACGCCGACGGTCAGTAGCGGCGCCGTCACCATGAATACAATCAGCAGCACCAGCATGACATCGACAAATGGGGTAACATTGATTTCCGCCATCGGGCGGATGCGGCCGCGCCTCCCCTTCCCCACCGCCGCACGCTGTACATGCGCAACCATTCAGCGTGCCGCCTTTTCATCCAGCTGGCGCGACAGGATGGCCGAGAATTCGTCGGCGAAGGCTTCGAGGCGGCCCGTATAGCGCCCGATCTCGTTGACGAATTTGTTGTAAAAAATCACGGCCGGAATGGCCGCGAGCAGACCCATGGCGGTCGCAAACAGTGACTCGGCAATGCCGGGCGCCACAACGGCCAGCGTTGTGTTGTGCTGCGCGGCAATCGCCGAAAACGAATTCATGATGCCCCATACCGTGCCGAATAGACCGACGAACGGAGCGGTGGCGCCGACGGTTGCCAAGAATCCGAGCTGGCGCTCGATCCCTTCCGTTTCGCGAAGGATCGTGACGTTCATCGCCTTCTCAATACGGTCCTTGACCCCCGGCACGAGGGATTCGCGCGGCGGACCGCCCTCGAAGGCACGGCGCCACTCGCGCAGCGCGGCCGTGAAGACCGCCGCAAACGGATGATCGGTGCGTTGCGAGAACTGCTGATAGAGCTCATCGAGCGAAAGGCCCGACCAGAATACCTTTTCGAACTTGCCGGCCCGGCGTTTCAGGAGGCCAAGCGCCATCCATTTGTTGATGATGATCGCCCATGACCACAGCGACGCCAGAACGAGCAGCACGAACACGGCCTTCACGATAAGGTCCGCGTGGAGAAACAAAGAGACGAAAGATATCCGATTGAGGGCGGGGGCGAAGGTGTCGCCGCTCTGATCAACGTCGACATTGGTGGTGGGGGCTGCGTCGGGCGGCGGCAGCTCCTGACTCTGCGTATCGTGCGAGACTGGCGCGGTGCGCTGCGCCTGGACCTCCCCCATGCTCAAGCAGATCGCCAGAGCCGCTGCCAGCACGGCGGCCGTTCGCTTGAGCATGATCCAGAGCCTCTCTTGGGTAGCGGAGCACGCTTCCGGCAGCAGCCGGACCGTGGCCCTCAAGGGCCATTTTTTATTGACGGAATTTGGGCGGGAATGGTTAACCGATAGTTTCCAGGACGAACGGCGAGAGCTTCTCGCGGAGCATCTGCGGAATTCGGCGAGGCTTCCCGCTGAGCGTGATAATGCACGCTTCCACGCGCCCCCGGGTCAACTGAAGGCCTTTACAAAAGATATTTTGCTCAGCCGTCATCCGCGCCCCGGTCAGCGATGTGGCTTGGGTGTGCACTTCAATCAGATCGTCGAGCCGCGCAGGCCTCAGGTATTCGAGTTCCACCCAGCGCAAGGTCCAGGCGGTGGGCTCCGGGTGGTCGAGTTGGGCGAGACGCGCGATGCCGGCGGCGCGGAAGAACTCCGAGCGGCCCCGCTCCATGTAGCGCAGATAGTTGGCGTGATAGACGATGCCGGAGAGGTCGGTGTCTTCGTAATAGATACGAACGGGCAGCACATGCGTCTTGCCGTCAAAGCCGCCGGACGCATCACTCATGCGGATTTACAAGGGGCGCTGGACGTGCGCCGTCAAATGGACACGGATGGGATTTTGAGCACGGATATATTTTGGGCGCGGGTTGATTGATGATTTTTACGGCGATTTCACCCGTGGTGTTCTTCTGCTCCGGCTCCCCAGAGAAGTAGTGCGTCCACACCGAACCGAAATAGCCCGCGCCGAAAAACACCATGAGCGTCAGGCCTAACGCGACCGCCAGAACCACAACCCGCCGGAACATTGCATCCATCGATGACAATCTAGTCATCGGGTTGGGTTGAAAACAGCCCAATCTGCGCCGGATCGCGCGAGGGCGCGGCGAGACCCAGGTGCTCGAAAGCTGCGCCGGTGAGCACGCGGCCGCGCGGGGTGCGCTGCACGAGCCCCTGCTGAAGCAGGAAGGGTTCGACGATTTCTTCGATGGCATCGCGCGCTTCGCCGAGCGCCGCGGCGATCGTTTCAATGCCGACCGGTCCGCCGCCGAACGACTCCGCCACCAGCTTGAGGTAGCGGCGGTCGAAGGCATCGAGTCCGCGCTTATCCACTTCCAGGCGCGTGAGCGCTTCGTCGGCAATCCTGGCATCCACGACGCTGTGATTTGCCACACTGGCGAAATCGCGCACCCGCTTTAGCAGACGTCCGGCGATTCGCGGCGTTCCACGCGCGCGGGAGGCGATCTCGCGCGCGCCATCGCTGGTCAGATTGAGCCCCAGTACGCGCGCGCCGCGCTCCACAATGGAAACCAGTTCGTCCGCCGAATAGAAATTGAGGCGAACAGGAATGCCGAAGCGGTCGCGCAGCGGCGTGGTGATAAGCCCGGAGCGCGTCGTGGCGCCGACAAGCGTGAAGGGCGCCAAGGTGATTTTCACGGAACGCGCGCTCGGTCCTTCGCCGATCACCAGATCGAGCTCATAATCCTCCATCGCCGGATAGAGGATTTCTTCCACCGCCGGATTGAGCCGGTGGATTTCGTCAATGAAGAGCACATCGCGCGGCTCCAAATTGGTGAGAATGGCCGCAAGATCGCCGGCTTTTGCCAGCACCGGCCCGGACGTCGAGCGGAAGTTCACATCCAACTCACGCGCCACGATCTGCGCCAGCGTGGTCTTGCCGAGCCCCGGAGGCCCGGAAAAGAGCACATGATCCAACGCCTCGCCGCGCTCGCGGGCCGCCCTGATGAAGATCGAGAGATTTTCGCGCGCCTGCGCCTGGCCCACGAACTCCGCCAGCCGCTTCGGCCGCAAGCTCGACTCGAGCGTGTCCTCCTCGACCCGCTCCGGCGCAACAAGCCGCTCGTTCGGTCCGCTTTGTACCAACGCCATGCCGTTATCTTACCATGGCGCGCAAGCTTTCGCGGATCAGCGCATCGAGCGGTACGTGATCGCCGAGCTCGCGCGAGGTTCGCGCAATGGCCTCCGCGGCCTGGGTTTGCGAATAGCCGAGCTTGACGAGGGCAGCAACCGCGTCCGCTTCCGGCCCGCGCGGCGCGATGATCGGCACCGCAGCGCCCTCTTCGGTACGGCCACGCAGCATCATGGCCGGCGCCTTGTCTTTCAACTCGGTGACGATGCGCGTGGCAAGCTTGGGGCCGATGCCTTGTGCGCGCCCCACCGCCGCCTTGTCGCCCAAAGCGACCGCCCGCTCCAGTTCGCGCGCCGAAAGCGCCGACAGCACATTCAGCGCGACGCGCGCCCCGACATTCTGCACGCCCTGCAGCAGGCGAAACCACTCACGCTCCTCGGCCGTGGAAAAACCATATAGACGAATGGCGTCTTCGCCTACTTTCGTCTCGGTCATCAGCGACGCGGTCGCGCCCATGTTGAGCTTGCTCAATGTAGAGTTGGGGCAATGGACAAGGTAGCCAACACCCCCCACGTCGAGGATAACATGATCCTCTGCGACAGAATCCACGATGCCGGTGAGCTTGCCGATCATGTCATTGCGGCGATCATGCGCGCACGGGTGCCGGAAAGGTGTGCGTGCGCAATGGCGCAGGCGAGCGCATCGGCGGCGTCAGCAGCTTCGACCTGCGAAGTTGGCAAGAGCCTGCGCACCATTGCTTGCACCTGAGCTTTCTCCGCGTGCCCCACACCAACCACGGACTTCTTGATGTGGTTGGGCGCGTACTCGGCAATCGCAAGTCCCGCCCGCGCCGCCGCCACCAGCGCCACAGCGCGTGCTTGCCCGAGCTTCAAGGCAGCGGACACATCCCTGGCAACGAAGGCCTGCTCGATTGCCAAGGTCGAGGGCCGCAGTTCGGCAATAACTTCTGCCAGCTCTTCATGCAGGGTTAAGAGCCGTGCTGCAATTTCCGCCCTTGTGTCGCTGCGCAACACACCGTGCGCGACATGCGAAAGGCGCGTGCCGCAAACATCGATCACACCCCAGCCCATGCGGGCAAGGCCCGGATCGATGCCGAGAATACGCAGCGTCGCGGTCATCGCATCAGAAAGAGAATCGCCGCGCAGTTTCAGCCGCGCGGCGATCTTATGCAATCGTAGTTTGTTAGCCGGCCTGCTGCTGGCCTTCTGGCTGCTCCGGTTGCGTCTGTTGCTTCTTGGACAGATCTTCGCCTGTTTCCTGGTCGACCGCCTTCATCGACAGACGCACCTTGCCGCGATCGTCGAAGCCGAGCAGCTTCACTTTTACGGTCTGCCCTTCCCTGACCACATCAGAGGTCTTCCCCACCCGGCGAGGCGCCAGTTCCGAGATGTGGACCAGGCCGTCCTTGGGGCCGAAGAAGTTCACGAAGGCGCCGAAATCCATCACCTTCACGACCTTGCCGTCGTAAATTTCGCCGATTTCCGGTTCGGCCACGATACCCTTGATCCACTTCAGCGCGGCCCGAATGGATTCGCCGTCGGCTGAAGCAATCTTTACCGTGCCATCGTCTTCGATGTTGATCTTGGCGCCCGTCTTCTCGACGATCTCGCGGATCACCTTGCCACCCGAGCCGATCACCTCGCGAATCTTGTCGGTGGGGATCTTCATGGTCTCGATCCGCGGCGCGTGCTCACCCAGTTGCGACCGCGCCTGGCTGATCGCCTTCGCCATCTCTCCGAGGATATGGATGCGGCCATGGTGCGCCTGGTCCAGCGCCACCCGCATGATCTCCTCCGTAATGCCCGTGATCTTGATGTCCATCTGCAGTGAGGTGACACCCTGTTCTGTGCCCGCCACCTTGAAGTCCATGTCGCCAAGATGGTCCTCGTCGCCAAGGATATCCGACAGTACCGCGAAACGGTCGTCTTCCTTGATGAGGCCCATCGCGATGCCCGCGATCGGCCGCTTAAGGGGAACGCCCGCATCCATCAGCGCGAGGGACGTGCCGCACACGGTCGCCATCGAAGATGATCCGTTGGACTCAGTGATCTCGGACACCACGCGAAGCGTGTAGGGGAACTCCTCCTTCTTCGGCAGCAGCGGATGAACCGCCCGCCAGGCGAGCTTGCCATGCCCTATGTCGCGCCGCCGCGGGCCGCCCAGGCGCCCGGTCTCGCCCACCGAATAGGGCGGGAAATTGTAATGCAGCATGAAGTGCTGCTTGTAGGTGCCTTCCAGCGAATCGACGAATTGTTCGTCTTCTCCTGTCCCGAGCGTCGCCACCACCAGCGCCTGCGTTTCGCCGCGCGTGAAGAGCGCGGAGCCGTGCGTGCGCGGGAGGATGCCGACTTCCGCCGTGATCCGCCGCACCGTTTTGGTATCGCGGCCGTCGATGCGCTTGCCGGTGTCGAGCACGGCGTTGCGCATCACATCGGCTTCCACGTCATGGAAGAGGCTGTTGAACTTGTTCTCCGGCAGCTGGCCTTCCCTTTCGCCGACAAACTCCTGCGCGGCACGGGCGCGGATGTCCGCGATCTTGTCGCGGCGCAGATGCTTCTCCGGAACTTGAAAGGCGGCGGAAAGCTCTGCGCTCGCCCATTTGCCGATCTTCTCTAGCGCTGGCTTGTTATCATCGAGAGCGATTTCGCGCGGCTCCTTGGCCGCCTTTTCCGCCAGGCGAATGATGGCCTCGATCACCGGCTGCATGGAACGGTGGCCGAACATCACCGCGCCGAGCATGGTTTGCTCGTCCAGCTCCTGCGCCTCGGATTCCACCATCAGCACGGCGTCCGCGGTGCCGGCAACCACCAGATCGAGCTGCGAGTTCGGCATCTCGTCGATCGGCGTGTTGAGCACATACTCGCCCGCAGCGTAGCCGACGCGCGCGGCAGCGATGGGCCCCATAAACGGAATACCGGACAGCGTAAGCGCGGCCGATGCGGCCACCATCGCCACAATGTCAGGATCATTCTCCATGTCGTGGCTGAGAACGGTGGCGATCACCTGCGTTTCGTTGCGGTAGCCCTCGGCGAACAGCGGACGGATCGGGCGATCAATCAGCCGTGAGACGAGCGTCTCGCGCTCTGTCGGCCTGCCTTCGCGCTTGAAATAGCCGCCAGGGATCTTGCCGGCTGCGAAGTACTTTTCCTGGTAATCGACGGTCAGCGGAAAGAAATCGACACCGGCGCGTGGTTCATGCGCCCCGACGACCGTGGCGAGCACGATGGTTTCGCCGTAGGTGGCGAGCACAGCGCCGTCCGCTTGCCGCGCGACCTTGCCGGTTTCAAGGACGAGCTTGCGGCCGCCCCATTCAATTTCCTCTCTTGCGATGTTGAACATGTTTTCGTCCTTCCTTTCCCTGAGCCGGATTGCCCAGAGACCTTCCTTCGAGGTCATCTCAAAGAAATGAGTTGTGCGCGCCTCGCGGACCATCCGCGAACGCACGCGAAGTTTGCTGTGAAACGCGGAAAACGCTTCGCCTCAGCGCCGTAAACCCAGCCGGGAGATGAGCGATTCATACCGCTTCCCATCCGTGGCCTTGATGTAGTCGAGCAGCCTGCGCCGCTGCGACACGAGCTTGATCAAGCCGCGCCGCGAATGGTTGTCCTTCACGTGCGACTTGAAATGCTCGGTGAGATTGGAGATGCGCTCCGAAAGCACGGCGACCTGCACATCGGGCGAGCCGGTGTCGCCCTCCTTGGCGCCGTATTCGGAAATCAGTTCTTTCTTGCGCTCAGCTGTAATCGACATACGGTCATCCAGTTCCAAAGTTGAAGACACGGAACGGCCTCAGCTCGCCTGCCTGCAATGCCGCGAGCGCAACAGGCTCGCCATCGCCGGTGGAAAGATAGACCGTGAGCCCTTGCAGATCGTCGTTGTCAGCTTCTTCCGTGAGGCGCGCGAACAGATTCGCCCGCATCAGGATCGGATTGCCGCTGCGCAGCCGGACCGCATCCGGACCCGTCACGGCCAGCGCCGGGATGCCGTCCAGCGCGGTCGAAATAGGCCTCAAGTGCTCAAAAGCCGCGGGACTATGCATAGAACCCTGCAATGTTTCCAGTGCCACGGCATCTTTTTCTGAAAAGCCGCCGACTGCCGTGCGGCGAAGCTGAGAAACGTGCCCCACCGTGCCCAAGGCCAGGGCCAGGTCTCGCACCCAGGCCCGCACGTAAGCCCCTTTGCCACAACGCATTTCGAACTCGGTGTGCTCGGGATCCGGGCTGCCCGCGACCCGAGCCTCGTGAATGGTGACGGTACGCGGTTCAAGGCAGACGGTTTCGCCGCCACGGGCCAAATCGTAGGCCCGTTCGCCCTGAACCTTGATGGCCGAGTAGGCCGGGGGCACCTGCGTGACCTTCCCCAGGAAGCGCGGCAGCATCGCTTCAATCTGCGCTTTCCCAGGCCGGACCTCGCAAGTGGCGGTGACGCGCCCTTCCGCATCGTCGCTATCGCGCGCCTCCCCCCAACAGGCCGTGAAGCGGTAGGCCTTTTCCGATTCCATGGCGTAAGGCACGGTCTTGGTCGCCTCTCCCAGCGCCACTGCCAACACGCCGGTCGCCATCGGATCGAGCGTGCCGGCGTGACCCGCCTTTTGAGCATCGAACACACGCCGGACAATCGCGACCACCTGGGTTGAAGTGATGCCTTCGGGCTTATCCACCACGACCCAGCCATGGACCGCCGCCCCTTTGCGCCTACGGCCCATCGGAGTCATCCGCATCATGAAGATCGCGCTGAACCCTTGAGGACTTCAGCAGGGTTTCGATTTTCTCCGCTTCGGCGAATGAGGTGTCTTCGAGGAAGCGAAGCTCCGGCGTGAATTTCAACGCGATCGTCTTGCCCATCAATCCGCGGATGAAGCCCTTGTGACGGTTGAGCGCCCCAACGATCTCCTTCGCCTTTTTGCCGCCGAGGGGTTCAACGAACACGGTGGCGTGGCGCATATCGCCGGAGGGTTTCACCTGCGTGACCGTGACGGAGACGCCTTCCAGTTCCGGATCGCGTACGTCGCCACGCGCGAGAATCTCGGAGAGCGAATGGCGCAGCAATTCACCCACCCGCAGCTGCCGCTGCGATGGCCCGCGAAGATGATCCGATGAGTGCCGGCGCATTGGTGTCCATCGCCCTGGCAAACAGGTCAGAGTGCGCGCTTGATCGTTTCGACCTCGAAGCACTCGATAACGTCCGCCTTCTGCAGATCCTGGTAATTGGCGAAGGACATGCCGCACTCCTGGCCGGCGACCACTTCGCGCGCATCGTCTTTGAAGCGCTTGAGGGTAGAGAGCTCGCCTTCATGGATAACAACCTGATCCCGGATGAGGCGGACGCGCGCTCCACGGCGCACGACGCCTTCGGTCACTCGGCAGCCGGCGACCTTGCCGAATTTGGAGATTGCGAAGACCTCCAAAATCTCGGCATTGCCCAAGAACTTCTCGCGCAATTCCGGCGCCAACATCCCGGTCAGCGCCGCCTTCACGTCATCAACGACGTTGTAGATGATGTTATAATACCGTATCTCCACGCCATCGCGCTTGGATCGCTCACGCGCCTGCGCATTGGCGCGGACGTTGAAGCCGATGATTGCGGCCCCGCTCGCATGCGCAAGAATCACATCGGATTCGGTGATACCGCCGACACCCGATTGTAGCACCTGCACACCGACTTCGTCCGTTCCAAGCTTCGCCAAGGCGCCCTGAATGGCCTCAGCCGAACCCTGAACGTCGGCCTTGATGACCAACGGCAACAGGCGCTTTTCGCCCTCCTTCTGAGTCTTCAGCAGCTGATCCATGGATTGCCGCGCCAGATTTTTCTGGCGAGTCTCGCGCCGCTTCCGCGCCCGGTACTCGGTCACCTCGCGGGCACGCGCTTCGTCATTAACAACGACAAATTCATCGCCGGCTTCCGGCACACCGGACAGACCCAGTAGCTCGACCGGCATCGCAGGACCGGCGCTTGGGACCGTCTCGCCGCGGTCATTGATCAGCAACCGCACCCGGCCCCATTCCGAGCCAGCCACGACGATATCGCCGACCTTGAGCGTGCCACGCTGTACCAGGGCTGTAGCGACCGGACCGCGGCCCTTGTCGAGCTTGGCTTCCACGACTGCCCCTTCACCGGCGCGATCAGGATTGGCCTTAAGGTCGAGCACTTCCGCCTGCAGCAGGATCGCCTCCTGCAGCTTGTCCAGATTGGTGCCCTTCGTTGCGGAGACCTCGACGCACAATGTCTCGCCGCCCAGATCTTCGACCTGTATCTCGTACTGCAGCAGTTCGGTCTTCACTCTGGCAGGATTGGCGTCCGTTTTGTCGATCTTATTGACCGCCACAATGATCGGCACCCCGGCGGCTCGAGCGTGACTGATCGCTTCCGCTGTTTGCGGCATCACGCCGTCATCGGCAGCAACGACAAGAATGACGAGGTCGGTAACCTTGGTGCCGCGGGCGCGCATGGCGGTGAATGCGGCATGACCGGGCGTGTCAAGGAAGGTGATCTTAGAGCCATTCTGCATCTGCACCTGATAGGCGCCGATGTGTTGCGTAATGCCACCGGCTTCCCCAGACACAACATCGGTTTTGCGAAGCGCGTCCAGAAGGGAGGTCTTGCCATGATCGACGTGCCCCATAACCGTAACGATCGGCGGCCGCGGCACGAGATTGCCGGCTTCGTCCTGTGCGCCTTTCAAACCCTCGAGCACATCGGACTCGGCCACCCGTTTAACCGTGTGCCCGTATTCCGTCGCCACCAGCTCCGCCGTGTCCGCATCGATCACGTCGTTTACCGTCGCCATCATGCCGTTCTTCATCAGCACCTTGATGACATCGACAGAGCGGCGCGCCATGCGGTTCGCAAGTTCCGCAACGGTTATCGTTTCCGGAATGGTCACTTCACGCGGACCCGCAGGGCCTGCGGGCTGCTGGGGGGCACCCTTGATTCGCTGCAGATGGCGCCGGAACGACGCCACGGAGCGCATCCGCTCGTCGTTGTCTGAAAGGGCCGCGGTGACAGTAAGGCGGCCGCGGCGGCGGCTCTCCTCGCCTTTGCGCGCAGGTGTCTTGACGGGCGCCTTGACACCTTTCTTGGGCGCCTCTTCTTCCTCCTCGAGAACCGGGCGGCGGCGCGCCACTTCGGGTGCAGCCGGCGCTGCCGCAACTCCTTCTTTCTTTTCGAGGCGGCGGTTCGCTTCCTCTTCCGCGTGCTTGCGCGCGACTTCATCCGCCGCCTTGCGCGCCTCCTCCTCGGCTTTGCGCTTTTCGGCTGCGGCACGCTCTTTTGCCAGCCGGGCTTCTTCGATCACCCGATGCTTGGCCTCGGCCTCTGCCCGCTGGCGGGCCTCCTCCTCAGCCACGCGCGCGTCCGCGATGGCACGGGTGCGCGCTTCCTTTTCCTCTTCGGTCAACTGGCGCAGAACCACCCCAGGACGTTGCTGGTCGCGCGCAGGCGCCGCAGGCGCCAGGGTTCGGGTTTCAGGAGAGGCCGGTGCCTGGCGCGCCGGCGCCGGAGCTTGCTTCTGCTCCCCCCCGGAAGCACCAACGCGCGCGCGCTTCTTCTCTACAACCACCGCCTTGCTGCGGCCATGGCTGAAGCTCTGTTTCACGGTGGAGGTTTCTGTCTTCTTCAGCGACAGCGTCTTGCCCGCGGGGCGCGCGGTTCGCGCTGCATCGTTCGTCTCGCTCATACTGACCTTTCATCCGGAACGGGGCTCGGACCCGTTCGATTCCCGTGGCGCGGCCGAAAGCCCTCGAGCCTTTCGGCGTCGAGCACCAACCGATCCGCAAGCGGCCCCGGAAAGAGGGCTGCGTGTATCACATGTTCCCGGCCCAAAGCCATGCTCAATTCCTCGGCCGTAAGCAGATCTATGATTTGCGGCTCGCAGTTTTGCGCCCGCGCAGCTGCCAGCACCTTCCGTCGGCCATCGTCCGCGCCGTCCGATGCCTCGACGAGCGCCAATGGCTTGCGTCGAGACTCCAGAGCGCGCAACACGTTATCGAAGCCCAAGACCAGCACACCCGAGCGGCGCGCCAGCCCGAGATGGTCCTGCAAGCGCTTCACCAGCAATGCCTCCACGTTCGACGGCAGAGCGGCGGCTACGCGGACGTTCGTCTTCGCAGCCCTGGCGAACAGATTCTTCGTGACAGCTCGCTCTAAAATACCGCGGTCCGCGCTGACCCAGATGCCCCGCCCCGGCAGCTTGGCGGCAAGGTCTGGAACTATCTCATCCTCCGGTCCAACAACGAAGCGCACCAAGTGGCATTCAGGCTGAACTTCGCGCGTCACAATGCATCTACGCGTGCGCATCGTCCTATCTTCGCGGTCCGGCGCTTCGGTCATCAACATTTCAGCCGGCCGGTTCCTGCGCCGCTTCTGTGTCGCCTTCCCCCGACTCTTCTTCTTGCGGCGCTTCGATCCAACCCGCTTTCACACGGGCATTCATGATGATCCCGTTGGCTTCGTCAGGCGTAAGGCCGAAGCCTTCCAGCGCGCCTTCGATGCGGACGCGCTCCTTCTCCTTGTTCGTCTCATAATAGCCGAGCAGGTCGTCCGTGGCGCAGCCAGCCAGATCCTCCAAGGTTTTTATGTCATGCTCTCCAAGCGCGGCGGCCATCGCGGGACTGACGCCATTTACTTCCAGCACGTCGTCAGTGACACCAAGCTCTCGCCGCTTCTCATCCATTTCGCGATTCTGCGCCTCGATGTACTCTTGTGCGCGGGTTTGAAGCTCTTGCGCCGTTTCCTCGTCGAAGCCTTCCACGGCGGAGAGCTCGTTCAGCGGGACATAGGCAACATCCTCGATGCTGGAAAATCCCTCCGACGCCAGCAACTGAGCAACAGTTTCGTCCACATCGAGCGAATCCATGAACAGCTGGGTGCGCTCGGCGAATTCCTTCTGGCGACGCTCAGATTCTTCCGCTTCCGTCAGGATATCGATCTGCCAACCGGTGAGCTGCGAGGCAAGCCGCACATTCTGGCCGCGGCGGCCGATGGCGAGCGACAATTGTTCGTCCGGCACCACAACCTCGACACGATGCGTGTCTTCGTCTAGCACGACCTTGCTGACCTCCGCTGGTGCCAAAGCATTGACGATGAAGGTTGCGGGATCAGGATTCCACGGGATGATGTCGATGCGTTCGCCCTGCAGCTCCTGTACCACGGCCTGTACGCGAACACCGCGCATACCGACGCAGGCGCCGACTGGATCGATGCTGGAATCCTTGCTGATAACCGCGATCTTCGCGCGGGAGCCGGGGTCGCGCGCCACGGCGCGGATTTCAATAATGCCGTCGTAGATTTCAGGAACCTCTTGGGCGAACAACCGCACCATGAACTGCGGATGGCTGCGCGAGAGGAAAATCTGAGGCCCGCGCGTTTCACGGCGGACGTCATAGATATAGGCACGAATGCGATCGCCCTGGCGGAAATTCTCGCGAGGAATCATTTCGTCGCGGCGTACCACGCCTTCGGCACGGCCGAGATCCACCACCACCGACCCGAATTCCACGCGTTTGACAATGCCGTGGATAATCTCGCCAATCCGATCCTTGTATTCCTCATATTGCCGTTCGCGTTCCGCGTCGCGAACCTTCTGCACGATGACCTGTTTGGCGGCCTGCGCGGCGATGCGGCTGAAGTCTACTGGAGGGAGTGTTTCGGCGATGATATCCCCCACCTGCGCTGCGGGGTTGCGCGCGCGCGCATCTTCCAGGCTGATTTCCGTCTTGTCGTTTTCGACCAGCTCGACCACGTGCAGGTAACGGGAAACATGCGTCTCGCCCGTCTTCGAATCGATATCGACCCGTATTTCATTTTCACTGCCGTAGCGCGCCTTGGCGGCGCGCTGCATGGCTTCTTCCATCGCGCCCAGCACCACGCCCTTGTCGATCGACTTGTCGCGTGCGACCGCGTCCGCAATCTGCAAAAGTTCTAACCGGTTTGCGGCAACGCCAGTGGCCATAAGTCTCTCCTAATGTCTAATTGGTGACAGCGTTCGCTGTCTGCCCGGCGCTTCCCTTGCGCACCTTTAAGTCTTCCTGAATCAGTTCGTCCGTCAGCACGAGCTTCGCATCCGCGATGCTGCGAAACGGAAACTTGAGACGTTGTCCATCGACGTCGATCAGCACGTCGTTGGCGTCGAGTCCCAGGAGCATCCCTTTGAACCGCTTGCGCCCAGTTGCATCGGGCACGTTCAATTCGAGCTTCGCTTCGTGCCCGGACCAGCGAGAGAAATCGGTGAGGCGAGTCAGCGGGCGGTCGATGCCGGGCGACGACACTTCCAGCACGTATTCGCCCTCAAGCGGGTCCTCACGATCAAGGAAATCTGAAAGCGCACGGCTTAGACGCGCGCAATCTTCCACGCCCATATGCCCATCGGCGCGCTCGGCCATTATTTGCAGCGTCTTGGTCTTGCCGCCCATGAGCCGCAGGCGCACGAGCCGGAACCCCGCCGCTTCCACCACGGGCTCGATAATCGGCTCCAATTGCGACACCGCGCTGAGAATGCTGCACACTCCCGTGAGGCCGGACAGCGAAGCGCGATCCGGCCAAAACCTCTCCCCCGCGGCGGTCTTGCGACTGCCACACAACAGAGGTCTGTTGTAGGGGAATGGCGGGGATATAGGCGTAGCGTGCTGCAAAAGCAAGCTCAGCGGCGAGCGAATTTCAGGAACACCGGCTTGCCATGCAGCTCCTTGGCTTCATAACGGGTGGGCGGCCAGCCGTCGGGACGTGCCTGCCAGTCCGTGGCGCGCGTGGCGGTCCAGTCAAATGCGGGATGAGCCATCAGATGTTCCAGGGTCCATTCTGCATAATCCGCATCGTCGCTGGCAAAGCGCAGTTCAGCGGAAGGTTTCAGCACGCGCGCTAGTTGGTTGAGCATGTCCATCTGGATGAAACGGCGCTTGTGATGGCGCCTCTTCGGCCACGGATCGGGAAAGAGGATGAACACGCGGCCCAGGCTCGCATCCGGCAGCGCTTCCAGAATCTCCCGTGCATCGCTGCAGTAGATACGGATGTTCGCTAAGCTAGTGGCCTCTAGCTGCGACAGCAGCTTCACCACGCCATTCACATAGGGCTCGGCGCCGATAAGACCGATGTCCGGATGGTGCTGCGCTTGCCAGATGAGATGTTCGCCGCCGCCGAACCCGACTTCAAGCCAGACCTCTTCCACCGCGCCGGAGAAATAGGTGTGCGGATCGGCGTGACTCAAATGCAGTTCGAGTTGCGGCAGCAGATGATCAAGTAAATGCTGCTGATGCGCGGAGAGCTTCGGCCCCTTGCGGCGGCCGTAGAGCATGCCGCGCTTGCGTTCGGCGTGTCCGCCGCTCACATCAGAAGCAGCGCTTGAGCGCGTCGGCGAGATCGGTTTTTTCCCAGCTGAAGCCGCCATCCGATTCCGGCGCGCGGCCGAAATGGCCGTAAGCGGCGGTGCGGGCATAGATCGGCTGGTCCAGCTTCAGATGCTCGCGGATGCCGCGCGGCTTGAGGCTCATCATCTCCGGCAGCACGGCTTCGAGCTTCGCTTCGTCCACCTGTCCGGTGCCATGGAGATTCACGTACACGGACAATGGATCGGACACGCCGATCGCGTAGGAAATCTGAATCGTGCAGCGATCCGCCAGAGCAGCGGCGACCACGTTCTTCGCGAGGTACCGGGCTGCGTATGCAGCGGACCGATCCACCTTGGTCGGATCCTTCCCGGAGAACGCGCCGCCACCATGCGGCGCTGCGCCGCCATAGGTATCCACGATGATCTTGCGCCCAGTGAGCCCGCAGTCACCATCCGGACCTCCGACCACAAAGGCCCCGGTCGGATTCACGTGCCAGCTGGTGTGCCCGTTGATCCAATCGCCCGGCAGCGCCTCGCGCACATAGGGCTCGATTACCTGCCGCACGTCTTCGGACGTCATCGCTTCGTCGAGATGCTGCGTGGAAACGACAATTTGTGTTGCTTCCACGGGACGGCCGTCCTCGTAGCGCACTGTCACCTGCGATTTCGCATCGGGGCCGAGCTTCGGCGCGCGGCCCGAGTGCCGCGCCTCAGCCATCAGCTTCAGGATGTGATGGCTGTAGTAGATCGGCGCCGGCATCAGGGCCGGTGTTTCACGGCAGGCATAGCCGAACATGATGCCCTGATCACCGGCGCCTTCATCCTTGTTGCCGCTGGCGTCCACGCCCTGCGCGATGTGCGGCGACTGGGCGTGCAGCAGCACCTCCACGCCCGCAGTTTTCCAGTGAAAGCCGTCCTGCTCGTAACCAATATCGCGAATGGCGCCGCGCGCGACTTCCTCGATGGCGCTGTCGATGCCCTTGGGCCCCCGCGTTTCTCCCGCGATCACAACGCGGTTGGTCGTGCACAAGGTTTCGCACGCCACGCGGATGTCCTTGGGCGCGAATCCATGCTTCGGACCTTCACGAAAATAGAGGTCAACCACCTCGTCCGAAATGCGGTCGCAGACCTTGTCTGGATGCCCCTCGGACACGCTCTCGCTGGTGAAAAGGTAGTTGCCGCGCATGCCGGCCCTCGCCTGTCTGGAAAGCGCGGGTTCTTGCAAGGAAATGTCCGGGGGTCAACCGGCCATAGTGCTAGAGGATGAAGCGCGACAGGTCCTGATCCTTCGCGAGCCGGTCCACTCGCGCGTGCACATAACCAGCATCTATAGGGATGGTTTCACCCGCCCGATCGGTGGCCGTGAAGCTGATCTCGTCCACGATGCGCTCCATCACGGTGTGCAGCCGCCGCGCGCCGATGTTCTCCACGCTGGCGTTCACCTGGGCAGCGATATCAGCGATGGCGGCAATGGAATCCGGCGTGAACTCCAGCCGCACGCCTTCGGTCTCCATCAGCGCGGTGTACTGCTTGATGAGGCTGGCCTCGGGTTCGGTGAGGATGCGGTGGAAGTCATCGCGGCTGAGCGCTTTCAACTCCACGCGAATCGGCAGGCGGCCCTGAAGCTCGGGTAGGAGATCGGAGGGTTTCGCGGCGTGGAACGCGCCGGAAGCAATGAAGAGGATGTGATCCGTCTTCACGCTGCCGTGCTTGGTGCTGACGGTGGTGCCTTCGATGAGCGGTAGCAGATCGCGCTGCACACCTTCCCGGGAAACATCGCCGCCGCCTCGGAATTCCGAGCGGGCGCAGATCTTGTCGATCTCGTCCAGGAACACGATGCCATTGTTCTCGACGGTTTCAATCGCCTCGCGGACGATGGCATCGTTGTCGAGCAGCTTGTCGGCTTCTTCCGCCACCAGGGGAGCATGGGCATCTCCGACCTTCAAGCGGCGCGTCTTTGCCCGGCCGCCAAACGCTTTGCCGAACACATCGCCAAGGCTCACCATGCTGATCTGCGCGTTCGGCATGCCTGGAATTTCGATCGACGGCATGCCGCTGCCGGAATCGTGCATCTCCAGCTCGACTTCGCGATCGTTCAACTCACCAGACCGCAGCATCTGGCGGAAGGTTTCGCGTGTGACCTGGCTGGATTTCTCACCCACCAAGGCATCGAGGATGCGCTCCTCGGCTCGCGCCTCGGCTTGTGCCTCAACCTCGCGGCGCCTGCGCTCCCGCACCTGCGCGATAGCAATCTCCGTGAGATCGCGCACAATCTGCTCGACGTCGCGGCCGACATAACCCACTTCGGTGAACTTGGTGGCTTCCACTTTCAGGAACGGAGCCTGCGCCAGCTTCGCGAGCCGCCGCGAGATTTCCGTTTTGCCGACGCCGGTGGGTCCGATCATCAAAATGTTTTTCGGCAGCACCTCTTCGCGCAGTTCCGGCGCGAGTTGTTGCCGCCGCCAGCGATTGCGCAGCGCGATGGCGACGGCGCGCTTGGCGTCCGCCTGCCCCACGATAAATCGATCGAGTTCTGAAACAATTTCCCGCGGCGTGAAAAAGCTGGTCATGCGGCGCTATATGGAGTGGGAGGCCTGCAGAGTCTATGGCTAGCGATCACGCAGCATCCAAGCTTTCGAGGAGGATGTTCGCGTTGGTGTAAACGCAGATGTCGGCAGCGATCCGCATCGCGCGAAGGGCGGTTTCTTCGGCAGAGAGGTTGAAATCCAGCAGCGCGCGCGCGGCGGCCAGCGCATAATTTCCACCGGAGCCAATACCAATGAGGCCGTTTTCCGGCTCAACCACATCGCCCGTGCCGGAGAGCACCAGCGATGTTTTTGCGTCTGCCACCGCCATCAGTGCCTGCAGCTGACGCAGATACTTGTCGAGCCGCCAGTCCTTCGCCAGCTCCACGCAGGCACGCGCGAGATTCCCGGGATGTTGCTCGATCTTCGCTTCCAAGCGCTCAAAAAGCGCGAAGGCATCGGCCGTAGCACCGGCGAAACCCGCAATCACTTGCTCCTTGCCGAGACGGCGGACTTTCCGGGCATTTGCCTTCATCACCGTCTGGCCCATGGTGACCTGGCCGTCGCCGGCGATGACCACCTTGCCGCCTTTGCGGACGGAGAGAATGGTGGTGGAGCGCCAGCGCTGAGAGTCTTCCCGATTGTTTGGCATCTGATGTCCTCGCAGGACGCACAGATAGGCGCCGCACGAGAATTGAGCAACACGCTACGCACGCTGCCGTGCTATAGCTCCTATCGATGAATGCCCATGCTCCGCTCCACATTCGGGCCGCGACCGGCGACGATATTCCAGCGCTCGCGCGCCTTGCCGAACAGGCAATGGAGGAACTGCTCAAGCGTTTCCTGTCGCCGGAGCAGGTGCGCGCCTCCCGCGAGATCCTGGGGATCGATACGCAGCTGATAGAGGACGGCACGTACTTCATCGTGGAACTGGATAGCGCCATCACAGGATGCGGCGGCTGGAGCCGGCGCGCCACACATTTCGGCGGCGACCATTCTCCGGGGCGCGACGGCCGCCTGCTCGACCCCGCTTACGAGCCGGCGCGCATTCGGGCCATGTACACCCATCCGGCTTACACCCGCCGCGGAATTGGCCGCGCAGTCCTTAGCCACTGCGAGAGCGCTGCGGCGCAGGAAGGATTTCGGACCGTTGAACTCGTTGCCACCATGTCCGGCGTGTCACTGTATCGCGCTTGCGGCTACCGCAGCATGGCAGCCTTCAATGAGCATACGCCGAGTGGGATCGCTGTGCCGCTGCTGCGCATGCGCAAGGAGCTTTGATGCGTAGCCCCGGCGAGGTCCTTTACAATTTCCATTGGACGGTTCCCGGCGAAATCGCCCGGTCGGCACAGGCTTATGCCGGATTTCTGGCACCGTTCCTTTTGCAGCACGGCATAAAGGGCATGATCAATCTGCGTGGCCGCAAACCTGGCTGGCGCTGGTGGGACTACGAGACGCGCGTCTGCGCGAAGCTTGGCGTCCCGCACCGGGATATCGCATTCAATTCGCGGCGGCTGCCCACGCGTGCGATCTTGCTGGACATGCTCGATGCGTTCGACGTGACGCCACGGCCTTTGCTGGTCAAATGCTCTGGCGGACAGGACCGTACCAGTTTCGCGGCGGCTCTTTATCTTCTTCACACACGAGGCTCGAGCGCGTTGGAAGACGCGAAACGGCAGTTCGCGCGATGGCCATACCTGCATCTGCCGAAGCAACAGCAGCGCTGGCTGAGCGCTTTCGTGGAATACATGGAAGAGCAGCGACATAGTGAAAGTGTTCGCGAATGGATCGCGAAGAGCTACCAGCCTGAATTCTTGAAAGTGTGGCTGGAGGCCCGCGGTCTCGCGAATGCTTTTCGTGGTATCCATGTGGAACGTCCTGCACCACCGCAGCGCGATGATCCCCAAACCACTTGAACTCGGTCCCGGCATTCGGCTGTGGAAGTGTGCGCTCGATGGCGGCGAACAACGAAGCCTGATCGGGGAGATATCCAGAGCCGCGCAGCTCGCGCCCTTCTATCGGCCGCGCATGCCGGTGTCGGGTAAGCCATTTTCCGTGGAGGAAACGAACCTCGGCCCGCTGGGGTGGATATCCGATGTGTCCGGGTATCGCTACAGCGGCCTGCATCCCTCGACCGGCCGCGCATGGCCTGCCATTCCGGATATTCTGCTCGAGCTATGGGGCCAAACCACGGGATATCTGTCGCCGCCGGAATGCTGTCTCGTAAATCTGTATCGCAACGGCGCGCGCATGGGACTGCACCAGGACCGAGAAGAGAAGGCGCTGGACGCGCCAGTCCTTTCGGTTTCACTCGGCGACAGCGCCCTCTTTCGCATCGGCGGAACAATGCGGCGTGGACCAACCAAATCGCTCAAGCTGGACTCGGGCGATGTGCTGACGTTCGGCGGTCCGGCACGACTCGCGTATCATGGGATCGTCCGCCTAATAGGCGGCTCAAGCCTCGTCCCCGGCGGCGGCCGCGTCAGTCTCACCCTGCGGCGCGTCACGATCCCCAAAACGCAAGACGCCCGATCAGGGGGCTGATCGGGCGTCGCCTGCGCTTTTCGCGCTGGATGCCGGGAGGGGATGACCGGCACCCGGGTGGAAGAACGCCGCCCGGCGTGCGAGCGGGGGGGCAGTGCCTGCCGAGCGTCTCGCGTCCTTCCGAAGTGCAAGTTATGCATCGCTGCCACACATTGCAAGTATTTTCTTCTATTGAAGAAATTCAGTTAAGTCTCACTGGACAGTGACATTTCTGTAACTGTTTCACGCGTCTTGCAGTGAATTCCGGCCTTTTCTGCCGCCTGGCGCGGCGCAAGGGCGTAACCCGTCCGCCATGCCTCAGATTCTCCCGAAATCGTGAGCCGTGCGATCGATGGCGGACTTAAGCTTCATCACAATTTCTTCCACCTCGCTCTCTGTCGCGGTCAGCGGCGGTGCGAGCACCATCGTGTCACGGATGGCGCGCGAAATGAGGCCGCTGCTGAAGCAGTAATTGCGGCAATGCGTGCCCACTTGGCCGACCTCAGGGAAGAACTCCCGCACCCCCTTATGGGGTACCAATTCGATCGCGGCGAGCAGCCCCTCGCCACGTACTTCGCCGACCAGCGCATGCTCCTGGAATGCTTCCCGCAGACGCTGCTGCAGATATGGACCAATCGAATTCTTCACGCGCGCCACAAGCCCTAACCTTTCGATCACTTCCAAGTTCCTGAGCGCGACAGCGCAGGCCACGGGGTGTCCGGAATAGGTGTAGCCATGCACCATCTCCTCATTGGCGTTGAGGAGTGTATCCGCCATGCGCGGTCCGAGCGACACGGCGCTGATCGGCTGATATCCTGACGAAAGCCCTTTCGCCATGCTGATGATGTCCGGCTCGATGGCATAGGTCTGGCAGCCGAACCACTCCCCGGTCCGGCCAAAGCCGGTGATCACTTCATCCGCGTGCAGCAGCACGTCGTACTTGGCGCAGATGCGCTGCACTTCTGGCCAATAGCTATGCGGCGGGAAGATCAACCCGCCTGCGCCCTGGACTGGCTCCGCCGAAAAAGACGCCACGTTATCGGGGCCCAATTCGAGAATCTTGTCTTCCAACTTGTGCGCGACGAGGAGACCGAACTCCTCGGGGGTGGCATCGCCGTAGCCGGCAGCCTCAGCGCCGAACCAGTATGGCGCAGGCACTTTGGCAAAGCCCGGAAGCGGCAAATCCCATTGCGGATGCATCGGCGTGAGGCCGGACAGCGACGCCGCTGCAAAGGTCACCCCGTGATAGGCAAGCTCGCGGCTGAGGTGAATTTTCTTTTCTGGCCGGCCTTTCAGGTTCCAATAATAACGGATGAGCTTCAGCGCGGTGTCGTTCGCTTCCGAGCCGGAATTTGCAAACAGCACGTGTGTATGCCCATCCGGCAGTAGCGTGGCGAGCTTCGCCGCCAGCTCGATCGTGTACGGGTTCGAAGTCTTGAAGAAGTGATTGTAGTAGGGGAGCACGCTCAGCGCTTCGCAGCCTGCTTCTGCCAGCTCGCTATTTCCGTAGCCCACCTGCACACACCACAGGCCGGACATTCCGTCGATGATCTTGTTGCCGTTGGAGTCCCACAGATAGACGCCGTCAGCTTTGGTGATGACGCGCACACCCTCGGCGTTAAGGGCCGCGGTGTCGGTGAAGGGATGCACATGATGGGCCGCGTCGAGCGCCTGCCAATGTTTCGTGAGGTTGTGAGTTTCGGCGACCATATTGGCCTCGCAGATTGGAATGGAAATGAATATTGGGAGTACTGGCCGCGCGATGCGCGGCTTCCGGCTTACGGCGGGTTGTAGCCGATCCGGGCGCAGAGAATGAGAAGCGCGCTTTTTCTCGTCATAAGGGAAGCATAGCAGAAGAGGTGCCGCCCGTCATCCGGCGCCTCCCGCAAAGCCGTCGACTATGCCTGAGGCAGACTAGCTCGGGCTTGGGCCACAGTGTTTTGCCAAGACGGCAGCGATTTCAGGTCGGCCGCCCAGCGTTGGATCGCGCGATAGCCTTCCAAGGGAAATTTCGCCTGCTCGGAGATGAAGTTCATCGCGCCGATTGAGACATCGGCCACCGTTAGTGCGTCGCCAGCCACATAGCGCTGCTTCTGCAACTGGCCGTCCAGCACCGGCGCGAGCCGCGCAAACATTTCATTCCCGCGCGCAATTTCCGATCCAGATGCCTCGCCGCGGCCGAACAGCTTCTTCACATAATTCTCGAAAGCGAAAATGGCACAGGCCGGATCCCAATGGGCGCTATCCCAAAACTGCCACTTCACCGCGGTTAAGCGGCACTTCAAATCTTCCGGCAGCAAGCCGGGCTTCAGCGAAGCCAGATACTGCACGATCGCGTTGGACTCCCAGAGGCAGAAATCACCCTCCTGAAGCACGGGCATTCGCATATTGGGATTTAGCCCGCTGAACTCCGGGGTCCGGTGGGTGCCTTTGGCAAAATCCACCATGACCGGCTCGAACCCAATCCCAAGATGATTGGCGCACCACATCACCTTGAAGGCGCGCGGACTCAGGGGAAAGACATGCAGTTTGATCGTCATGATTGCTCCTCCTTGCGCATTGTTTGCCTTGCCGTCTCAGGCTGCTTGCGCCGCCTCCGCATACATACCCAGCAGTCCGCTCCATCCGCCGGGAGAATCCACAGCGGCGCGAATGATTTCGGCATCGGGCGCGGAAATGCGGTGTTCCAGCTCAATCCGCGTGGTGTTTGCGTCTTCGGCGACGAACCGCACTTCGACTTCGCTGTCGACGCTTGCGTCGATCTTGAACTGACCATTCAGATGCCAGGAGAGCAAGACGCGCGATGGCGGCTCCCATGCCAGCACCTTGCCCCACTCGCATTCCGATCCGTCAATGCCTTTTTCGTACCAGCGGCCGCCCGTGCGCGGCTCGATGATACCGTCTGCCATCTGTGCAGTGCCGATGTGGTGCGACTTCGGCCACCACGCGCCGAAGCGCGCTGTGAACACCTCGAAGGCGCGCGCCTGCGGCGCCTTCACCACGATGGATTTGCGCACCGGGGCAGGCGTGATTCTCGAAAGAGCAGTCATGTCTGCTTCCCCTTCTTCGGCGGCGCTTCCACTTCGGCTTTGAAGCTCTCGAGCGCTGTGTCCCACAACTGATCCAGCCACGCGCGCAATGGCCCAAAGCCGTTAGGATCGATCTCGTAGATATGTTGCGTGCCGCGCCGCTCTTCGCGCACCAGCCCCGCCTCCTTCAGCACTTTCAGATGCTGCGACACGGCGGGCCGGCTGACAGGCAGCCGGGCAGAAATTTGGCCGACAGCCCTGGGGCCGCGACGCAGCTGCTCCAGCACTTTGCGGCGGGTCGGATAAGTCCGGGATCGGCTGCTGGTGGCCCCGGTCCGACTCGAACGGACACGCCCTTGCGAGCTACGGATTTTAAGTCCGTTGCGTCTACCATTCCGCCACGGGGCCCGCTGGCGAAAAGGCCAGTTTGACAGGCAAAAGTCCATGACTATATTGCCCGCCTCTCCGCGCGGGACCTCCCCCGGAAATCCCTGTTTTCTGTGGAATTGGAAGCTGAATGAGCAAGCGCGCCACTGCCAAATATAAACTCGACCGCCGGATGGGCGAGAGCGTCTGGGGCCGGCCTAAGAGCCCCGTGAACCGCCGCTCCTACGGCCCAGGGCAGCACGGCCAGCGCCGCGCCAAGAAGCTTTCCGACTATGGGACGCAGCTCCAGGCCAAGCAGAAGCTCAAGGGGTACTACGGCAACATCACTGAGCGGCAATTCCATAAGTATTATGTCGAAGCCTCGCGCCGTCAGGGGGACACCGGCGAGAACATGATCGGTTTGCTCGAGCGCCGGCTGGATGCGGTGGTGTATCGCGCCAAGTTCGTGCCGACGCCGTTTGCTGCCCGCCAGCTGGTGAGCCACGGCCATGTGAAGGTGAATGGCCGCCGGGTCACCATCCCGAGCTACCAGGTGAAGGAAGGCGACAGCATCGAACTCACGGCCAAGGCGAAGGATCTGGCCCTTGTGCTCGAAGCCGCCAAGAGCCCGGAGCGCGATGTGCCGGACTATGTCGATGCCGACCACGGCAAGATGACCGCAAAGCTTCTGCGCACGCCGAAGCTGGGGGACGTGCCCTACGCCGCGCAGATGCAGCCGCATCTGATCGTGGAATTCTATTCGCGGTAAACGCCACCCAACCTGCGTTTACGAAAGGGCCGTGGGCGCAAGCTCGCGGCCCTTTCGCTTTCGTGGGCCAACGCCTATGTGCGAGACAGCGGCAAGCGGAGGCGGCGATGTTCATCATCTTCGGCGACAAGGGGTCCGGCGCGTTTTCGGCGGAAGCCGCGCTGGCCGAAGTGGGCGCGCCGTATGAGTTCAAGACCATATCGCTGGAGAAGAACGAGCAGCGCTCGCCGGAATTCCTCGCCATCAACCCCAGCGGCAAGATGCCGGCGGTGCGCTTGCCGGAAGGGCTGATCCTGACCGAGTCCTTGGCCATCCTGCTAACCGTCGCGGATCACTTCCCCAATGCGCGGTTGCTGCCGCCGCAAGCAAGCCCCGGCCGCGGCACCGCCTATCGCTGGCTCGCTTTCATGGCCGACGAGATCTACCCGATGGTGGAGATTTCCGATTATCCGGAGCGCTTCGCGCCGGCCGGCGAACGAGCGGAAGCCTTGCGCGAGAAGGCGCGGGAGCGCATCCGCGACCGGCTGCTGATCGTGGAGCGGCAGGTCGCCGGACCGTGGTTTCTGCCGAGCGGATTTTCCATCCTCGATATTTATGCCGCAATGTTTTCGCGTTGGCGCGGCAGCATCGGCCGTGACTGGCCAGTGGATCAGAATATCCCGAACCTGCTGGCGCTGGCGAACGCCTTATCCGAGCGGCCGCGCATCGCGCCGGTGTGGCAGCGGCATTTCATGCGCTAACATGTCCCTCTCTTCGTCATCACCCGGTCGCGAGCATTTATCGCGAGCGATCCGGGTGATCCATTTTTTGAGTCGAAATTGGGTCGCCCCGACCTCGCTGTTCCGCTCGGCCGGGCGATGACGAAAAGACGCTACGCCGTCTCGAGCGCGATGCCTTTTTCAGCGAGAAAGGGCTTGAGCTCGTCCCCCTCGTACATCTCGCGGATGATGTCGCAGCCGCCGACGAACTCGCCCTTCACATAAAGCTGCGGGATGGTCGGCCAGTTGGAGAATTCCTTGATACCCTGACGGATCTCCGGATCCTTCAGCACGTCGACGGCTTTAAACTTGACGCCGAGGTTGGAAAGAATCTGCACCGTCGCCGCCGAGAAGCCGCACTGCGGAAATACCGGCGTGCCCTTCATGTAAAGCACCACATCGTTCGATGCGATGTCGCTGGCAATACGGTCCTGGGTGGTGTCGGTCATGTCATTTTCCTCGGCGCTGATTCACTGAAATAAGTTCGCACAACATCCGGGTCAACCTCGATTGTCATTCCCGGCCGAGCGCTGCGCGGGCAGCGCAAGGGGAAGGGAACCCAGTTGGAAACAAGTACGCGGATTGTCTGGCTTCTGGGGCCCCTTCCCTCGCATTCGCCCCGCGACTGCTCGCCGGGGATAACAATGGTTGTGCGGCACCATGGCCCTAATCCTTCGCGGCAGTTTGGAGTTGCAGGGCGTGGAGCTCGCCGCCCATTTTGCCCTTCAGCGCCGCATAGACCATCTGGTGCTGCTGCACCCGGTTCTTTCCCTTGAAGGCGGACGACACCACCAGCGCGGACCAGTGATCGTTGTCGCCGGCGAGATCGGTCATGGTGATCTCGGCGTCCGGGAAGGCTTCCTTGATCAGCTTCTCGATTTCGTTCGCGGGCATGGCCATGGGGTTACTCCTTTTTCGTCATGGCCGGGCTTGTCCCGGCCACCCATGCACACCGTCGCAGGTCGCGTTTATGGGTGGCCGCCACAAGGGCGGCCATGACGGGTGTTGTTGTGCGGGTAGTTCGCGCATCAATTGCTCACCGGGATTTCTTCGGAAGACATGTAATTCGGGAACCAGGCCTCGTAGCCCTCGCGCAAATCTGGGAGTGAAATTTCGCCTTCGCCGGTGATGCGCAACGTTTTCGCGGCGTGAGTCTTTCCCAGCGCGGTGATGAAGACGCCGCGCCCGCGCGCCTCATCGATGATGTCCTGCGTCTGCTCCGCCGGAACAGCGATAACATAACGCGCCTGGTCCTCGCCGAAGAAGAACGGAATGCTCTCGGTGGTTTCACCGGCAATGCCGACTTCCACACCGATATTGCCGGCCAACGCCATTTCCGCCAGCGCAACCAATAAACCGCCATCGGAAACATCATGCGCCGTATCGCAGCGGCCGCTTTCGATCAGTTCACGGACGAACTGGCCATTCTTCCTTTCTGTCCCGAGATCGACAGGCGGGCAGGCGCCGCTTTCGCGGCCTTCAATTTCGCGCAGGTAAATCGACTGGCCGAGGTGCCCTGTGGTTTCGCCGATCACGATGATCGCATCGCCTTCGCGCTTAAGCCGCAAGGTCGCCATCCGATGCACATCCCCCATCAGCCCCACGCCGCCGATCGCTGGCGTCGGCAGAATGCCTTCTCCATTGGTCTCGTTGTAAAGCGAGCAATTGCCGCCGATCACCGGAAAATCGAGCGCGCGGGCTGCTTCACCGATGCCTTCCACGCCGGCCACGATCTCGCCCATGATCTCCGGCTTTTCCGGGTTGCCGTAGTTGAGATTGTCGGTGATGGCGAGCGGCTTCGCGCCCACCGCGGTAATATTGCGCCAGGCTTCCGCCACCGCCTGCTTGGCGCCTTCGTACGGATCAGCCTTGCAGTAACGGGGCGATACGTCAGTGGTAATAGCGAGGCCCTTGTTGGTGTTGTGCACGCGCACGACGGCGGCGTCGCCGCCTGGCCGCTGCACGGTATCGGCCATCACGGTGTGATCGTACTGCTCCCACACCCAGCGGCGAGACGCCATATCGGGCGCTGCGAGAATCTTGGCGAGCGACTCCAGAATCGGCTTGACGGGCGCGTAATCCGTGTTGCCGTTCATCGCCGCGCGCTGTGCAAACGGCCGCTGGTATTTCGGCGCTTCATCGGAGAGCGCCGTGATCGGCATATCCGCCACCACCTCGCCCTTGTGCTTCACCACCAGCCGCTTGGTGTCGGTGGTGATGCCGATCACCGCGAAGTCCAACTCCCATTTCTTGAAAATGCGTTCCGCTTCTGCTTCGCGCCCCGGCTTCAGCACCGCGAGCATGCGCTCCTGCGATTCCGACAGCATCATTTCGTACGCCGTCATGCCCTCTTCGCGCTGCGGGACTTTGTCCAAATCCAGTTCGATACCGCTGCCGCCCTTGTCGCCCATCTCAGCGCTCGACGACGTCAATCCCGCCGCGCCCATATCCTGAATGGCGATAATAGCGTCCGTCTCCATCAGTTCGAGGCAGGCTTCCAGCAGCAGTTTCTCCGTGAACGGATCGCCCACCTGCACGGTCGGCCGCTTCTCTTCCGAATCCTCGCTGAATTCTGCGCTCGCCATGGTGGCGCCATGGATGCCGTCGCGCCCCGTCTTCGAGCCGATGTAGACGACCGGATTGCCGGCGCCCTTAGCGGCGCTCTTGAAGATGCGGTCCGCGCGCGCCAGTCCCACGCACATGGCGTTGACGAGGATGTTGCCGTTGTAGGAGCGGTGGAAATTCACCTCGCCCCCCACCGTGGGCACGCCCATGCAGTTGCCGTAGCCGCCGATGCCGCGCACCACGCCATCCACCAGATGCCGCGTTTTGGGATGCTCCGGCTCGCCGAAGCGCAGCGCGTTCATCATGGCGATGGGCCGCGCCCCCATGGTGAAGACATCGCGCATGATGCCGCCGACGCCGGTCGCGGCGCCCTGGTAGGGCTCGATGAAGGAGGGGTGGTTGTGGGATTCCATCTTGAAGATGCAGGCGTCGCCATCACCGATGTCGATCACGCCGGCGTTTTCGCCGGGGCCCTGCAGGACCCAAGGTGCCTTAGTGGGGAGTTTGGCCAGGTGAACACGTGTGGACTTATACGAACAGTGTTCGCTCCACATCACGCTGAAGATGCCAAGCTCCACGAGGGTGGGCTCCCGGCCCATCAGCTGCCGGATGCGGCTATATTCTTCGGGCGAGAGGCCGTGTTCTTTCACCAGTTCCGAAGTGATCTTGGCTGTCATGCCG
>JAFAVP010000153.1 GCA_019242395.1 Alphaproteobacteria bacterium | reverse complement strand
GAATGATGAACTCGCTGCCATGTCCCACACCGGCGGAGCGTGCTTCGACCGTGCCGCCATGCAGTTGCACGAGCTGGCGTACCAGCGCCAGTCCGATTCCGAGTCCCCCGGCGTCATAACCGGGCTGGCGCAGCTGGGAGAACATCTCGAATACTTTCTCGAGCGCTTCGGGCGGGATCCCAATTCCCGTGTCGCGGATGCTGACGGTGGCTTGTCCATTCTCCTGGCTGACTTTGACCCACACGGTGCCGCGCTCCTCGCAATACTTGGCAGCGTTGGACAGTATGTTGGCAAACACCTGGGTAAGACGGTCGCGATCGCCCTCCACCCTGATCGGCTGCCCGGGTCGCTGCACGATGAGCTCCAGACGCTGGCGGTCGAGGTCCGACCAGGCCGATTCGAGCGCACCCTGCAGAACCTCTTCGAGGTCCAGAGGCTCGCGCCGCAGCGGCGCTTTGCCGCGCGCGATGCGGCTCACGTCGAGCAAGTCATCCACCAGACGCACCAGATGCTGCAGTTGCCGCTCCATCATCTCGACCGCCCGGCGCACTGTAGGCAAGGAGGGATCGGTGAGCTTGATGAGCTGCACACCATTGGCGATGGGCGCGAGCGGGTTGCGCAACTCGTGGGCAAGGGTTGCCAGGAACTCATCCTTGCGCCGGTCGCTCTCGGCGAGCCGCTCGATCGTGTGCCGCAGCTCCTCCTCGAGCCGCTTGCGATCCGTGATGTCGAGAGAGACTCCGATGAAAAGTTGGGGCCTGCCTGCCTCGTCCCGTTGCACGATGCCCGCGCCCTGCAGCCAGCGAACCTCACCGTCGGGCCGCACGATGCGATACTCGATGATGGGCCCAGGGCCGCTTTGTGCGTGGGTTTGCTCGGACGCGCGTCGCATGAGCTCACCATCTTCAGGATGCAGCAGCCGACAGAATGAACCCGGCGGCCATTCACGCTGCCCGGCATCCAGTCCCGCGAGCTCGCAGCCCCGAGCGTCAAAGCGCTCGCGTCCCTCATGGACGAAATCAATCACCCAAGTCGCAGCCCGCGCGGCTTCCAGGGCCAGTCGAACCCGCAGCTCATTCTCCCGCAGCGCCGCTTCCGTGCGCTCGCGCGCCGTAATCTCTTCGCGCAGGCGCGCATTCACGCTCATCAGCTCAGCAGTCCGGTCATCTACTTCGCGCTGCAGCTCAATGGGGGTGCGCAGGGCGAGAGCTCGCGGCAAGGCGGCGAAGATCACTACCGCGGTTGCCGCGGAAGCAATGCCGGTCGCGAGCTTCACCACTCCATCGACTATGTAATCAGGCTTCCAGACGGTCCAGATATTCAGCAGATGCGTCGTGCCACAGAGAAAGATGAACATCGCGAACAATGCGGGGACCCACCAGTACGGCAGCACGGCATGGCGTCGCCGTACGAAGTACGCCAAGGCCAGTGGAATCGCGTAATAGGAAGTGGCGATGAGCGCATCCGATCCCACGTGCAGCCACAGCACGTCCGGTCGCCACAGGTAGCAGTGACCGTGCGGAAGGAAGCTGTCCGGCAGCAGCCAGTTGGTCACGTTGGCCATGTTCCCCTCTGGGTCGAGTCCCAGCCGGGGCCATGATCCCATACCGCCAGCGGGGCAGCTCATGCTTGAACCTGTCTTTATAATGGGGCGATGACAGACACGCTCGAATATCCTTTCCAGCAGGAACCCGTGCCGGGCGATGGCTCGAGTGTGGAGATCGCCCCGGGGCTACTGTGGCTGCGCATGCCACTGCGAGGCTCGCTCGCCTTCATCAATGTCTGGGCCATTGCCGACCCGGAGGGCTGGTCCATCATCGATACTGGCCTGCACTCCGCCGACACGATCGAGGCATGGCGGAGTGCCCTACGGGGTTGTCTCGGCAATCGCCCCATCGTGCGCATCGTGGTGACGCATATGCACCCGGATCACTGCGGCATGGTGGGCTGGATGGCTGAGCAATTTGGCGCGCCGCTTTGGATGTCACGGTTGGAGTATCTGACCTGTCGAGTGTTGGTCGCTGACACGGGTCGGCCCGTTCCTCAGGAGGCGGTGGGTTTCTACCGCGCCGCTGGGTGGAGCGAGGAGGCCATCGACTGGTATCGCATTCGGTTCGGCTCCTTCGGCAAGTCGATCGCACCTCTGCCAGCGGCTTTTCATCGGCTGAGCGCGCAGGACGAGCTACGGCTGGGCGATTACACCTGGCGCGTGATCATCGGCCGCGGCCATTCTCCCGAGCACGCGTGCCTCTATTGTGCCGAGCGGGGTCTGTTGATCTCGGGCGATCAGGTCCTGCCGCGGATCTCCTCGAACGTTTCCGTGTTCCCCACCGAGCCCGATGCCGATCCGCTTGCGGACTGGCTGAGCTCACTGACGCAGCTCAAGGCGCGAGTTCCAGACGATGTGCTGGTTCTGCCCGCGCACAACAGCCCGTTTGTCGGGTTGCACGCCCGCATCGATGCCCTGAT
>JAFAVP010000292.1 GCA_019242395.1 Alphaproteobacteria bacterium | reverse complement strand
TTCCGCGCGCGCTTCGGCGAAGACGCGGCTTTGCCGGATTACTTCGTCAACGCCCAGACGCTCGCTGCGTCCGACCATCTCGCGGTCCAGGCGGCGGCGCAGAAATACATCGACAGCTCGATCTCCAAGACCATCAACGTGCCGGCGGAGATCTCGTTCGACGCCTTCAAGGACGTCTATCTCGGCGCCTATGCGATGGGCTGCAAGGGCTGCACGACCTATCGCCCCAACGCGGTGACCGGCGCCGTGCTCGAGACAAGCAGCGAGCCGTTGCCGCCGCCGGTCGCCACGGACGAGCCGCTTCTCCCGTTCGCCAGCGGCGAAGTGGTCTACATGACCAAGCCGTTCGACCGCCCGAACGTGCTCGTCGGCCAGACCTACAAGATCAAGTGGCTCGACAGCGACCACGCCTTCTACATCACCGTCAACGACATCGAGCAGGACGGCCGCCGCCGTCCGTTCGAGGTCTTCATCAACTCGAAGAACATGGAAGCCTATGCCTGGACGTTGGGCCTCACGCGCATGATCAGCGCTGTGTTCCGGCGCGGCGGCGATGTGGCGTTCGTGGTGGACGAACTGAAGGCGGTGTTCGATCCGCGCGGCGGGCAATGGATGAACGGCCGCTATGTGCCTTCGCTGCTCGCGGCCATCGGCGAAGTGATCGAGCGGCATATGATCGCCATTGGCTTCCTGACGCCCCGCGAAATCGTCCGACCCGAAGAAGCACGCGCCATCGCGGTTGGTGCGGAAGGGGTTCCCGCTAAGCCATGCCCGCGCTGCTCTTCACCCAGCTTTGTGAAGATTGAAGCGTGCGACACCTGCCTCACCTGCGGCTACTCCCGCTGCGCGTGAAGACGCGGCAATCGGCAGCAGACAATCGGCAATGACCGCGCCGTTTGTGATCTCCAACGAGCAGGCGCGTGCTCTTATTCTCGCATCCACTAGATTGTCCGAAGCACGTGCGACGCCCGCTGCATCCGCGATCCCTCCACTCATTGAGTCGCTCGGTTACGTGCAGCTCGATCCTATTCGCGTGGTCGAGCGGGCGCACCATCACATCCTCTTCGCCCGCAACAGCGCCTATCGCCCGAAGCAGCTGGAGCGGCTGCAGGCGCAATCGCCGGCCCTCTTCTTCGAAAACTGGACGCATGACTCGTCCCTCATTCCCATGTCGTTCTATCCCTATTGGCAGCACCGCTTCGCGGATTCGAAGAAGCGGATCGTGAAATGGATGGAGCGCTTCGGTGACAAGCGCGTGATTGCTACGGTGCGCGCCTATGTCGAAAAGAATGGCGCAGTACGGGCGCGCGATCTGCTGCATCTGGGCGGCCGCACGGGCCCGTGGTGGGGCTGGGGTCCGGCGAAAGGCGCGCTGGAGTTCCTGTGGCGCACTGGCGAACTCGCGGTGGTCCGCCGTAGCGGCTTCGAAAAGGTGTATGACCTGGCGGAGCGGCTCATTCCGCCACCGTTGCTGCAAACCAAGCTCTCGCGTGCGCAGGTGATCGGCTGGTGCTGCGATCAGGCGCTGCAACGCCTCGGCGCCGCCACGCCGAAAATACTGGCGGGTTTCTGGGACCACGCCTCGATCGAGGATGCGAAGCAGTGGATCGCGGCGGAGAAAAAGCGCGGGCGTCTGGAGGATGTGGTGCTGAAAGGCGCAGCCGGACAGCGAGACTTCGCCGCCGTGGCGCGGCCCGACATCGAGGCGCAGCTTATGTCGTTACCACAGTCCACTTCGCGCCTTCGGGTGCTGTCTCCCTTTGATCCGCTGCTGCGCGACCGTGACCGTGCGGAGCGCATCTTCGGCTTCGCCTATCGCATCGAAGTCTACGTGCCCCAGCACAAGCGCAAGCACGGCTATTACATCTTCCCGCTGCTGGAAGGTGACCGGCTGGTGGGCCGCCTCGACATGAAAGCAGAGCGCGATCAGGACAGGCTAATCGTCCGCGGACTCTGGTTCGAAAAGGGCCTGACGCTCAGCCGCGCGCGGCGCGCGAAGCTGGAGCAGGAACTCGCGCGTCAGGCGCGGCTCGCCGGCGTGCGCGACATCGTATTCCCGGCAGCGGCACTCAAAACCGGCTAAACCTGCGCATGCGTTATTCCAGCCGCTTCTTTCTGTATGCACCGTTTGTGGGCCTGCTGCTGCTCGCGGCGGTCGCGATGACGAACTGGTGGTTCAAGGCGAGCGCGATGGCGGCGCACCTCGACGCGATAAACGGCCACGAAATCATGCCCGGCGTGCGGGTCAGCTTCAGCGAGAAGCGGCTCGCCGGTTTTCCCTTCCGCCTTGATGCAATCCTCAAAAATTTGCAGGTAGAAGTGGCGGGGGCGGGAGGGCCTGCGGTGTGGACCTCCGAGGGATTCGCCCTGCACACGCTTGCCTATGGGCGCGTGCAGGCAATTCTGGAAGCAGGCGGACGGCAGATGCTGTCCTGGCGCGATGGCAGGGGCGGCTTGCATCGCTTCACCTTTCTGCCGGGGACGTTTCGCGCCAGCGCACTGCTGCAGAACGGCAAGCTCATCCGCTTCGATTCCGAAATTGTCGATCTCGATGGGGCAGACTTCCGGGCAGGCAATGCGCAACTGCATGCCCGCACTGTGCGCGATGGAGTGGACGTGTACTTTAAGCTGCTGAATGCGCATATCACCGGCGGTTATGCCGGAGCGCTGGGCCCCGACATCACAGCGCTTGCCGCCAGCGGCCATGTCAACGGCGGCAGTGCGCTGCAATCACTGCTGAGCGGCGATGAAGCGCCGCACGCGGCACTCGACAGATGGCGGAGCGCGGGCGGCAGCATCGATGTGAGCGAACTATCCGTGGTCCATCAGAATCGAACCTCGCGCTTCACAGGCAAGCTCACGCTCGATGCTGCGCACGACCTGAGCGGAACACTGAATGGGGGCAACGGCACCGCGCTGCAATTTTCCGGCAATCGTCTGACGCTCAACTCAGGGCTTGCGCGTCCGTAAGCGGCCGAAGTTCGGCGCCGGCGTGTCTTGCCCCGCTTCGATGATGCTGCGGCGGATGGCGCGGGTACGCGTGAACAGGTTGAAGAGCGCCTCGCCGTCGCCCCAGCGGATGGCGCGTTGCAGCGCGGTCAGATCCTCGGTGAAGCGTCCCAGCACTTCCAGCACGGCCTCGCGGTTGTTGAGGAACACGTCGCGCCACATGGTGGGATCGGAGGCGGCAATGCGGGTGAAATCGCGAAAACCGCCAGCGGAGAACTTGATCACTTCGCTTTGCGTCACCTGCTCCAGATCGGCCGCGGTGCCCACGATATTGTAGGCGATCAGGTGCGGCAGGTGGCTGGTGATACCGAGCACGAGATCGTGGTGCTTGGCGTCCATGATTTCGACTTCACTGCCGCAGCGCCGCCAGAAGGTTTTCACCGTCTCCACCGCCTGCGCATTTGTTTCCGGCGTTGGCGTCAGCACGCACCAGCGTCCATCGAACAGTTCGGGGAACCCGGCCTCCGGGCCGGACTGCTCGGTGCCCGCAATTGGATGCGCCGGCACGAAATGCACGCCCGCCGGAATGTGCGGGCTTACGTCGCGGATAACTGCGCTTTTCACCGAGCCCACATCGCTGACGATGGCGCCTGGCTTAAGGTGTGGGGCGATCTCCTTCGCCAACTCGCCGAATGCGCCGATGGGCGTCGCCAGCACCACGAAATCGGCTTCGCGCACCGCCATCTCCGGCGCATCATGCAGGCCGTCCGCAAAGCCGATGCTGTTGGCCTTTTCCAGAGTCTCGGGGCTGCGCGCGTAGCCTGCAATGTGGGCCGCCAGCCCAGCCCGTCGCATGGCGTGCGCCATGGAGGAGCCGATCAGCCCGATCCCCAAGAGGGCCACCTTGCCGAAGAGAGGTCTGGAATCCATTGTCATGCCCGGCACTTTGGCAGCGCAGGCGGGAAATCAAAAGGCAGATTGACAGCCCGCGTCTGGTCCCGCTTAAGCGAGCAATGCCGGAGTTCGCTCAGCCCCAATTTCCGCGGCCGCTTCAGGCGCCGGACGCGTCGTGCGGACACGCCGTGCGGTTTTCCGAGCCGCTCGCCTTGGATAGCGGGCACACGCTGGACGGATTCACCATCGCCTATCAGACATACGGTGCGCTGAACCGCGCGCGTTCGAACGCGGTGCTGGTCTGCCATGCGCTCAGCGGCGATCAGTTTGCCGCCGGCGTTCACCCCGTCACCGGACGCGTGGGGTGGTGGCCGCTGGTGGTTGGTTCGGGGAGGCCGATCGACACCGGCAAGTACTTTGTCATCTGCACCAATGTGATTGGCGGCTGCATGGGAAGCACCGGCCCGGCGGACATCAATCCCGCAACGGGCCGGCCATTCGCGCTCGACTTTCCGGTGGTCACCATCCGGGACATGGTGCGGGCCCAGGGCAGGCTCCTCGATGTGTTGAAGATCGAGCGGCTGCTGTGCGTTACCGGCGGCTCGATGGGCGGCATGCAGGCGCTGCAATGGCTTGCGAGTTATCCAGAACGCGTTCGCTCAGCAATGCCGCTCGCGACGTCGGCGCGGCACACCGCACAGAACATCGCGCTGCACGAAGTGGGGCGGCAGGCGATCATGGCCGATCCGGATTGGCGTGGCGGCCGCTATCAGGAACAGGGTGTCTCGCCGAAGCGTGGCCTCGCAATCGCGCGGATGATGGGCCACATCAGCTACCTTTCGGAAACAGCGCTAGCCCAGAAGTTCGGGCGTGCGCTGCAAGAGCGCGAGGCAGTATCGTACGGCTTCGGACCGGACTTCCAGGTGGAAAGCTACTTGCATCACCAAGGCAGCAGCTTCGTCGAGCGCTTCGACCCCAATTCCTATCTCTACATTACGCGGGCAATGGACTATTTCGATCTCGCTGCGGAGTACGGTGGAGATTTGCGAGTTCCTTTCGATAAGACGCGTGCGCGGCTCCTGTGCGTCTCATTCACCAGCGACTGGCTGTTTCCCACCTCGGAGAACAGGGTGATCGCCGAAGCAGCGGCGGCCGCAGGTTGCCCGGTGGAATTTCGCGAGATTGAAAGTAAGCGTGGCCACGACGCGTTTCTGCTGGAGGAACCTGAACTGTTCGCCGCCGTGAGTCGATTCTTGGACTCCGTTGCGGCCGAATAGCCGCTGTAACCGAGGCCGTCTCGTGCAGGTCACGAAGCAGACCTCAATTGCGGGCGTGCGCCAGCACCGGCCTCCTCTTGCGCACCTTCCCAGCGGGGGCGATCGCGTAAAGCGATTTTGTGGCCTCGACGATGTGCACTCCTGCGAGCCGAGGCCAGAGAATTTTCCCTACTCGCTCCCAAGCCGCCCCGGTGCGCACGAGCTTCCTCGATTTAACTGGCGGTAGGAGGAGCGCCCGGTCCCACACTTCGGGCACGAACATGCAGTCGCGGAGCAGCCGGTCAATCTGGCTGCGGCTGAACGGACGTCCGTACGCGAAGGGGGAGCGCTCCAGTTGGGCCCAAAGGCTGGTCCGGTTCGGCACCACAATCAACAGCCGGCCCGCAGGGGCAAGCACGCGCCAGATCTGCCGCATGAGAGAGCGTACTGCGTCGGCCGTTTCCAGCCCGTGCACCATCAGCACCCGATCGAAAAGCGCGTCCGGGAACGGCATCTCGTCTTCTTCGGCAACGGCCGAGAGACCACGCTGCTCTGGCCAACGAAATGCGCCTTGGCTTTCGGGCAACAGCGCGATGGCACGGTCCGCCTCCAGCGCGAAGCTTCGGAGATAGGGCACGGCAAACCCGAACCCAAGAATCCGGCAGCCATGCACGTCCGGCCATATTGCCTTGAACCTTCGCTGCAGCAGGCGGCGCGTTACCTGGCCCACCGGAGAGTCATAAAAGCCCGCCAGACTTTGGGAATCGAACTGCATGTTCGCTTTGCCTAGCTCCCTCGACTGCTGGGTTCAATGTTGCCGCGTGGATTGCTAGGCTTCCCTTAAAGGTGACCCATGCCCCTGACAGTCGAATTGATCCCCTGCCTGAGCGACAACTATGCCTACCTGCTATATGATCCGGCGGGAGAATTGTGCGCCGTCGTCGATCCATCGGAACCGGGGCCGGTCAGGTGCGCCCTCGCCAAATCCGGCCGTAAACTCACCCACATCCTGAACACGCATCATCACTTCGACCACACCGGCGGCAACATTCCACTCAAGCAGGAATTCGGCGCCGAAATCGTCGGACCAGAGAAGGATCGCGAGCGGATTCCCGGCATCGATACCGGCGTCGATGAAAAGACGCCTTGGCAGTTCGGACGTTACAGGGGTCGCATCTTGGAAATTCCGGCACACACGCGGGCCCATATCGCCTTTGCCTTCGAGGACGAAAACATCGTCTTCACCGGCGACACCCTGTTTGCGATGGGCTGCGGCCGGTTGTTCGAAGGCACACCACAAATGATGTGGACCGCGCTCTCCAAGCTGATGCAGCTATCGGACGAAGCCCGGGTCTATTGCGGTCACGAATACACGCTGAGCAACGGGCGATTTGCCCTGACGTTGGAGCCTGGCAACGCAGACCTCCAGGCGCGGATGAAGGATGTCGAGAGACTAAGAAGCTCCGCGAACCCCACCATTCCGTCCACCATCGGGCTGGAAAGAAAGACAAACCCATTCCTGCGTCCGAATTCAC
>JAFAVP010000240.1 GCA_019242395.1 Alphaproteobacteria bacterium | reverse complement strand
TCATCGCTGACGAATACACCGATCCGGAGAAGGGTACCGGCGCGGTGAAGATTACGCCGGGTCACGACTTCAATGATTTCGAAGTCGGCAAACGCCACAACCTTCCGCTGATCAACATCCTCAAACTGAACGCCCGACTTAAGGACGATCCGTTCGACGACTTTTCGTTTGGTCATCGTGCTTGGCAAATGGGTTCAATGGCATCGGATGAAGGAGGTCTTCGAGGTGCGGCCACATGCATGCTGATTCCAGAGCCGTATCGCGGCTTGGATCGATTTGAGGCTCGTAAGCGGATCGTTGCTGACCTTGAAGAATGTGGTTTCCTGGAAAAAGTAGAATCCATTTCTCACTCCGTGCCGCATGACGAGAAGACAAAGACCGTCGTGCTCGAACCGATGCTGACGGAACAATGGTATCTTAACGTCACGCCACTAGCAGAAAAGGCAGTGAAGGCTGTCGAAAGCGGCCGCACCCGCATTCTCCCGGAGCAATGGGAGAACGTGTACTTCAACTGGATGCGCAATATTCAGCCGTGGTGCATCTCACGCCAGCTCTGGTGGGGTCACCAGATTCCCGTTTGGTACGGACCGGAGGGAGAGCAGTTTGTAGCCGAAACCGAGGCGGAAGCGATCCACCTAGCTGAACAACATTTCGGACGGAAAGTATGGGTTAGCTCCGAAGAACGGCCAGCATTTGAAGGTGGCCTCCTCGAAGCTCTTCAGCAGCCGATACCAATCTCGCGGGACGAAGATGTGCTGGATACGTGGTTCTCCTCCGCCCTGTGGCCGTTTTCGACTCTCGGTTGGCCGGACGATACGCCCGAGCTGAAGCGCTACTACCCAACCTCCGTTCTCATCACCGGCTTTGACATCATCTTCTTCTGGGTCGCCCGCATGATGATGATGGGCCTGCACTTCATGAAGGATGTGCCGTTCCGCACTGTCTTCATCCACACCCGCGTGCTGGACGAGAAGGGCGTGAAGATGTCGAAGACGAAGGGCAACGTCGTCGACCCGCTCGATCTCATCGGCGAATACGGCGCCGATGCCCTGCGCTTCACCCTGGCGCTGGCGGCGGGGCAGGGCAGGGATATGCGTATCGGCCCTTCGCGCGTGGAGGTGAATCGCAACTTCGCCACCAAGCTGTGGAACGCGGCGCGCTTCTGCGAAATGAACGGCTGCGAGACGCGCGCGAGCTTCGATCCTGCAGCGGCGACACACACCGTCAACAAATGGATCGTGGCGGAGACGGCACGCACGGCCAGCGAAGTCACGCGCTATCTAGAAGCCTTGCGCTTCAACGAAGCGGCGGGCGCAATCTACCATTTCGTCTGGGATGTGTTCTGCGATTGGTATTTGGAGTTCATCAAGCCGTTGCTGAACGGCACCGACGAGGGCGCCAAGGCGGAAGCGCGGATGACCGCCGCCTGGGCGCGTGACCAGATCCTTGCGCTGCTGCATCCCTTCATGCCGTTCATCACGGAGGAGTTGTGGGCCCGCACGACAGCAAAGCGGGATACACTTCTGATCGAAGGCAAATGGCCCCAGCTCTCGCATTTGCCGCGCGATGAATCCGCCGCGGCGGAGATGCGCTGGGTGATCGATCTGATTTCGGGTATTCGCTCGGTCCGCGCAGAAATGAACGTGCCCGCCGCCGCGAAGGTGGCCCTGGTGCTGAAAGGCGGGAACGCTGACTCCGCGGCGCGGCTGGAACGTCATCGTGATCAGATCATGACTCTTGCGCGGCTCGCCTCCGTGGACATGGCCGAGGTGATCCCGCCGGGCTCCGCGCAGTTTGTACTCAACGAAGCCACAGTCGCCATCCCGCTGGGGGATGTCATCGACTTCGCGAAAGAGCGCGCGCGATTGGAGAAAGACCTCGCCAAGGCGCAGACCGAAATCGGCAAGATCGACGCCAAGCTCGGCAACGCCGATTTCCTCGCCCGCGCACCGGAAGACGTGGTGGACGAACAGAGGGAGCGCCGCGCCGAAGCCGAGGCGCTGGCCATCCGGTTAACGGAGGCGCTCAGCCGCCTCGGCTAGCGGAACGCGGCTGTACTTTCATGCATTTTCTCTCCCGGAGCGGCGTAAGGGAGATGGTTATGAAAAGCATAGTTACCGCGGCACTGACGGCTTGCCTTCTGGCGCTTGGCACAGCGGGCGCAAGCGCGAGCTGCGAAGGCGCCAAGACAACAGGGACGGTACTCGGCGCGGCAGGCGGCGGCATCATCGGCAACGTGGTGACCCATGGCAGCGTGATCGGCACTTTGGCCGGCGCAGCGGGCGGCGGCTTTATCGGCCATCGGCTGTCAGGAAATGGTTGCCACCGCGTGGCGTACTACCATCACCGGCGCTACTACGTGGATCGCTACGGCCACCGCCACTATTACCGGGTCGCAGCACGGTAAGGGCCGATCAATCTGGCTTTTGGTATCGCTCGGTCGCGATCTCGCTTCGACCCTCGTCAGGCGTCACTTCGTGAAGGCCCCATGTAAGTGTAACCGAGTTGGGGGCCGTTGGAGCTCCAACGCCCGTCATAAACCGGACATAGCGCGTCTCCCCCGGATGCAAGTCTGCGTAGAAGCCAACCGACTTTGGAGCCAGGAGATCCTCCACTAGATTGCCCAAGAGCGGATTAAAGGCCCATTTCTGGTAGAACTCATGGTGCTCAGGGCTAACATACGCATAGGCGTAGCCTCCGGCATTTATGGAGGCAACTTGCTTGCCATCGACGTAGATGTCTGCTGTCCGTGCGGCCGAGGCGAATGCTCTAGGCCAATAGAAATAAACGAGCGCCTTATCCCCGGCCGGTGGCGCGGCCTCGCTGAAACCGGGGCCCTGGGCAACCATGCAGGCTGTAAGCATCGGCGCAGAAACTACGACCCATAGTATTGATCTTTGCATGGCGCCCCCCGGTGTTCTCAGGACCATACTGATAAGGCTGAGTCCAACACAAGGCGACCTCGAGCCTTACCAACATAGTTGGTGTTGGGTTGAATTCGGTTGTGAGTGTGCTCCTAAGAGGCGAGGATCGGCTGGACCTTCTGGCCTGCTTCCAGCCGTTCGGCACCCCGAACGATGACGCGCTCGCCCGGTTTGACGGGGCCGTGGACCTCTACCATCGATCCATCCGAAGTGCCGGTTTCGACGGCGACACGTGTCGCCACGTTCTTGCCGTCCACCTTAAACAGATAGGTGTTGTCCTCACGCAGCACGAGCGCGTCGCGCGGTACCGCCAGTACCTGGCGCGGTGCTGCTGCGGGTACGAAAACTTTTGCCGCGTCTCCGACAAAAGCTTGTCCCGCTTTCAGGGCGACGCGGATTTCAATGGTGCGGCTCGCCTCATCCCCAACTGGCACAATCGCGCGGACCGCGGCGGTCAGCGGCCGGTGCGCTACTTCAACATCGACAGGCATGCCTTCGCGTAAAAAGCGGGCACTGTCGATCGGCGATTGCGCCTTCACTTCAATCGAATCGATGTCCACCAGCCGGACGATCTCTTTTCCTGGAGCAGCGTATTCGCCGGGATTGATCAGGCGCGCGACCACGCGGCCCGGGAAGGGCGCCCGCACTTCGCTGTGGTTGAACTGGTATTCGCTTTTGCGCATGGAGGCTTGCGCCTGGGCGAGCGCGCCTTCGTCCATCTCGCGCGTGGATTGCGCCTGATCGCGCGTCGCCTTGGCGATGGCGCTCTGATCGTAAAGCCGGTTCATGCGGTCTGCCTGGCTCCGGTCAAACCGTAGCTGAGCCGATAGCCGCGCGACGTTCGCTTTGTCCGATGCGAGCTGCATGCCGGCGACATTCCTGTCGATCCGGGCCACGACATCGCCCGCCTTCACGACCGTGCCGACCTCTGCCACCCATGCCACACGCCCTTCGACTTCAGAGGCAAGTCTCGAATCGCTGCGTGCGACGACCGTGCCGGGCAGGGTGACTTTGGGCGCCATTCTAAGGGCGCGAGCCTGCGCCACGCCCACCCTGGGTGGCGGGGACGGTGATGCCTGCTGCGCGGCCGCCGCAGAAACCAGGGATGCTGCGGTTAGCCCCACAACCATGGAAATAAGACGCATCTTCTGTCTCCTCACGCAGCGGCCCTCAAACCCTCCAGCGGCGTTGCGGGGGTCAGTGGCGCCTCTCGAAGCGCCGACGACTTTTCGCCCAGGCGCAACATCGCTGGAATGAGGATCAGGGTGAAAACGTGACTCACAAGAATGCCGCCGACGATCACAGCGCCGAGACCGCGATAAATTTCTGCGCCGGGGCCTGGCACCAGGACCAGCGGCAGCATGCCGAAGATGGCGGTGAGCGTGCTTGAGAAGATCGGCCGCAAACGGGTTTCCAAGCTCGAGCGGACAGCGTCGACGCGGCTCATGCCCTCGGCCTCTGCCTGGCGCGTGCGCGCCACCAGCAGGATCGTGTTGTTCACGACCAAACCCAGCACGATAATGAATCCGATCATCGTCAGCAGATCGAGCGGCTGAAAGACGAAGACGCCGAGCAGGCGCAGCGCGGCCATCCCTCCCACCGTGCCGAGCGGCAGGGCTATCGTGGCAATTGCGGAATCCTTCACCGATTTGAAGAGCGCGGCCATGATCAGGAAGAGCAGCAGCACTGCGAGCCCGAAGTTCTTGCCCATACTCCAGAGTGCATTGTCCAGATGGTTGGCGGCGGCGCCGTAGGTGACCTGGCCGTCAGGAGGCAGCATTTTCTTGATTGCGGGCTCCACGTCGCGGCGGATGATTTTCATGGCGTCTTCGAGGGCCATCCCACGGGGAGGCTGCAGGTTCAGCGCAAACGTGCGGCGGCGATCCAGCCGGTAGATACCGCTCGGCGCGAGCGTTTCCTGCATCGAAAGCAGGTGCCCGAAGGGTACGATGCCGCCTTTCGGGGTGGCGACAGGTGCGCCGCTTACCGCATCGGGAGAATCCAGGGTGCGTGATTTCAGAATGAGAAAGAGCTGACGCTCGCCATCATAGCGCTGGCCGACATAGAGCCCTTCTCCGAATGCCTGCACAAGATTGCCAACGTCCGGCCGCGTCCAGCCCACTTCAGCAATGGAGCGGTCGTCCGGTGTCATTTTGATTTGTGGCTGGTCATATTCCAGCGTGGGATTTGAATTGACCACGCCTTCGGGGAACTTCTGCGTCAGCAACTTGAACCCAGCTTTGGCAGCCGCGCGCATGGCTTCCGGATCGTTCGACTGCAGGTTGATCGAGATGCCGCCGCCTTCGCTGAAGCCGCCGAACAGGCTCCCCATTTGCGCGAAAGCCTGCGCGTCCGGCAGATCCTTGATCATCTGCGAGCGCACGATTTGCTCGATCTGCGGGAAGTCGCTGTCATTCGGCACGCGTACCGCCATATCCATGAAGCCGGGCCCATCCATCTTCACGTAGTAATTCAGGAGTTGTGGCTGCTTCTTGCCCGTCATGTAAGGCTGCAGCTGACGGATGATCGGCTTGGCGAAATTCCGGTCCGCGTAATCGACGGTGGCACCCGCGGGAAACTGGATGAAGCCGTCAATGGCGGCGCGCTTCACCTGCGGCAGGTATTGAAGACTTGGAACAAGCAGCCAGGTCCCCGCAATCGACCCGAAGATCAGCCCGCCGATCCAAGCCTGCCGCTTTCGCGGCGTGTCCGTCAGGTTCATCACCACATTGGTGATGCGATGCCAAACATTCGTGAGGTGAGCCACCTTCGGGCGCGTTTTCAGAAAGAGAGCGGACGCAACGGGCACGACAGTTATAGCGACGATGAGCGAAACGAAGACAGCGAAGGCAATCGTAAGTGCCAGGTCAGCAAAAAGTTGCCCCTCCACATCCTTGAGGAAGATCACCGGCAGAAAGATCGCCACGTTGGTGGCCGTGGAGGCGAGCAAAGCGCCCCATACCTGCTCGGTGCCCGTTTGCGAGGCTTCGGAAGGCGGTGTGCCTCGCTCGCGCAGGCGGAGGATGTTTTCGAAACAGACGATCGCGGCGTCCAGCACAATGCCCGTCGCGAATGCCAGGCCAGCCAATGAAACCACGTTCAGCGTGCGGCCTGCGATGTTCAGCAGCATGATGACGGCAAGCAAACAGATCGGGATGGCGGAGGATATGATCAGCGTGCCGCGCCATTCACGCATGAAGAACCACAGCACGCCAACGGCCAGCAGGATACCGAGGAACAGGTCGGAGGTGACCATTCCCACAGCCTGGTTGATGAAGTGGGAGGGATCGAAAGAGTACTGCAGATAGACGTGCTGGTCCTTGGCTGGTCCATCGTTGATCTTCTGCAGTTCCGCCTTCACCGCGTTGACCGTTGCCAGAACATTGGCGCCGGATGCGCGGAACACCTGAAGACCCAAGGCCGGATTGCCGTTCTGATAGGCAAACCCCTGTGCCTTGCTTCGTCCCACATGCACATCCGCGATATCGCCAAGATGCACCGGCTTCCCGTCCCGCCATTGAAGGATCAGGTTCTTTAGATCGGCAACGGAATAGCGCCCACGGAATTCCAGCCCGTATTGCCGCCGCCCGACATCGATGGTGCCGCCGGAGACGTCTTCAGAGCCACTGATCTGACGCGCCATCTGCGGAATCTGGATACCCAACTGCGCCGCGCGAACCGGATCGAACACGATGTCGAGTTCCGGGTTACCGCCGTTAGCATTGATCTGCGCGCTCCCGACTCCTGGCACCGCCTCAAGCCGCGGAATCACCACGTCCCGCAGAAATTGTTCATAGTCATTGATATTGCGCTTATTGCCGGGCAGCTTCTGCATGAAGACGTAGAGCAGCGTGGCGTTGGAATCCTGCGTACTGGCCAGCTGCACGAAAGGCTTTTGCGCATCGGCGGGAAGCGGCGGCAGGCGGTTGAGCCGGCCGATCACGTCGACCAGCGTGCTCTTCATATCGGTGCCGAGCGCGAAGGTGAGCGCCACATAAGCGCCGCCCGCGTTCGAAAAGCCGTCCATTTCCTGTAGACCGGGGATCCCCTGCAGCACCTCTTCTTCCGGTTGCAGGATCTGCGATTCGATCTCGCGCGGCGTTTCCGCCCGCCACTGGGTACCGATGCCGATTTGCGGCCGGTCGATATCCGGGAAGAGCTGGATGGGAAGGGCATTCAGCGCGAACAGGCCGAACAGGATGGTCACGGCCACGCCGACGGCAACCGCAGCTGGACTTCGGATGCTGGCCAAGGTGAGTGCCCGCATCGGCTCCCTCTCGTTTTGGGGCTGCGGATCGGAGTGTGCCCGCAGTATGATGCGCATGTGGCGTCACACCTGCGTGAAACCAACAGAAGCAGCCATGCGAAAAATGAGGGGCGCCCTGCCCAGTCTGAGAGAAGGTCCGCCCTAGCCCGCATTCCGGGCTGATAGGGTTAAGGCCAGGGAACGGCGGAGGGGGGCGCCTGCCCCACGAGGCGCTTCGGCCCGGCCCTAAAGCCGGGGAGGCGGGGGCGGCCCCAATGGAGCCTCATGAGCGGCCTACCAAGACTGCGGCCGCCCCTGCAAACCATTTGTCCGGAAAGCCGTTTCTCCAGTAACCCCTCCGGGTTCAGCCTCCTCCCCAAGGTGAGCAAACAGGAAAATGGAATTAGACGCATCGGATCCTCAGGATGTCGCGCGCGCGATGCAGCAGCTTGCCGCGATTGTCGCATCCACGCAGGACGCCATTATCAGCAAAGACCTCAGCGGAACGATCCTGACCTGGAACACCGCGGCCGAGCGTATATTCGGCTACAAGGCCGAGGAGATTGTCGGCAAGTCGATCTACACCCTGATACCGCCGGACCGGGAAAGCGACGAAGACCTGATCCTCGAGCGAATACGCCGGGGCGAACGCGTCGAGCACTACGAGACGGTCCGGCGCCGCAAGAACGGATCGCTGATCGACGTCGCCATTACCGTTTCCCCACTCTTCGACAACGAAGGCAACGTCATCGGGGCTTCGAAGATCGCGCGCGATGTGAGTGAGCGGACCCTGGCGGATCGTTCGGCGCATCATCTCGCCGCGATTATCGAATCTTCTGAAGACGCCATCATCAGTAAAGATACGAACGGGATCATACAGACCTGGAACCAGTCTGCGGAACGCCTGTTCGGCTACAAGCCGGAGGAAATTATCGGCAAACCGGTCCTCACACTGATCCCGCCGGAGCGCCACCACGAAGAAGATACCATCCTCGGGAAGGTCCGGCGCGGAGAACGCATCGAACACTTCGAAACTGTGCGCAGGACCAAAGACGGCAGGCTCATCGATATTTCCCTGACCGTCTCGCCGATCAAGGATCGCACCGGAAAAGTGATTGGCGCCTCCAAGATCGCGCGTGACATCACCGACAAAAGACGGGCTGCGGCGCTGCTGGAGGAGCAGGCGCAGCGTCTTGCGGCACTAAACGAGGAGCTCGAGCGGCGGGTGGAAGAGCGCACGGCCGATCTCCGGAACATTCAAACCTTCTACGTGCATTCGTCAGAGTGCCACGCCATCCTTTCGAGGCGGCCGGACGGACGGTTTCAATACGACGAAGTCAATCCGGCAACCTTGAATCTGTACGGCATGAGCCGGGAGCAGGTCGTCGGGCGAACCACCGATGAGGTCTTGCCGCCCGAGCGCGCGGCCGAACTCAACGCCCATCTGGAAGCGTCCCTGCAAGCCAACACGCCGCATTCTTACCTTCGCAAGCAGGGCGACTCCGTTGTCGACGCCGTGGCCACGCCAATTCCGGTCGAGCCCGGGCAGGCCCCCCGCGTGGCGGTCACGGCGCGGGACATCAGCGAGCGGCAAAGTCTCGAAGAGCAGCTGCGCCAGGCGCAGAAGATGGAGGCGGTGGGCCAACTCACCGGAGGGCTGGCGCACGACTTCAACAACCTGCTGCAAGGAATCATCGGGGCTCTGGACCGCGCGCAGCACCGCATTCAGCAGGGGCGTGCGTCGGAGGCGGATCGGTTCATTGGAGCGGCGATTGAATCGGCCAATCGGGCTGCTTCGCTGACACACCGCCTGCTGGCCTTCTCGCGCCGTCAGACGCTGGACCCAAGGCCGACCGATGCCAACCGGCTCATCAACGGCATGGAGGACCTGATCAACCGTACGGCCGGACCGAACATCGCTGTCGAAGTTGTCGGAGCAGCCGGGCTCTGGCTGACCAAGGTGGATGCGCCTCAACTCGAAAGCGCGGTTCTGAATCTGGCGATCAACGCCCGCGACGCCATGCCGGAGGGTGGGAAGCTGACCATTGAAACGGCGAACAAGTGGTTGGACGAGCGAGCCGCGCAAGACCATGACATCCCTCCCGGCCAATATGTCTCCGTGTGCGTGACCGACACCGGCGTGGGCATGCCGCCCGAGGTGGTGGCACGCGCGTTCGATCCCTTCTTCACCACCAAGCCCATCGGGCAGGGAACCGGCCTCGGGCTCTCCATGGTCTACGGCTTTGTGCGCCAATCCGGAGGGCAGGTGCGCATCTACACAGAAGTAGGGAAGGGCACGACCATGTGCCTTTACCTGCCGCGCTATTTTGGCGATGCAGGCGAGATCGATGCTGCCACCGCACATGAACCCGACAAGGGCTTCGGCGAAACGGTGATGATTGTCGACGATGAGGCGACCGTCCGCATGCTGGTCAGCGAAGTTCTTAAGGAAAATTCCTATCGCGTGCTGGAGGCATATGACGCCGCTTCCGCTATGAAAGTGCTCGAGTCCGGCCAGCCCGTCGATCTGCTCATAACAGACGTTGGCTTGCCAGGAAGCATGAACGGACGCCAACTGGCTGATGCGGCGCGGGTGCGGCGGCCCGAACTTAAAGTGCTCTTCATTACCGGTTTTGCGGAGAACGCCGCAGTGGGCAACGGCCACCTGGATCCTGGCATGGCGATTCTCACCAAACCTTTCCCGATGACCACGCTGGCGAACAAGGTCCGGGAAATGCTGGGGTAGAGACTGGGATTGATCTGGCGGATGGGGTGGAGGTTTACGCATACTGGAACGTATTGAAATGCCGAGCAGAATTGCGTCGGCTCTTTCGCTCTACATTGGTTGCGGATGCGTCCATGGTGGCGACTAGACTAGTCCTGCGCTCGACTTCCAAGAGATGTCAGCAGTCGGGTTGCGGAATGGCAGCGCTTAGCAGCAGTGAAGCTTTCATGTATGCGGAACCTAGTTAGGCGGACGGCGCCTGAACATTTTGCTGGTCGGGGATAAGGCGGGACAACGCCCGCCTGGTCCCTTTAGCAAAGCCCGCTCATCCTGCGGCTATCGCGAGCAACTCTTGGCGCTTCCACCCGCTGCTCTCAAGCGCCTTCTGGAAGGTATCGCCGGCAAGTCTCTCACAGCACTGGTGCAGTTTCTCTCAACGCGTCGCCCGCACCTTCAAGTTCAAAGCGTCGCTTGGACTCTGTTCCCGTGCGCATTCTTCTCGCGGAGGCTGCTTCAGAGAAGGGGTATGCATTGGAAACGCTATCATCGAGGGCGACTTGAAGAAAAAAAAAGCCCCGGCAGAGCCGGGGCCAAGGTGCGGGAACTCGTGTGTTGCCTGATGGATCAGCCGCCCGTCACGCCACTGCAATGGTCTGAACCTGCTGCCTCGATGTTGAGGCCGAGGTTGTCTTTGCCGGTGATGAAGGATTCGGCGATGGCCGTCGTCCACTGCTTCGGCAACGCTGCGAGGCCGTTCAGGGCCAGCACGCCGAGCGCGGGATCCTGGATGGTCTTGCTCTTCAGATACCAGCCGAAGAAGCCGGTCATCACGCTGCCGACTTTGGCGTTGGAGTAGCAAGTGTAAGCAAGCACGTTGGTAGTTCCTACGACCGGATAGGAGGTTGACGGCGTTGGGTTTGCCAGCGGTGAAGTCTTCGAAATCGGCTCAACCCAGTCGTACGCGTGCGAGCGGCACTTATCGCTTGAGCCTGAGCAGCTCGACAGATCGTAATGCCCCCTGGAATCGCTCTGCGGCGGTTGAACGGAGCCGAAGGCGATCAATGCGTGCGCGCCATCCGCCGGCTCGAACTTGCCGGAGGAGTTCTTCAGGTCCGCTGAGTTCAGTCCGTAGGCGTTCTGGTTGTTGATGGTAGAGGCGGGGAGCACATAGTCGGCTCCCAGATAGCCGAGCCTGCCCCACTGGACTGTCTGCCCGTTACCCACCGGGTTGCCGGCGTTGAAGGAGACGTACTTGGCGACCAGACCGCTGCCCTTGGCCACCGTAAACTTGCCCAGCACTTCGCCGGTGACGGTGTTACCGTCATAGTTGCCGCCGATCAGGCCGGAGGGAAGAGTTGTGGTCCCATCAGCGTACTGATTGCCGGTAAGGTTGGCACAAACATTGGCCAGGTGGCGCGTGAAGATCGAGGTCGTGCCCGAACTGTCGCTGCGCCCGACAAGCTGAATGCTTGGCGCTGGATTGCCGCCGCCCCACGCCCCGTTGTCGGCGATATCCTGCGGATCCTGCAAGGAGGTACCGCCGTTTAGCGCGGTCAGAGCGGGGTTGCTCCAATCCGTGATCTGGCCGTTGAAGATTTTGCAATAGGTCGTTGCGTCGAGATGCAACCCGCCGCTGTTGTCCTGATGCTCGAACTGCACGTTGAACTTGTATGCGGTCACGTTGCCCTGACCGTCAGCAATCTTTTTGTAAACCGGATCATAGGCGAAGGCGACGGGATCGACAGCAACCGGGAACTGTACCAGCGCGCCATAGGTGGACGCCGGGTTTGCGAAAGTCTTGGGCGGACTGGGAGTCTCACCCGGCGCGACAACGCAGATTGTCTGGTAAGGCGTGCTGCAGGCGTTGTTGGGTCCGTTGTTGTCGTTGCCATTGTTGTAGATGCCAACTTCCGTGGTCCCCAGACCGGCATCCGACATCGCAAAGCTGACATACGGCATGTCCTGCTCGCCGCTCTTGTTCGGATTGGTGTCGCCGTAGCCATTTGTATAATCGGACTTGGGATCGTGGCTGAAGAAGTTGGCAATGCCGACCCCTGAACTTGCAGAATCGTACCAGAGGATCGCGCTCGTGTTGATGTGAGTCGTTTGGCAATTCTGCGCCTTGCCGCCCGTGTAGTTGAACGGCGAGATCGATTGCCACTGCACTGGCGGGCCGCGCACGATCAGCGGCTCAGGCAGGCCATAGCAATCCATCGCTTGGCGCATATACGGCGCAATGAGGGAAGAGCCGCCGCCCCACGCTTCCGTCGCGTTCTTCGCGCTGTTTTTTGCGTCACCTGCGAGCGGCAGAGCGATCGCGGCAGAGGCCGCGCACACGCCGATCAGCAGGTTGCGTTTAAGTTCTGACATAAGTGTCTTCTCCTTGAGAGTGTTTTTGAACCAGCTCCTTGCGAGTACCGGGGCGCGCGCGCCGCTCCTCATCCGCTTGATCGGCCGCAGATGCGATTGCTTAGCGGCTAAGAGATCCCCTTACCCCTAGAGAGCGCGCGAGGCTTTAAGCGAGCGCGTGGATCACGCGCAATATAGAGTTAATAGATTTCAAGAAAAATTCATGTAATGGGTAGCGAATACTTTGAATCGTAAACGTACCGCGAGCAACGCGATGCTTCACGGCCCAACGCCTTCACCGATGTGACATCTAACCACGGGTTGCGATGGTTTAATGACGCTTCCGTGAAATTTCAGAACGCTGCGATCACGCCTGAGAGGTGTTGCGCCGCTGCTGCTCGACGAACGCGCGCAGCACTTCCGCGATTTGCGCGACGCCGGCGGGAGACAGGGTAAGGCGGACGGTGACCTCATTCACGCTGCGCACTTGCGAGCCACCGGGAGCGAAAGCGTGCCGCGTCGCGGTGAAGTAGAGGGACACTTCTCCGGGATCTGGAACGATCTGCACGCCGGACACGTGGAAGGTGGGACCGTTAAATAGAACATGCGCCTGAGTTGCGGCGGGTGCAGAAGTGGGCTCCGGCTGAGACACAAATCGTCTCCTTACGAGGTAGTCGAAGGATGCGCGGCTAGCAGCATTCAATGAACCTAATGTGACAAGCGGATCGAATTTTCGAAATTAGTTTTGTTGTCGCCGATTGGGAAATTGGCTACGCGCTCGCGAAAGACAAGGCGCGCGGAATGCGTGCGTGGGGCACTCGCCGGTGGGCTTGAGGGTTGCAATGAGCGGTTTGGCGCTCGCAGTGGCGTTAGGAGGCGGGAGCATATCCCGCGCCTCACCGACTAGCGCTCAACCGGCTGCATCTACGGTGGGGCCGCAATCTGCGGCTTCGGGTCCTGCCTTTGAAATCCAGGCATACGACGTCGATGGCAACACCATTCTGGATCAGGAGACGATCGAGAGCGCTGTTTATCCGTATTTGGGGCCGCAGCGTTCGCGGGAGGATGTGAATGCGGCGCGGCAGGCATTGCAGAAGGCATATCAGTCGCGCGGTTATCAATCGGTTGTCGTTGAGATTCCGCCACAGGATGCGCGCACTGGCATCGTCAAGCTGCATGTGATCGAGGCGCCGGTTGGACGATTGCGGGTTGTGGGCTCGAACTATTACTCGCTCGACGCGATCAAAGAGCAGGTGCCGTCCATTCAGGAGGGGAAGGTTCCGGATTTCAACGCGGCGCAGAAGGAAGTCGCCGATCTCAACCGTACGGCGGACCGGCAGGTCACGCCGCTGATCAGGCCGGGGAAGATGCCGGGCACGGTCGATATCGATCTGAAAGTGCACGACAACTTGCCCGTTCACGGAAGCGTGGAAGTCAACAACGACCACGCGCAGAACACGACGCCCATGCGGACGGCGGGAACCGTTAGCTACTCTAATTTGTGGCAGCTGGGACACACGCTAACGGCAACGGCTGTGGTTGCGCCCAATAAGCTGAGCGATTCGGAAACGTTTTCCGGCTCCTACCTTGCTCCGATATGGGGAAGTCCCTGGAGCGTTCTGATTACCGGCTACAGCAACAACAGCAACGTCCCGGTTCCTCTTACTTTCGCATCGGCTTTGGGCGAGGGCTATGGAATCGGAGCGCACGGCGTTCTTCGTCTTTCGAATTGGGACGAGCTGACCCAAACCCTAAACTTGGGGGCAGATTTCAAGCACTCCGTCGACACGACATTGATTAGCTTCTGCCCCCCGCATGCCTGCCTCCCAAACTCTGTCGACTACGTTCCCCTGAGCGTGGACTACTCTTTGAGCGGGGCGAGCGGCTCATCCACGGTCGCTTTTGATGCCGCGCTCACGATGGGTCTGAGAGGTATTGGTAGCGCGGCAGCCGCGTTCGAACAGAAGCGTGCTTTTGCGCGGTCAAACTTCGTGCATGTCAACATCAGTACTGACATCACGGAAGACGCCGGAGACTACGGCCAGATCGGGTTGCGCTTCAACGAGCAGTTGGCAGATGGGCCTTTAATTCCCAACGAAGAATTTACTGCCGGGGGGCTGCTAACCGTTCGCGGCTATTTGCAATCTTCCGTGCTCGCCGACGACGGTGTGTTCGCTTCGCTGGAGATCCGCACGCCGTCGTTCGCGCCGCTGGTAGATTCGCTGATCGACGAACCCATCTTCGATGAGTGGCGGGCTTACGGCTTCACCGATGGTGCTGTCGCCTGGGTGCTCGATCCGCTGCCCGAACAGACAAGCAAATTCCGGATCGGCAGCTTCGGTGTGGGCACGCGCTTTCATGCGCTGGGACATCTCGCGAGCGACTTCATCTTTGCCGTTCCTATGCGAGATGCCTCTGCCACCAAGGCGTGGGAGCCCTACTTCCAATTCAGCGTAAAATCGGAGCTTTAGCGATGCAGCGCCCCTCTAACTCATTTGCACAGAGGTTTGCGAGGTTTGCTGCAGTCATTCTGCTGGCTGTCTGCACTTTCCCGACGGCAGCGCTTGCCTGGTGGCAGAGCGACTGGTCCTACCGCAAGCAGATCACCATCGACACAAGCCCCAAAGGCGGCAACATTGCGCAAACGGCCGGCCGCGTGCCGCTCCTCGTACGCCTGCACAGTGGCAACTTCCATTTTGCGGACGCGCAGGATAACGGCAACGATATCCGGTTTGTCGCGGCGGATGACAAGACGCCGCTTGCCTTCCACATCGAGAGTTTCGATCCACTTCTTGGCGTCGCCACCATCTGGGTGGATGTCCCAGAGTTTCCGGCTGGCGGCACCAAGGACATCTGGCTCTACTACGGCAACAAGAAGGCGACGCCGGCCACGGATGCAGCCGGCACCTTCGACGCCGACTACACGCTTGTCTATCATTTCGACGATGCGGCAGCTGCGCCATCGCACGACAAGACGGCCTATGCCAACAACGCCCAGTCTGCACCGCCGGCATTGGACGATGGCGCCATCATCGGCAAGGGCGCGCGCTTTACGGGCGCGGGTGCTACTGCCACGGTCGCTATTCCCGCAAGCACCTCGCTAGCGGTCAAGGCCGGCGGGCCATTTACCTTCAGCACATGGATCAAGACCGATGCGGTGCAGCCGCGAGCGGTGATCTACGCGCGCCACGATGGCGCTGGTTCTTTGATTATCGGGCTAGAGAATGGAGCACCATTTGCGGAGGTTGGCGGCGCGCGGATCGCCGCCCGGCAAACGATTGCCAAGGGACAGTGGACGCACCTTGCCCTCACGGCAGACGGCAAGAGCATCACCCTTTACGTGAACGGCCATCCTGCGGGAACGGCGGCCGGCGCACTTACTGCGCTGGCCACGGCGGCGACGCTGGGGGGTGATGCGCAAAATCCCGGCGTCGCGTTCACAGGCGAGATGGACGAGGTGCGGCTGTCAAAGGCGGCGCGCTCTCCGGCACTGATCCTCGCGGATGCCATTGCTCAAGGGCCGACCCCGAAGCTTATCGCCTATGGCGTCGACGAGAAACAGTCCGGCTTCGGCTTCGGCTACTTCGGCATCATCATCAAATCGGTGACGGTCGATGCCTGGGTGATCATCACCATCCTCGGCCTGATGGCCGCGGTGTCCTGGTTCGTGATGTGGACCAAGGCCTCCTACATCGGTTCCGTCGACCGCGCCAACGACCGCTTTGTCGACTTTTACCGCGAGAATGACGGCGACGCCTTCCGTATCGAGGAGTCGCTGCAAGGCGAGGAGAAGCTGCGGCGCCGCTTCGCGCGCTCCTCCATTTACCGGGTGTTTCATTCCGGCGCGAAAGAACTCCGCCATCGCGCGGGCAAAAGCGGCCATCTGATCCTGAACGCGGAAGCGATTGAAGTCGTCCGCGCGCTGATGGATGCCACCCTGGTACGCGAGAACCAGCGCCTCGCGCGCAGCATGGTGCTCCTCACCATCTCCATTTCCGGCGGACCGTTCCTGGGGCTCTTGGGAACCGTGGTTGGCGTGATGATAACTTTCGCGGCAATTGCCGCGAGCGGCGACGTCAACATCAACGCCATCGCACCTGGCATCTCGGCCTCGTTGCTGGCGACGGTTGCGGGCCTTGCAGTCGCGATCCCGGCGCTGTTCGGCTACAATTACCTGCTCACCCGAAGCAAGAACATCACCGCGAACATGCAGGTGTTCGTGGACGAGTTCGTCACCCGCATCTCGGAAATCTACCACGAGCGCGCGTATGCGCGGGCGGCGGAGTAATCGGCAATGCGCGCGCAGGAAGAAGACAAGGTCTACGACGATATCAACATCACGCCGATGCTCGATTTGGCGTACGTGCTGCTCGTTATCTTCATCATCATGACGACCGCCTCGGTGCAAGGAATCAAGGTCGACCTGCCCAAGGCGAGCTCGACCGTCAGTCTTTCTAAGCCGCAGACGCAGGTCATCACTGTCGCAAACAACGGCAACGTCTACCTCAACGCATTTCCCGTGACCTTGAGCGATCTGGAGAACCGCCTTCGAACGCAGAAGGCGCTCACGCCGGAATTCCCGATCGTTCTGAAAGGCGATGCCGCCGTCCAATACCAGAAGGTCATGGAGGTATTGGATCTCCTGCGCCGGCTGGAACTTAGCCAGGTCGGTCTCGTCACGGGCAAGGCGCAGGCGGGCTCGTGATGCGCGGCGACGAATTCGAAGATCGGCCGCTGGCGCGCTTCCTGCGCGTTGCCGTTCCCGTGCTCGTCTTTGCGCTTGTCGCGGGCAGCATCTGGTATTTGCTGCACGGACCTTCGGCCATGCGCCGGGAGGCACCGCCGCTGCCCACCTTGCAGGCGGTCTTGCCGCCGCCTCCGCCACCTCCTCCGAAGCCAAAAGAAAAACCGCCTGAACCGGAGAAGAAGGTCGAGGAGGTTCAGAAGCAAACACCAACGCCCAAGCAGCTGAATGCTCCGAAGCCGCTGACCATCAATGGACCGGCCCAAGCCGGAACCGATCAGTTCGGCCTCGGCGCAGGCGATGGCGGCGGCGATGTCGCTGGAGGCAGCGGTTTCGGCGCCGAGAACTATGGCCGCTATCTAACCTCGGTGGTGCAGAGCGCTATCGAACAGAATGAGTGGCTGAACCACCTTGCTTTTAATGCGCAAGTGCTCGCGTGGGTGGACGACAACAAGCGGCTGCATCTGAAGCTCCTCACGGCGACGGGCGATCAACGGGTCGACGCGGCCTTGGTGAATCTTCCGAGCGCGATGCCGGCGCTAGACGAAGAGCCACCCGGTCCGGGGGAGTTCAAACTGGCAATTCATAGCAGAAGACCCGCCTGAGAGCGGGCGGCAAAGCATGGGTGTGCGAAGGGGATTATGTTGATGGCGTCCAGGTGCAGTTTCTTCAAGGGAGCGGTGAGTGCGCTCACATTGGCTCTTGCCAGTGCGCCTGCTTTTGCGCAGTCCACTCCAGCGTCATCCGCTACCCCGGCCGCAGCTGCGGCCGCGCCATCCTCAAACGCCACGATCAATCTGATCCGCCTGCTCGTGAAGCAGGGGGTCATCTCGCAAAGGAACGCGGACGCGCTCGTTGCCGAGGCAGAGCAGGAAGCCGCGCAGGCGCGTGCGCAACAAAGCGTGGCCTCCGCCTCACCGGCGGCACCGCCGCCGCCTGCGCCGGGCGTGGTGCGGGTGCCCTACGTGCCCGAGATCGTGAAGAAGCAGATTCGCGATGAAGTGAAGCAGGAGGTTCTGGCGGAAGCCCGGCGCGATAACTGGGCGCAGCCCGAAGCCGTGCCTGCTTGGAGCAAGCGCATCAAGCTGCACGGCGATTTCCGCTTCCGCGACGAAGCCGACATTTATTCGAAGAACAACACCGACGAGTTCATCGATTTTGCATCCTTCAACGCCAACGGTCCGACAGACATCAATTCCGCCACCAACCCGTTCGGCCTCCCGTTCCTCAACACGCGCAGCAATCGCTACGACCGGCTGAGCTTTCGGGCCAGGCTGGGCGTCGATGCCACCGTCGTGGATGGAGTCGATGTGGGGTTGCGCCTTGCCTCCGGCGGCGACAACGGCCCCGTTTCCACAACGCAGCTTCTCGGCGGCGGCTTCGGGAAGAAGGATATCTGGCTCGATCAGGCGTTCCTTTCGCTCAGGCCCAGCCGTTACCTCGACCTGATGGCGGGCCGCATGCCCAATCCGTTTTTCTCCACCGATCTCGTGTGGGATCCCGATCTTAATTTCGACGGCATTGCTCTTACCGGAGACTCCAAGAGACCGCGCTGGCAGGGCCTGAGCCTGTTCAGCAGCGTGGGCTTCTTCCCGATCGGTTATGTCGGCACGAACTTCCCGAATAACTGCGGCCCGCTTTGCTCAAAATCCGCCGAGTACCAAAAGTGGCTGCTTGGCGGGCAGGTGGGCCTCGACTGGACTGAGGGCAATTTCGACTGGCGGTTCGGTGCCGCGGCTTACGACTTCCACAACATGCAAGGCGAGTTGTCGACCCCTTGCTTCACGTATCTGGATTTCAAGGAGTGCTCCACCGACCAGACCCGGCCTGCTTTCATGCAGAAAGGCAACACGCTTTTCCTGATTCGCGAACTGGTGCCTCCGCCGCCGCCAGAGCAAGCGCCGGAGCCGCAATTCGTCGGGCTCTCGTTCAAATACGATGTCGCGGATGTCAACCAGCAGCTTTCCTATCGCATCGACGATACCCAATCCATCACCTTCGGTCTCGATTATGCGCGTAACCTCGCTTACGACACCAAATACGCCTGCCGCTACGCTCCGCTCGGGCTGCCCATCACAAACATTGCTCCGGGTGGTGGAGGCTACATCGATGCCTGCGATACGCCCACGCAAGGTGGTTTGAGCAAGGCAAAAATCCAAAGTGGTCCTAACGCCTATTACGCCAATCTCACTCTGGGCGACCCTGCCCCGCGCAGCTTCGGCGCCTGGAACGTCTCTCTCGGTTACAAATACATCGAGCCTGACGCCGTGCCCGATGCCTTCACCGACAGCGATTTCCACCTCGGGGGTACCAACGCCAAAGGCTTCATCATCGGCGGATCGCTCGGAATTTACGACAACACGTGGATCACAGCCCGCTATCTGAGCGCCAATGAAGTCTATGGCGCGCCGCTCGCCATCGATGTCGCCCAGCTCGATCTGAATGCGAGGTTCTGACGATGAAGCGGCAGCTCACCATCATAGCGATTGTGTTTTGGGCCACGGCCAGCACGGCGGCGCTTGGCCAAACCCTCGAAGACCGTCTGCGCGATCAACTTCGTCAGACGACAGAACAGCTTCATCAGCTGCAGGATGGCCAGACAGCGCTGCAGGCGCGCGCGTCTGCAGCCGAGGCAGAGCGCGACACCCTCAAGAAGGAGGTTGTGGGCCTGAAGGCACAACTTGCGCACGCCCGGCCCAGCTCGAGCGGTCCACCCCCGCAAGTTCTGGTGGATCAAGTTGCGAGGGATAAAGCGGCACTCGCTCAGGCCGCCGCCACCGTCCAGGAAGCACAGGCGGATCATGTCAGGCTTCAAGCGATTGTCACAAAACAAGTGACAATGCTTCAGGTCTGCCAGCAGAAGAACCAACAGTTGGTTAGCGTCAGCAACGACATCCTAGACAAGTTCTCTCACGTGGACTGGTGGGATGCGCTCAACCTCAACGAGCCGTTCGTCCGCGACTCGCACCTGAAGCTCGAACAGATGGCGCAGGATTACGGCGACCAAATCTACGACGGGAAGTTCGATCCGCGCGCGGTGAAAATTCCAGCCGCAAGCCCGGTGCAGAAGCAACCCGCAACATCCGCGGCCGAAAACAAGCCGGCCGCAAATGCGACGACCACACCCAATCCTCAGCCGGCAGCGACCGCTGCACATTAAGGGGCAAGCAATGGGCACACGTAGGTTGAGAAGGCACAATCGCGCAGGCCTTCGGCATTACCTGCTGCGAACTGCGAGTGTCGGGGCTCTCGTGACCGGAGCCAATGCGGCGGACGCGGGTCAGGTTGCCGTTCTCCAAGGCGTCAACAACATCGCCAATGCCACCATCGCCGCCCGTGCACCGACGCCTGGGGCGGCGGCGGGGTTCAACGGCAATTTGAATGCGCAGAGTCAAGCGGGCATGGCGGCCGCAACCTTGCGCGCGCTGCAATACCAAGCGCGGGTTTCGACAGCCGTGAATATGGCGGACCAGGCGCAGGAAGCGGCTCGGGAGGCCGCCGCGTCGCTTCAGACGGATGTGCCGGATGGGCTTGGTGTGGGCGGCCTGGATCCAGTGACAGATCCCGTATCGGCGGCAAACGACACCACCGGGGTTCACACCTGGGATGGCGCAGACATGCCGACCGAAACACAGACGGCTGACGGGGTTGAGGTTACCATCCATCAGACTCAATCGCGCGCTGTTCTCGACTGGCAGACGTTCAATGTGGGCAAGAACACGACCCTCATCTTCGATCAGTCGCAGAACGGTCAGGCCCAAACGGGCTGGGTCGCGCTCAACAGAGTTGTCGGGCAGCTCGACCCCAATACGGGTTTGCGAGACCCCAGTCTGGCGCCTCTGCCCAGCGAAATCCTGGGGGCCATCAAAGCGCCCGGGACCGTGTTGGTCTTAAACCAGAACGGGATCATCTTCGGCGGGCATTCGCAGATCAACGTCAACTCTTTGATCGCGACCACGCTCGAGATCGGCAGGGCATACGATCCGGAGTCTCAGTCGCCGCTCAAGATCAAGGATCGGAACCTGGAATTTCTAACGTTCGGGCTACTAGGATTCGCGCAACAGGCGCCCGAGCAGGATCAGAATTCAGCGTTCACCTTTTCATCGCAGGAATACGTCGATCCACTCACACAACAGGTGGTAACCGATCCGTTGCTGGAGGGGAGCATCAATGTCAACGCCGGCGCACAAATAACGACGGACGAGGGCGGCTTCGTGTTTATGGGGGCGCCGAAAATTATCAACTCGGGTACGATTACCTCTCCGTTGGGCGAAGTGAATCTGCAGGCCGGCCGGGACATCCGGCTTTTCGGGTCCTCCGGCTCTTCGGACAGCGACACGCCCGACGTTCGGGGCTTCACGGCAGAGACATTCGACAGCACGCCGGGCGAATACGTGATGAATTCGCAGAACGCGATCATCGATGTCTCGCAAGGTTACATCTCTCTCGGCGCCTCCGATGAAGGCGGAATCATCCAGGACGGTCTGCTGGAGAGCACAACCAGCGTCTCCCGTAACGGCTTCATACAGCTCAGCGGTGGCGACATTCAGATCGGCACTGGCAGCACGATGGCGATCACGCCCGACGATGCGGGCACCATTCCGGGCGACCCGATATCGCTGTTCGATTTTAAGCCGTCCAAGATCAGCGTCGGTTCGGAAAGTTCCCGCATCGAAATTCAGAAAGACGCGATGCTTTACGCTCCGGGGGCCAATGTGGACATTGGCTCTGCGCCCGGTGCCAGTTCAAGCGACGACTCCAGCAATCCTGGATCCTCGCGCATTTTCATCGATACCGGCGCGATCATCGACGTTGCAGGGTTGACCGATGTTCTAATCCCCGCATCACGGAACAGCATTGAAATCAGCCCCTTGAAGGGCAACGAACTCGCCAACGACCCTAACTATCGAAACAGTTTCTTGAACGGCGCAACGGTGTTCGTCGATCCGCGGCTTTCCGGGGTGAGAGCAGACGGTACGGAATGGATTGGATCGCCGCTGATCGATGCTGCGAGCTACGCGCAGCAGGTTGGCATCAGCGTTAAAGAACTGATGACGTCCGCCGGAAATGTGACCCTCGGCGTCAAGAGTTATGCTCAAGGCAGTGACCAAAGCCAGGCACCCGACATCACTGTAAAAAGCGGCGCTACCATCGATATTTCGGGCGGTTGGGTGCGCTACGAGGGTGGATTTGTCCAATCCACGCAGCTCATCACCCGCTCCGGCGAGATCGTGGATATTTCGCAGGCCGATCCGAACGGTGATTATGTCGGGATCTATCAGGGCTATATGCAGGTCCAGCCGCGCTGGGGGGTGAGCCAGAGTTGGGGCAGCCCGCTGTTGCTGGGAACGCATTACGAATCGGAATATACGGAGGGACACGATGCCGGTTCGCTGACCCTGAAGGGCTCCTCGATCGTACTGGACGGCACCGTGTTCGGTAGCGCGTATGCAGGATCGCGGCAGATTGCATACGCTCAGTTGGGCTCCAAGCAATCCTCCATTTTTGGCGACGATAGGCTGTTGCAGGGTGCTTCATCGCAAATGCCCTCGGGCGGGCTATTGTTTGTCCAGGCGCTGGCGGAGAACGGCGGAAGCTCCACCAATCTCACCGGTGGGGGCGACATCTCCATCGTAAGTTCAGCCGATTATCATCCAGTCAGCGGTGATCTGGCGTACGGCCAGTCTGTCTATGTCGATGCCGACGGCAATCTGGTTGTGCCAACGCGCGATCCCAACTCACTGCTGCCGCCCGACCGGCAGCAGGTCATAAGCCTGTCTGCTGATGCTCTGTCCGGAATGGGGCTGAGCGAAGTGGCGGTGCAGACCAGCGGAAAAATCGATGTCGCGGCAGATGCCACCCTCAATCTCGCGCCTGGCGGAATCTTCAGCGCGCTTGCTGGCCGCTCGATTACGGTAGATGGAAACATCACCATACCATCGGGCTCTATCCGGCTGCAGACGATCAACGCCGGCATGGGCTCTGTGTTCAACCCCGACGATCCGCAACTCGGGTCGTACGATATTATTGTGAACGGCAAGCTTTCGACGCGAGGCGAGTGGATCAACGATTTCGGTGCCAACCAGGATAACTTCATCGGCGACACCTACACCAATGGCGGCTCCATAACGCTCGTCGCGGCGGCGCGCCAGCTCTTGTACGCGGACCAGGGAAATGCCGGCGACCCGGATGCCCCTCAGGTCAACCAGGACATCAGCGGCAGCATTCTGCTCAACCAGGGCTCGTTGGTGGATGTTTCCGGTGGTGGCTATGTCCGGACCAATGGGACGTTCGACCTCTCCGCGCACGGCGGTAATCTTAGCCTCGTCGAGGAGACGAATTACTTTCAGCTCGAAGATGATCCAGAGTTTCGTCCGGGGACGTTGCCCGGCTTTCGTGTCACCACGATTGACGATAACGGGAACGACATCGTTCCTATCAACCCTGACAAGATCAACGCACGTGTTACGTTGGACGGCACCATCCTCGCAGCGGGCTTTGCCGGCGGCGGAACGTTCACGCTCATCACTCCCCAGATATCTTTCGGCGACGGCACGGCGGCAACCGGGACCGAACTGCCGCTTGATTTCTTCTCAAAGTCCGGTTTCGGCAATTACGACATCGTTTCTTATGGTACGGACTTCATTCCGAATACCTTCAGGTACAAGGATAGCGACGGCAACTATCAGTCTTTAGGCGGCTACAACGCCGTTCTCGCCACGCAGACTCTGACCGTCGGCCCAGGCGAAACGCTGCAGCTCTCCCAATCCCAGTTCTCGCCCGTGCTAAGCGACGCTCAGATGACGACGCTGCGCGGTCTGGGGAGCGGCGGCGATTTATATTCTGTGCTGACGCCCTCAGTCCCGACGGACGCGTGGGACGCACATCCTGTAAACCTGACCTTGGGCGGCCTCGTCGAACTCGATGTGGCGCAGGGTGGATCTATTATAGGGGAGGCCGGGGCACACCTGACAGTCGGCAAGCTCTACAACGCGGGTTTTATCCGTCTTCCCGGCGGCACAATCACTCAGAGAGAAGTGCTCCCTTCGCTTTACGAGAACGGCACAACCATCGCCATTCACGATCTATCGGACGCGTTCTCAATAAACGCTGACGGTACTATCCACGAAGACGACCCATCCAATTACGATCCGAATGTGACGAATGGCGAACTCGCCGCGACCTACAGTTTTTATGTGCTAGGCGCGAATGTGGGGCCGCAGGACGGGATCCTGCTGGCGGGCGGCAGCACCACGGACCTGTCCGGGGAAAGCATCCTTAATCCGCGGGCCACAGGTGCTTCACCCAATCCCGGCCTGATCCATACAGGCCGCATGATTGGTGGCGGCACGATCATGACGCAGTCCGCCGGCTTGACCAACTCACCGCTGTTCGATTCATCTATAGGGATTTCCGTCTTCAATACGATCAACCCGACAGGGCAGGTTGCGGCGGAGTACCTGACCGCGAACCCGGGGGCGACGCTCGATATTTCCGGAGCGTCCGATACCTATGAACTGCTTGGCTCGAACGGTCAGCTGACACCTACGGCGGTCTGGAGCAGCGGCGGCTCCGTGGTGATGGGCAATGGCGGCACCATCACCGGAGCTACGATTCATGCGAAGGGCGGGGCTCCGGAGGCACTCGGCGGAACGCTGGTCACGCTAGACCCAACGCTGGTCGAAAACGATCCCGACGTACCCACCTTAAACGTGATTTCGGCAACGCAAATCGAAAATGCGGGCTTCGATACGTTTGTTGCCGAGGGCAGCCTGTCCTCCGAAGGCGATGTGAAGCTCAAGCTGGACCGCGGCTTCTTCCTGACCTCTCGGCCATACGACGGACTCATCGACCTCAATGACACGCAGCAGCGTGACACCCTCGCGCCGGTCGTGCGGACGGATGGGATTCTGGAAATCGATGCTCCTTACATCCGTTTTGACAGCGCGCTGCAGAATATCTCGACGCCGTACCAGGGCAGTGCGGGGTCCGGAACGGCGATTTTCCGAGCCGACGAGATCGATATCAGTGGCGCGGTCCTGTTCGATCAATCGGTTGCAGACGTTCAGCTCGATGCGACCGGCGATGTAAGGCTCAGCGGCATCGAACCCTGGCAGCAGGTTTTCAACATCGATCCGGCATCCGTTCCTAACTCGCTAATGGGCCAACTGGCGGTTAATGGCGACCTGGAGATTACAGCCGCCCAAGTGTATCCGACGACCGGCTCCACCTTTTACATCACGTCATCCGCCGAGGATGGCACGATCACCTTCGCCCGCTCGGGGGACGCGACGCCAGCGACACCCTATTCCGCCGGCGGTAATCTGACGATTCAGGCGGCAAACATCGTTCAAGGCGGTGTCGTTCGCGTGCCGATCGGCAGCCTCACCATCGGCGGAGATGATCCCCTGACTCTCGGCGACGACGGGACCATATTCGCACCTTCAACGAGTTCGATGATCGCGACAGACGGCAGCATCACGTCAGTATCTGCTGCAGGATTGGTCATCCCTTACGGCACCACCACCGATGGCACGGAATGGTTTTTCGCGCCGACCGGCAGCAATGAATTGAAAGCGCCGCCGCAGGCCATCCTGAAGTTCGGCGGCGACAATGTGGATCTTCAGGAAGGCGCGACGGTTGACGTGAGCGGCGGAGGAGATCTCGTCGCTTACGAATTCGTATCTGGAACGGGCGGCTCAAAGGATGTTCTTGACCGATTCAATGCCGATCCGTTTACCAGTAACAACGGCTTTCAATATCCGGACGGCCGGCAGGTCTATGCCATAGTGCCTCGGCTCTCGAGTGCCGCCATCGCCCCGTACGATCCGATCTACTCTGCCCAGTATGGCGACTTGTATTCCGCGCAAGGCGCGGGTCAGCAGGTTTATCTCCAGGGAGTGCCCGGACTACCCGTCGGCTGGTATACCTTGCTTCCGGCTCAATACGCTATGCTTCCCGGCGGCATCCGCATTGTGGAAGACACTGGTGCATCTGGGGTGGCGGCGGGAAGCGTGGGGCAGCTGCGGGACGGTAGCTATGTGGTAGCGGGCTATTACGGCACGGCGGGGACCGGCGATTACGACTCGGCGGTGCGGCTGTTCACGGTGCAGACGCAGAATGTCTTCCGGAAATATTCAAACATCGCGCTAACCTCGGCAGATGTGAAGTTCGCGCTGGACGCGGAGCACAACGGACAGCTTCCGCCGCGGTTGCCGATCGATGCGGGGCGGCTGGTGCTTGCTCCGAGGCAAACGCTGACCATCGACACCCAGTTGACCACGACCCCCGGAGAGGGTGGCCGCGGTTCGGAGGTCGATATCAGCGGCGAGTCGTTCGATATCGTGTCTTCCCTGCCGGGCGGCGGGGGCGATGGCAGCACAATATATCTGACGGCGGACAGCCTCACCAATCTCAATGCCGCCAGTCTGCTCATTGGCGGCGTGCGGACGGACAATGCCGATGGCACGACATCGCTCGACATCACCGCCAGCTCTATAGAAGTCGACAACGATGCATCCCATCCTCTGACAGGCCCGGAGATTATCCTGGCGGTTGATGGCGTGAAGCCAGACGGCACTGGCGCATCGATCACCTTGGACGATGGTGCCACCATCATTGCCAGCGGCAAGGTCGACGACCCGCGCAGCGGCGATTATCTGATCGACGGCTCCAACGGGATGACAGGGCAGGGCGCGGTGCTGCGGGTTTCCACCGGCCCTGAGCGCCTTGTCACGCGAACCAATCAGCAGGATGCTCCAGGCGGAGACCTTTCTGTCGGCGATGCCGACCTGGAAGGCAATTCGCTGCTGCTGGAATCGAGCGGCGATCTGACGGCCTCTCCCGATGCCACCATCAAAGCCGATCAATTGGCGCTGGGCGCGAGCCAAGTCACATTCACATCCAATGGAGACGGCATCTCCGGTCTGGTCATCACGCCGGAATTGCAGGC
>JAFAVP010000034.1 GCA_019242395.1 Alphaproteobacteria bacterium | reverse complement strand
CATGCAGTGCAGAAAACAGCGTGTTTCCTGCTCCTTCGCGAGCGCCTCGGGAGAAGTATGAAGGATGAGACGGGAACAGGAACCTACCTCCGCCGGGACGCGTTACTCATCGTGCGGGGCTGGAGAGAGAAGGTTCCAAGATGCTGGCCCCCTCAATTCCTGGCTACGACTACGGGAAGGTCCAACGCTCACCGGTAACGGTGGACGAGTTCAAGCGACTACAGTCTGTCGTCGGCTTCACCGACGATGATCGTCAAGCTCTCTCTGATGCCGGCGAGCTGTTTGCCGATGAGGCCGAGGCGCTGGTGGACGGATGGCGCAAGATTATCGGGTCTCAGGAGCCCTTGTCCGAGTGGTTTTTTGGTCCGGATCGCAAACCAGACGACGAGTACAAAGCGGCGGTAAAGCCTCGCTTCGTCCAATGGGTGGTTGATACGTTCACGCGGCCGTTCGATCAGACATGGCTCGATTATCAGGAAGAGATCGCCTTACGACATACCCCGGCGAAGAAAAACAAGACGGATGGAGTCCAAGCGCCTCCTCTTGTCCCGTTGCGCTATGTGTTGGCGTTTGCTGTCCCGGTCATCGCCGACATGCGCGAGCATCTTGTACGCAAGAACCTTCCCGTCGATGAGATTGAGAGATTGCATGCAGCATGGACCAAGGCGGTGATTTTGACGCTTACCCTCTGGAGCCGGCCTTACACGAAACAAGATTTGTGGTGATGCGATACTGCATTCTCGTGGCGGACCGTACATTCCTGGAGCGCGCATAACCGATGGCTTTCGCCCACCCCTTGGAGCGCCGGGAGTTTACGGGCTTCGCTGCTGTTGTGGTGGTGGCCACCGGACTCGCCATCATGTTTGTCGGGGCGGTGCTTCCGACGCCGCTCTACCCGCTGTACCAACAGCGCTTCGGATTCTCCAACGTCGTTCTCACCCTCATTTATGCGGTTTACGTACTCGGCAATTTGGTCGCGCTGCTCATATTCGGCCGGCTGTCAGATCAGGTTGGGCGCCGGAACGCGACCTTGCCTGCCATTGGCTTCGGCGTAATCAGCACGATCCTTTTTCTGTTCGCGGAAAGCACCGGTTGGCTATTTGCGGCACGGCTAGTGAGCGGATTCGCGACCGGCCTTGCCTCCGGCACGGCGACCGCGTGGATATCCGAGCTCCCTGCCAGTGGCGGCAAATCGGGGACAGGGCGAATAGCGTCGACCGCCAACTTTATCGGTCTTGCGGCGGGGCCGCTGGCGGCGGGCTTACTAGCTTCGTTCGCGCCATGGCCTCTGCATCTGCCTTATGTGATTTATCTGCTGGTTTTATTGACAATTGGCGCGGCAATCATTTTCACGACGGAAACTGTAGATGACCCAATCCGCCACATCCGCGATTTGTCATTGACACCGCGCCTCGGCGTCCCCCCGAAAATAAGGATGCAGTTGGTATCTCCCGCAATTACTGGCTTTGTTGTGTTTGCTCTGCTCGGATTCTATGCCGCTCTCATCCCCAATCTGCTGGCGGACAGTCTCCAGCAGAAATCACCTGCAGTATCAGGCAGCACAGTATTTGAGTTGTTCGCGGTGGCCGCCGTGTCCGTGAACTTAACCGGCCGTTTAGCCAGCGGGACCGCGATGTTGAGCGGCTTAGCCTTGCTGCCGCCGAGCCTATGGCTTCTTGTTGCGGCAGAGCTTACCCATTCGATGCCGCTATTACTTTGCGCTACGGCGCTTGGCGGCGTGTCGGCTGCGCTCGGATATCGCGGCAGTCTTGAAGAGGCAAACCGCATCGCACCGTCGGATCAACGTAGTGAGGTCGTGTCGAGCTATTTGATAGCGGTCTACGCAGGAAACTCGGTTCCGGTTATTGGGATCGGGCTGCTTGCAGCGATCACAAGCTCGACGACCGCGCACGTTTCCTTCGCGGCAATCATAACGGTTCTCGCGTCCATCGCTCTCCTCGTCGGAATCAAAGCCCCACCGGCTGAGAACTAGCCTTTTATTTGATATGGTACGCAGGGCCACTGCTTGCACCGTCATCTGAGGCGGGGGCATCAAGACCTT
>JAFAVP010000030.1 GCA_019242395.1 Alphaproteobacteria bacterium | reverse complement strand
ATTCTGCGCGATGCGCCTCTACTGCTGTTGGACGAAGCCACGAGTGCGCTTGACGCCGAGAACGAGCGGCTGGTGCAGACCGGACTTACAAATCTCATGGCGGGACGCACCACCATCGTCATCGCCCATCGCCTCGCTACCATCCAGCGGCTCAAGCGAATCATCGTTATGGACCAGGGCCGCATTGTTTCCGAGGGAACCCATGCGGAGCTGGTTGCCGGCGGCGGCCTCTATGCTCGCCTCGCCGAACTCCAGTTCGCCCCAGGCATGGCGGTCGCCGGATAAGGCACTTCCCTTCCCGGCGGGCACCGCTATCGTGCGCCGCCGCAGAGGGGAGAGTTCATGGCGTTTCCATCGGATATCGAGATCGCGCGCGCGGCCAAGCTGCAGCCCATAAGCGAGATCGGGGCAAAGCTCGGAATACCCTTCGCTGCCATTGAGCCGTACGGGCGGAACAAGGCGAAAGTCTCCCTCGATTACCTGGGCAGGCTCGGCGACCGGCCAGACGGCAAGTTGATCCTCGTTACCGCCATTACGCCGACACCCGCGGGGGAAGGAAAGACGACCACCACCGTCGGCCTTGGCGACGGACTTAACCGCATCGGCAGGCGAACGGCCATCGCGTTGCGCGAACCTTCGCTCGGCCCCTGTTTCGGCATGAAGGGCGGCGCGGCAGGCGGCGGCTACGCGCAGGTGGTGCCTATGGAGGACATCAACCTGCATTTCACCGGCGATTTCCACGCCATCGGCAGCGCGCACAATTTGCTGTCGGCGATGATCGACAATCATCTGTATTGGGGCAACAAACTGGATCTCGATGCCCGCCGCGTCGCCTGGCGCCGCGTGGTGGACATGAATGACCGGGCGCTCCGCGACATTGTTGTCGGCCTAGGGGGAGCGGCAAATGGCTTTGCCCGCGAGACAGGCTACGACATCACAGTTGCCTCCGAGGTGATGGCGATCTTCTGCCTCGCGCGCGACCTGAAGGATCTGGAGAAGAGTCTTGGCGAGATCGTCGTGGGCACCGGCCGCGACAAGAACCTGGTGCGCGCGCGGGACATCAAAGGCGATGGCGCGATGGCGGTGCTCCTGCGCGATGCACTCGCCCCCAATCTGGTGCAGACGCTCGAGAACAATCCCGCCTTCGTGCATGGCGGCCCCTTCGCCAACATCGCCCATGGCTGCAACTCGGTGATGGCGACGCGCACCGCACTCAAGCTTGCGGATTATGTCGTCACCGAAGCGGGCTTCGGCGCTGATTTGGGCGCCGAGAAGTTCTTCGACATCAAGTGCCGCAAAGCCGGCCTTTCGCCGGCCGCCGCCGTGGTCGTCGCGACCGTCCGTGCGCTGAAGTTTCACGGCGGTGTCGCGTTGGCGGACCTGGGCACGGAGAACGTTGCCGCCGTGGAAGCAGGGCTCGCCAATCTGGGACGACACCTGGACAACATCGCGAAATTCGGTGTGCCGGCCGTCGTGGCGATCAACCGGTTCTCTGCAGACTCAGAACCGGAACATATCGCCATCATCAACTACTGCGATAGCCGTGGCGTGCCGGTGTCCATCTGCAATCACTGGGCCGAAGGTTCGAAGGGCACCATCCAGCTTGCGCGACAGGTGGCGGAGATTGCCGGCAGCGGCACGGCGAACTTCCAACCCCTTTATCCCAATGGCATGCCGCTGATCGAGAAAGCCCGCACTGTCGCGCGCGAAATCTACGGCGCGAAAGACATCTTCATCGATGGCCCCGCTTACGCATTGGTGAAGCAGTACGAAGAAGCGGGCTTCGGGCACTTGCCCGTCTGCATGGCAAAGACACAGTACAGCTTTTCGACCAACCCCGATAAGAAGGGCGCGCCCTCCGGCCATATCGTGGAAATCCGCGAAGTGCGGCTCGCGGCGGGCGCGGGTTTCGTGGTGATGATCTGCGGGAACATCATGACCATGCCTGGCCTGCCCCGCACACCTGCGGCCGAAGCCATCCGCCTGGATGACTCCGGCCAGGTCATCGGCCTGTTCTAAGTTAGCCTGCCAGCCGCCGCCGTTCACGCACCTGATGCGGCTGATAGGCCTTGCGCGCATGCGCCTCGCAGTACGGCGAGCCGCTCTTCGGGTTGCGGCCGCAGAAGTGGAACTCGTCCGCACTCGGGTCGCCGATCGGCCAGCGGCACATCCGGTCGTTGATGGCGAGCACGCCCACGAAGCTGCCGTCCTCCAAGGTGATGGGCTCTTCCTCGATCACCGGCGGCTCCGGCTCCCGTGGGCGGTAGAGCCGGGGTGCCGACGGCAATCGGGGGCGGTCGATCCGGGATGGAGTGGCCCGGCCGGCCAGTCCCAGGCGGTGTACCTTGCCAATGACGGCGTTGCGGGTGATGCCCTCGCCAAGCGCCCGGGCGATCTGGCTGGCCGACAGCCCTTCCGTCCAAAGCGATTTCAGCTGATCTACCCGTTCCTCTGTCCACATTGGGGCCTCCCGCGCCTGTGACACTACATATCGTAGCAGGCGTGAGAACGCGCACAACAGCTAAGGGTACCCTACTAGGGCTTGTCCACAAGAAGCATAGCGGCGGGCCAGAGTTCGGCGTATATATACTTGACAAACAGGCGGTCAATATCTAGCTTATAGGTCAGAGGGATACCTGATCCATGAGCATTCTGAACGCCCCCTATTTCCGCGATGAAGAAGCGGCATTTTCCAAGCTGGAAAGCTGCCTCTGGCCTGATGGTCCGGAGTGCCCACACTGCGGCGTGGTGAAGGACGCCAGCAAGATACCCGCGAACCCTGACAAGAAGGTCCGCTACGGCCTCTGGCGCTGCAATGCCTGTAGCAAGCAGTTTTCCGTGACGGTCGGCACGGTTTTCGAGTCCAGCCATATTCCGGTCCACAAGTGGCTACAGGCGGCCTTCCTGCTCAATTCCAGCAAGAAGGGCATCAGCGCGAAGCAGATCGAGCGCACGTTACAGATCACCTACAAGAGCGCGTGGTTCATGATGCATCGCCTTCGGGAAGCAATGGCCGAAGGCCGGTTGAACCCTTTCGGCTTGGGCGGCGGAGCTGTGGAAGCCGATGAGGTCTTCCTGACGCGACTGCGCCGCCGTAAGAGCGACGGCAATTTGAACCGCCGCGACCTTCACAAGACGAAGGTGCTGACGCTCATTGACCGCGAAACCAAGCAGGCCCGCAGCACAGTCATTCCGAACCTTAAGCAAGAAACCATCATGAAGGTCGTGAACGCGAATGTGTCTCGCGAGGCGCGCATGATGACGGACCAAGCCCGCTACTACATGAACGCCTTCAGGGATTTTGGCGGTCACGAAACCGTGGACCACTCCAAAGAGGAATACGTTCGCGGCGATGTAACGACCAACCGCGCCGAAGGCTATTTCTCTTTGTTTAAGAAGGGGATGCGCGGAATTTACCAGCACTGCGATGAAAAACACCTTCACCGCTATCTTGCCGAGTTCGATTTCCGTTACAATAACCGCGAGGCTCTTGGCGTTGATGATTCTCGGCGGACAGAACGTGCGCTGAAAGGTGCGAAAGGAAAAAGGCTCATGTATCGGGACTCGTTCGGCACGGCGGTCTGAGGGACGCAATGCGGTCCGACGAACAATACAAGTTCAAGATCGCGGCCTACACGCCTGACATAATTCCAATGGCGCGTCTCGCCGAGTATCTCGCGCAGCTTGCGGAGATATTGGGCGAGAAAACGTCTGTGCACTTCGTGCGACTTGAGGCTGGCAGCACTGTTGTCGTGAGCAAGGTGCAAGCGGAAGCCGTACCGAAAGTGCGCCGCCGTGCCGCTTCCGTGCGCCGTCGCGATGCACCGCGCGATGCTTTGCGCGCA
>JAFAVP010000054.1 GCA_019242395.1 Alphaproteobacteria bacterium | reverse complement strand
ATGGCCAGCGGGGTCAGATGATCGCCCTCCCCGATGGCAAGGCGCGTGACCCGTGTACCTCCATGCGAAGATCCTGAGGTATGGGGCGGGCTAAAGCGGTCGAATCCGATCACCTTTGCCCCACGCCGCGTGAGTGCTACGGCCGCTGCGGCACCTACAGCACCCAGCCCGATGATCGCCACATCGCAGGTTGTTGCCGCCAAAGCCTCACAGGCCCCGGAATCCGCGATACCACCGAACAAACAGTCCGATGCCCTTGCTGAGCGGCACGGACGGGGAAAACCTAAAATCCCGGCGGGCGCAAGAGATATCCGCGTATGTCTCGCGCACGTCGCCCGGTGGGGCATCGGCATCTTCGATGCGAGCCGCCTTCCCGGTCGCCTGTTCGATGCAGCGAATGAGGCTCAGCACATCTTCGGGATGACTGCTGCCGAGATTATAGAGGCGGTGCGGAGCACCGCTCTCCAGCTGAAATGGAGTCTCGATAATGCGCACCAGAGCCGCCACGATGTCATCCACGTAAGTGAAATCGCGTCGCAGCTTGCCACTACCGAACACCGGTAAGGGCTTCTCCCTGAGTATCGCATCCGTGAATAACCAATACGCCATATCCGGGCGCCCCCAGGGACCGTACACGGTAAAGAACCGCAAGCCCGTCTGCTTCAGTCCGAACAGTTCCGCGTACGAATGCGACAGTAACTCCCCTGCCCGTTTCGTCGCGCCATAGTACGAGACAGGCTTGTCGGCACGCGAGTCCTCTGAAAACGGTGCCGTGGAGTCGTTGCCATAAACGGAACTGGACGAAGCATAGATGAGATGCGTGAGCCCGCGGTGGTGGCGCGCGAACTCGAGAACATTCTGATGGCCGACAAGATTGGAGCGAGTATAGGACGCAGGATCGACCAGCCCATGCCGGACGCCCGCTTGCGCCGCAAGATGCAGAATGATGTCATACGCCCCATCGGCTGCCGCGGCTGCAAGCGCATCGGCATCGGCTATATCGCACTCAATAAAGCGGAAGCCGCGCTGCTGGGCCAATTGTCCCAACCGCGCCTTCTTCAACGCCGGATCGTAGTAGCCGTTGAGATTGTCGATTGCAGTGACCGTATGATCACGCGCCAGAAGCGCCGCAGCCGCGTGGAAGCCAATAAAACCGGCACCGCCGGTGACAAGAATTCGCATAGAACTGCCGTGATCAAACCGTGGACGCTACCCGCGCCTTTATGCCATGAAGGCCCGCTCTTCAAAACGCGCGTGTCATGGCCCGTAAACCGCAGCCCGTTCGGAAAGCCGTCCTGCCCGTTGCCGGAATGGGTACCCGCTTCTTGCCAGCGACAAAGGCGGTCCCAAAGGAGATGCTGCCGGTGGTGGATAAGCCGGTCGTGCAGTACGCGGTCGAAGAGGCGCGCGAAGCTGGCATCGAACAGTTCATCTTCGTCACCGGCCGCGGCAAAGCCATCATCGAGGACCATTTCGACCATGCCTATGAACTCGAAATGCTACTCAAATCGCGCGATAAGACGAGCGAGCTGAACAGCCTCCTCGAGGGCCTGCCTGTGACTGGCGCGGTGAGCTTCACACGCCAGCAGAAGCCGCTGGGCTTGGGGCACGCCGTCTGGTCGGCACGGCACCTTGTAGGTGACGAGCCGTTTGCGGTGCTTCTGCCGGACGATCTGATGGTCGGGACGCCCGGGGGCCTCAGTCAGATGATGGACGTGTACAACGATGCCGGCGGGGTGGTCGTTGCCGCGGAGGAGAAGCCGCTGGAGGAGGTGAAGCGCTACGGGGTGATTTCTCCTGGAGAAATCAAAGGGAAAGCCGTTGAAGTTAAAGACGTTGTTGAAAAGCCGAAGCCATCGAAAGCGCCTTCGCGGCTTTGCATAATTGGGCGGTACATTCTGCAACCTGAGATTTTCGTTGAACTTGATCGTAAAGAGGCCGGGGCAGGCGGCGAAATACAGCTCACTGACTCGATGGCTCGCCTGATCGGCCGCGTCCCTTTCCACGCCGTCAAGACTGACTGCGCCCGCTATGATTGCGGGGACAAGGTGGGGTTCCTTCAGGCAAATATCGCGCTGGCCTTGGCCCGCCCTGACATAGGGCCAGCACTAAAGGATATTCTCCGCCGGGTGCCGCTGTAAGCGGAGCTAGGAATTTCAATGACATAGGGCGTGCCGCCGGTTGACCGGGCTGTCAGGGTTGTTAGAGTTAACGAGCGGCAGGGTCTCGGGCGGGCGTTTCTTCCATCTCCGAAAGCGCTGGCCATACCGCGTGAGTCGATCAGCAAGGAGCAAGCGCGTTTGGGCAGTCAGTCTCACACCAGCGTGTGTGGCGCGAGACGGGCGCTAGCCTCCCTGCTTGGTTGCGCGGTGCTTACTGCCGTGGCCACCGCGCGCGCCGATGACATCGGCAACGATGAGATTTTTGAGCAGAACCGGACCACGTATGGCGATATAGGCCTCATCGAGGTGCCTAGCGCTCGCATGGCACCCGACGGCCAGATGTCGCTCACGATTGGCGACATAAACGCCAGCCAATGGCGGGTGGGCCTCGGGTTTCAGGCGCTGCCGTGGCTGGAGGCATCGTTCCGCTATAGTCACATTCCGCACTTCTTCGATGCCGATCCGCAAGGGGTCCACCAGCCGCTTTTTGATCGGAGCTTTGGCCTGAAAGTCCGCTTGTTTCAGGAGACGGCTTACACCCCCGCATTCGCCATCGGCGCCCGTGACATCGTCGGCACTGGCGTTTACGGCCAAGAGTTCATGGTGCTGTCGAAGCGGTTGTGGGATGTCGACTTCACCGCCGGGCTCGGGTGGGGCCGGTTGGCTTCCACCGAGATGTTCCCAAACCCCTTTGGGAAGCTCATCTCTTCCTTCAACATCCGGTCGCAGAACACCGGCCAAGGCGGCACGGTCTCTTTCAACCAGTTGTTCCATGGGCCGGACACGAGCCTCTTCGGCGGCTTGAATTGGCAGACGCCGATCGAAGGCCTGAACCTGCTCGTGGAATACAGCCCTGACCGATATCTTAGGGAGCGGGTGAATACCCATTTCTACACCCGCACGCCGGTAAATTTCGCGGCCGATTATCATGTGCTGGACAATGTTTCGATTATGGCGGGTTACCTGTACGGCACAACTTGGGGCCTTGCGGTCAGCGCCCACGTCGATCCTAAAACGCCATTGTTTGGTGAGCGGATTGGCTCTCCCCCTCTTCCGCCAGCGGTTCGCAGCCCGCAACAAAGGCAGGTGGGGCTCGATGAGCTAAACAAACAGAACCCTGTAACTGCTGTGGACCACGGAGGGCTTTCCGTAAACCTTAACACCGATCCGACAAACCTGCGGGAGATATTGGCTGCGGCGCCTTCCTCCGCCGCACGCGATTACGAGATTGATGGCCGGACCCTGGCCATCAATGTTGAAGGTCCTACAGACCTGGACGCGCAGTGCCGTATCTTCGCACAGATCGCTGCCGCGTCCATTCCGGGCATCGACACGATCGCCATCACTGAGCTCTCCGACCACGATGGGAATGTCGCGCTCTGCCCGGTTCTGCGACGGGGACAGACAGCTTCAAGCGCGACCCCATCTGCAACCGGAGCTTCGACCCAAGCCCCTGGGTCAAATGGCGCCCCAATGCTGGACG
>JAFAVP010000011.1 GCA_019242395.1 Alphaproteobacteria bacterium | reverse complement strand
TGCGCGGTGCGCTGAACTTGAGAGGGTGTGTTTCGGAACACGATTGGCAGAAAATCTGCCCGTCTAGGCTCGCTGATGCCAAAACAAGGTTTAGTTTATCTTACGTTATCGGACCGTGATGCTTAGAGAAGGGCCATGTGCTGGAGCGGATGAAAACCCGAAGCTAGGAGAGGAGAAGAAGGGCATGAAACGAGCCGCGGCAATTCTGGCTATCACCACAACGTTAGGCACTGCCACGACAGCTAGATCCGGGCCGGTACATGGGATCGGTCCGGGGCAGGCGGTCGGTCTCGCCGCAGGCGCCTTGACCGCTACTGCGCCCGCCGGGAAGCGCCCCTATTATTATGGTTATTCCGGACCACGTTACTACTACGGTCCCGCCCCGGTCTATTCCTATGGTCCCGGACCCTACACCTATTACGGCGGTCCGTACTATTATCGGCACCGCTACTGGTATCGTCCCTACTGGTGACGCAAAAAAGTCAGGGAGCACTCCCCTCAAAAGCTGATGCGGCAGATCAATCTCGCGTCGAAGCCAGCGAAAATCAACCCCTTCCTGCCCGGCTACTAAGGCGTCGCCAGGATTTACCGGTGTATCGCAAGGGTGTATCGCGCCGTGAAAGCGTTACATGTGCGCAGTCGCAAGCTGGGCCGGACGACCCTCGCCTGGGCCATGTTCACCGGTTCAAAGAGCGAACGTTGTTACTCGAGCCAAAGCATCCGCTTCCTTACCCCGAGCGGTCATTTCTTGATCGGGCCCCATCCGGATAGCAGTTGATTGCTGTGTGCCTGCAACAGAGGCGCTAATAGGCGATATCGTCCCAATTGGCGGTGTGCCACTTCAAGAACAACGTCTTCGGCACCAGCAGAGCTGCAAGCAGCGGAGACGGGATCCTTCTTGCCGTGTTATAGTAGGCGCGGCTAGTTGGCGGATCATTGCCCATGAACGCAAAGGATCTTCGCAGCGATGTGCAGCGGCTCGGCGAGATGATCGCGCGGGCCAATAGAATCGTTCCCTTCACCGGGGCCGGCATTTCTACCGAATGCGGCATACCTGATTTCCGTTCGCCGGGCGGGTTGTGGACACGCAACCGGCCAATTGCCTACGAGGAATTCATCGCGAGCCGGACGGCACGCGATGAAGCATGGCGCCGGCGTTTTGCCATGGAAGCCACGTTTGCCGCTGCAACACCCGGACGCGGCCATCGCGCGCTGGCTTCCCTCTATCGTGTTGGCAAGGTGCCCGCCGCAATCACCCAGAACATCGACAACCTTCACCAGAAGTCAGGTTTCGCTCCCCACCATGTAGTCGAGCTGCATGGCAATACGACCTATGCTCGTTGCATCGGCTGCGGCAGGTTCTATGATCTTGCCTGGGTGAAAAGGCGCTTCGACGAGAGCGGTGCCCCTGATTGCATTGACTGCGAGGAACCGGTGAAGACCGCCACTATCTCGTTCGGACAAGCAATGCCGGAAGACGCGATGGAGCGTGCCACAGCGCTCGCGCAAGGTTGCGACCTCTTCATTGCAATTGGGTCCTCGCTCGTGGTATGGCCTGCAGCCGGTTTTCCGATGATGGCCAAGGATTGCGGAGCCCGTCTCGTGATCATCAACAGGGAGCCGACCCCTCAGGACGATATTGCGGACCTCGTGATCCGCCAGGATATCGGCGACACGCTCGCACCCTTTGTGGAAAGCTAAGGCGCGGTGATTCGCCTGTGCAAGATGTTCATAGGCTGCGAGAAATTTGTTTTTCTTCTATGCGGCGCAAGCTGGGGTGCTATCTTTGATCGAGGGGATTCGCGTAGATTTCGCCGGAGAAAATACTTGAAGGGCGAGATTTCCGGTGGCACTGCGTGGTGGACCGCATTTGTAGTGTGAGGCCCGGGTTTATGGGGTCGGACGGATTTGAGCTCAAGAAAGATGGTCTTTTGGCGGACGGAGCCCGAGCAAACCGGCGTGGAGTTGGCGAACATTCCAGCACCGGAGCCCGAGACCCCGCGATGGAAGCGATCTCCGGTATAGGTGATACCGCCAGTCTCGTCGAAATCACCGGTACGATTAAATGGTTCGATGCCTCCAAGGGGTACGGCTTCATCGTCCCGGACGATGGCCGGCCCGACGTGCTGTTGCACGTTACCGTGATTCGGCGCGACGGCTATCAGACCGCCTATGAGGGCGCGCGGTTGGTCTGCGAATGTGTGCAGCGAGCGAAGGGTTTTCAGGCATTCCGCATTCTCTCGATGGACGAATCCACAGCTGTCCATCCGGCGCAGATGCTGCCGGCGCGCACCCATGTGACGGTCAATCCGACCAGCGGGCTGGAGCGCGCGCAGGTCAAATGGTTCAACCGCGTGCGTGGATTCGGCTTCCTGACCTGCGGCGAGGGCACGCCAGACATTTTTGTCCACATGGAGACGCTGCGGCGGTTCGGCATGACCGAGCTGCGGCCGGGCCAATATGTGCTGGTCCGGTTTGGCCCCGGCGCGAAGGGGATGATGGCGGCCGAAATTCACCCTGAGACCGGCTCACCCAGACTGTCTTCCCACTAGTTACACTCCTTACCGATCCCCGGAGATCGGCGGTGATGCTCGGCCCGACGATGATCGCGCTGTACAGAGCGCCGCCCGAAAGTACTAATCAATCTCGGGGAACTCGCAAGCTTTGGGTCCTTTCCCCGAAAAGATTACTCGCGGGCACCCCGTCGCAAATGAACGGTAATGGTGGAACCGAAGCCACGGGAAGGCGATTTGACACGAGCAAATGCACTCAGCCCTGAGCAGGAACAGCGCTCCTTGCCAGGAAGTGACAGCTCAATGGACGCTTAACAAGCGTGATCGCTTTCTACTGCTAATGGCGAAAGGGTGATA
>JAFAVP010000187.1 GCA_019242395.1 Alphaproteobacteria bacterium | reverse complement strand
AGTTTCACCGGATATCTTCTGCAGGTCGCGGATGCTGATGTGATCTGCCGCTGGACGTCTCCGGTGCGCTTCGCGCGGCCGGCGCGTTCCCCGCTTAACAGGCTGGTGAACATTCATGATGCGATCTCCGGCTTTTTACATACATATATACGTAACAATCATCAAGCCTACTCCCACTCGATGGTGCCGGGTGGTTTTGAGGTCACGTCGTAGACGACGCGGTTGATGCCCTTCACCTCGTTGATGATGCGGGTGGCGGTGCGCGCCAGGAAGGCGTGCTCGAAGGGATAGGAATCCGCCGTCATGCCGTCGGTCGACGTCACCGCGCGCAGCGCGCAGACGTGATCGTAGGTGCGGTCGTCGCCCATCACGCCCACCGTCTTCACCGGCAGCAGCACCGCAAACGCCTGCCAGATCTCGTCGTACAATCCCGCCTTGCGGATTTCGTCGAGGTAGATGGTATCGGCTTTCCGCAGCGCCGTGAGCTTCTCCCGCGTGATCTCGCCCGGCACGCGGATGGCAAGCCCCGGCCCCGGAAACGGATGCCGGCCGACGAAACGCGCGGGCAGCCCAAGCTCGCGGCCGAGCGCGCGCACTTCATCCTTGAACAGCTCGCGCAAGGGTTCCACCAGCTTCATCTTCATGCGTTCGGGCAGGCCGCCGACATTGTGGTGCGACTTGATGGTGACGGACGGCCCGCCGATGGCCGACACGCTTTCGATCACGTCCGGGTAGAGCGTGCCCTGCGCCAGGAACTCCGCACCGCCGATTTTGTGCGCTTCCTCATCGAACACATCGATGAAGGTGGCGCCGATGATCTTGCGCTTCTTTTCGGGGTCGCTGACGCCCTCCAGCCGCGAGAGGAACAGCTCGGCGGCATCGGCATGCACCAGCGGAATGTTGTAGTGCCCGCGGAACAGCGACACGACTTCGTCCGCTTCGCCCGCCCGCATCAGCCCGGTATCCACGAAGATGCAGGTGAGCTGATCGCCAATGGCTTCGTGGATCAGCACCGCGGCGACGGAGGAATCCACGCCGCCGGAAAGTCCACAGATGACTTTTCCTTTCCCCACCTGCGCGCGGATGCCCTGAATCGCGTCCTCCTTGAAGGCGCGCATGTTCCAGTCCGGCGCGATGCGCGCGATGCCTTGCACGAAGTTGCGCAAGAGCGCGCCGCCCTTCGGCGTGTGCACGACTTCGGGATGGAACATGGTGCCGTAGAATTTCCGGGCTTCGTCCGCGATCACCGCAAACGGCGCGCTCTCGTTCCGCGCGATCACCTGGAAGCCATGCGGAATTTCGATCACGCGGTCCCCGTGGCTCATCCACACATCGTCGCGCGCGCCGAGCGCCCAGACATTGTCGAACAGCGGGCTCTGGCCGGTGATCTCGATGGTGGCGCGGCCGAATTCGCTGCCCGATGCCGCTTCCACCCGGCCGCCCAGCTGCTGCACCATCGTCTGCTGTCCGTAGCAGATGCCGAGCACCGGCACGCCCAATTCGAACACCGCTTGCGGCGCCCGCGGCGTGTGCGAAAGGGTGACGCTGGCCGGCCCGCCGGAGAGGATGATGGCTTTCGGTTTTGCTTTATCGAGCGCCGCTTCGGCCTGATTGTACGGCACGATTTCGCAGTACACGCCAGCCTCGCGCACGCGCCGCGCGATCAGCTGCGTCACCTGGCTGCCGAAATCGATGATCAGAACGGGAATCGTCATGGCAGGATGTAGCGGACTGGGTTCGCGGCTGTCCAGCGATTCGGCGTCCTGCGGAACGGTTGCTGTGTTTTCCGCAATCGGGTATCCGACGCTGGAACAACCGGAAGCACACGCTCCCATGATCAAAGAAGAAGACGTGCTGGCCGCCTTGGACAAACCGCGCGCCGTCTATGGGTTGAAGCAGCGGCTCGATCCCAGCAACAAGAGCACGGATGCCCTGCAGGAGCTGCTGCTGCGCATGCGCGCGGAGGGCAAGGTGAAATTCGACATCCATTCGGGAAAGTGGAGCAAGGCCTGATCGCTAAACCATGCGTTCCAGCACGGCCGCGAAGAAGCCATCCGTGTCGTCCACAAGCGGTGTGGCGCGGTAGAATTCGCCAGCTCCCGGAGGAGCAATCGTGGCTTGCGATCCGCTCCACACTCCACGCGCGTCGCGAATGACGAAGTCAGTATGGCGCGCGAGAAACGCGGCGATCTGGTCTTCGTTTTCGCAGGGCAGAACCGAACAGGTGGCATAGATCAGGCGGCCGCCGGGCTTGGTATGGCGGGCACCCTCTTCCAACAATTGAGCCTGCAGTGCCCTTAGCGCCTCAAGCCGCTCCGCCGTGAGCCGCCACCGCAGCTCCGGCTGCCGGCGCCATGTGCCCGTTCCGCTACACGGCGCGTCCACCAGCACACGATCGAACAATGTCGCTCCCTCTCCCCCGCGAAGGCCGGGGAGAAGGATTTTAACGCCCGCACGTTCCGCTCGAACGGCGAGTTGACGAAGGCGGCCGGCATCGACGTCTGTCGCGACGATCTCCCCCTCGTTCCGCATCTGCGCGGCCATGGCCAGCGACTTGCCGCCGGTACCCGCGGCAAGATCGAGCACTCGCATGCCGGGCTTTGGATCGGCCATTAGGGCCGCGATTTGCGAAGCTTCATCCTGCAATTCGAAGGCCCCAGCTTCGAACAGTGCAGTCTTCTCTAACCCGCGCGCGCCAGCAGGAATGCGGATGCCGACCGGCGAATACCGCGTTGATTCCGCGTCAAAGCCGTCCTCACGCAATTGCTGAAGAACATCGCTGCGGGTCGCCTTTAACGTGTTCACGCGCAGATCGATGGGCGCTCGCTCTCGCATGGCCAGCATCTCTTCCGGGAGATACTCACCGAACCCGCGTTGCAGCTCCGGCTCCAGCCATTGCGGATACTCGCGGCGAACATGCGAAGGCGGCTCTCCCCGCGGGGGGGAGGCGATCGCCTGAATTTCCCCTTCGGTGAGGGGCGGCGGCCCATAGCCTTCGCCACGGAAAAACGCATGAATGGAGTCCGCCGTTTGTCCTTCTTGCAGCAATGACGCAATCACCAAGGCACGCGGCGCTTCACTTTGCATGCGCCAGGCGAAGGCGTTGCGATGGCGCAGCACATCGAACACGCGTTCGGCCACCGCTACGCGATCCTTGGAACCGGCATAGCGGCGCTTGCGGAACCAGTCACGGATGAAGCGATCCGCTGGCAAGGCGGTACCATTCAAGCCATCGAGAATCTCGATGGCCGCCTGCAGGCGGGCAGCCGGAGTCATCCGCCACCCCAGACGCGGACCGCCAGATACAGCACGCCCGCACCCAGCAACGTCATCAATGTGGTGGCGGCGCGGGGATGCGCGTGCTGGCTCTCCGGGATGAGGTCGGACGCGCCGAGATAGAGAAAGCAGCCGCCGAACAGGCCGAGCACCAGCCCGATGTTCCCGTGCGGAATAGTGAGCAACAGCGTCGATGCCGCGCCGAGCACGGGAGCGGCCGCATCAAGAAGCAGCCACGGCAAGGCGGCCCGCATGTTGCCGCCTCCGCGCAGGATGAAGGCCACGGTGTTGATGCCGTCGGAGAAATCGTGCGTCACCACAGCGGCCGCGACGATCATGCCGACGGTTGGAGAGGCCTGAAAACCGGCCCCAATCGCCACGCCGTCGAGGAAGCTGTGCGCCGCAAGCGTCAGAGCACCGAACGGGCCTTTCCCAGGCGCGGTGTCGTCGGGGGTATGTTCGTGATCCTCGTGCGTGTGCGGGTGTAGCAGGATCAATCGGTCGATGATGAGATAAGCAAAGAACCCACAAGCGATGACAACCGACAGTGTGGCTGGGCCATACTGCCGATTGGCCAGTGACATCGCTTCCGGCAGCAGATCGAACAACGCGACGCCGATCACCGCGCCGGCGGAGAAGCCCAGAATCAGATGCAAGCGGTCGCGAAACTTGAGCGCGAACACCCCGCCCAGCAGTGTGGCTACAAACGCCAGCGCGGAGATGAGGAGGACGGTCACGCGCTACGCGCAAAAGACGCCTGGTTGGCTCCTCCCCCGCGGCGCGGGGGAGGGGGACCATGCAAAGCATGGTGGAGGGGGCGGCAGCTTCCGGCCCCCTCCCGCCTTCGGCGGTACTCCCCCCGTAAACGGGGGGAGAGCCACGCAGCATCGGGGCTCACTACTGCGCAACCGGATAATTGGGCGACTCGCGCGTCACCACCACGTCATGCACGTGGCTCTCGCGCATGCCCGCGCCGGTGATGCGGATGAACTTAGCTTTGCTGTGCATCTCGGCAATCGTGCGGCAGCCGGTATAGCCCATGGCCGCGCGCAGGCCGCCGATGATCTGGTGCACCACGTTCGCCACCGGGCCCTTGAACGGTACCTGCCCTTCCACGCCCTCTGGCACCAGCTTCAGCGCGTCGCGCACCTCCGCTTGGAAGTAGCGGTCGGCGCTGCCGCGCGCCATGGCACCCACCGATCCCATGCCGCGATAGCCTTTGTACGACCGGCCCTGATAGAGGAACACCTCGCCCGGCGATTCTTCCGTGCCCGCCAGCAGCGAGCCCACCATCGCCACATGCGCGCCGGCAGCGATGGCCTTCGCCAGATCGCCGGAGTAACGAATACCGCCATCGGCGATCACCGGTACACCGTTTTTGGACGCGGTCTCCACCGCATCCATCACGGCCGTGAGCTGCGGCACGCCCACGCCGGCCACCACGCGCGTGGTGCAGATGGAGCCGGGGCCGATGCCCACCTTCACGCAATCCGCGCCGGCATCGATCAGCGCCTGCGCGCCGTCACCCGTTGCCACGTTGCCGGCCGCGACCTGCGTGTAGTTCGACTCCTTCTTGATGCGGTTCACTGTGTCGAGCACGCCGCGCGAATGGCCATGCGCCGTGTCCACCACGATGACGTCACACTCCGCCTCTATCAGTTTCAGCGCACGCTTGATGCCATCTTCGCCGACGCTGGTGGCCGCCGCCACGCGCAGGCGCCCGCGCTCATCCTTGCAGGCGTTGGGGAACTTCTGCGCTTTCTCGATGTCCTTCACTGTGATGAGTCCGACGCAGCGGTAATTCTCATCCACTACCAGAATCTTTTCGATGCGATGCTGATGCAGCAGACGCTTGGCCTCATCCGCGCGCACGCCTTCGCGCACCGTCACCAATTTGTCCTTCGTCATCAGTTCGGCGACCTTCTGGCGCGTGTCGGTGGCGAAGCGCACGTCGCGGTTCGTGAGAATGCCGGCGAGCTTGCCCGCGCCTTTGCCGTCCGGGTTCTCCACAACCGGAATGCCGGAAATGCTGTAGCGCTCCATCAATTCCAGTGCCTCGGCCAACGTGGCGCCCGGCTCGATGGTGACGGGGTTCACCACCATGCCGCTCTCGAATTTCTTCACCCGGCGAACCTGCTCCGCCTGTTCTTCGACGGAAAGGTTGCGGTGGATCACGCCCATGCCGCCGGCCTGCGCCATAGCGATGGCAAGGCCCGCTTCCGTCACCGTATCCATGGCGGCGGAGATGAGCGGAATGCCGAGCTCGACCGTCTTGGTAAGCTTCGTTCGCGTATCGACCTGGGAAGGGAGAACTTCGGAGGCTGCCGGCACCAGCAGCACATCGTCGAAGGTGAGGGCTTCGCGGATGAGGGAAGAGCGCTGTTCCATGGCGGCGCATATCAGCATCCGGCGGATTGGGCAAGACCGAGTGCGCTGCTCTGCGATTGCTCTGGTGCATAATATTTCACGACGTTAGCGTCTAGCGGCGATTTCACTGTATAGTAATCGCTGGAGTTGTGTGACTTCCTGGGGCAGATGGCCGACCGTGACAGACTCGCGCCGGAGGAGCGCCTCCTCGAATGTGCAATCAGCGGCACATGGTGGCGACCACCAGTTCGTTTTCCCGAGTGCGGTCCTCCAACCAAAACGCAAGACGAAGCTCGGACAATCAATGCTGATGTTATCCGCTGCCTTGCTACCGAAGAACCATTACCTGGCGAGGGGAAATCACGTCAGGTTCATAGTAAAGGTTTGATGATCTGGCGGGCTCATATAAGAGGAACACTCGATCTAGAAGCAGCAACACTGAGCCGCAGACTATGGTTGCACGACTGCATCTTCGACGAAAAAATCCTCCTGTACGGAACCCACGCTAAATCAGTCAGCTTCGACAGATCTTATCTGAGGAGAGGTCTCGACGGCCGCGGATGCACAATCAAAGGAGACCTTACGTTTGGCGGACTCAATTGCGACGGCGAGGTCAATCTTACTGACGCCAGGATCGAAGGGGATTTCATCTGCTCTGTCGGCCGCTCTATCGAGAACGAGGACGTGGCCCTCTTTAATCTCGCCGGGACCAAATTCAGAGGGGATCTCATCTGTGGTTGGGCTAAGATCGAAGGGGACTTCATCTGCACTGACGGCAATTTCAAAGGCACATTGGACCTCGCCAATGCAACGATTGGAGGTGATTTGAATTGCTCCGGAAGCCATTTTGAAAATACAGGCGCGGTCGCGCTCAATGCCGCCGGGACAATTATCGGCAGAAATGTCGGCTTAAGTAATGGCTTTGTAGCGCAAGGCGAGGTCAATTTCGTCGGCGCCAAGATTAAAGGCCAGTTTGCCTGCAACGGCGGCCATTTTAAGAACGAAGGCGCGGTCGCGCTTCAAGCCAACGGCGCGACCGTCGGCAGCGTTTTCCTCACCCACGGCTTCACAGCAAGCGGTGAGGTCAATTTCGTGGGTGCCAAGGTTGGAGACCTGTTCGGCTGCGATGGCGGCTGCTTCTACAATCCGGACAGGGAAGCCATTGCTGCAAATGGCCTTTCCTGCGGCAGTGTTCTTATTAGGGACGGCTTTCATGCCTGCGGAACCGTATCCTTCCTGGCAGCAACGGTCGCCGGACACTTCAGCTGTCGCGGCGCCGAGTTCGAGCCAAACAACGGCGGGTCAAACTATGCCGATGCGCTCGTCCTTCGCTTCGCAGACATTGGCTCTGCCCTGCGGTTCGAGGAGGGTGAGGACAGTGAAGGGAAGTTTTGGCCGGCGGCCTCCATCCGCGGCCGCGTCGATCTGAGCCAGGCCAAGTGCCACACACTCGGAGACGCGCCCGATGTTTGGCAAAACGTCTCTGCAGTCCGGCTAGATGGTTTCACCTACGAACGCATCGACGCTGGCAGAGTGGACTGGCGATTCCGCTGCGGATGGCTAAAGCGCCAACCGGCCAAAGACTTGGGCGACAGCCCTGACGGCACCTTCCGTCCGCAGCCTTGGGGGCAAGCGGTCAAGGTGCTGCGCGATATGGGGCACGAAGAAGACGCGCGAGAACTCGCCGTGAAGCGCGAAATACTTCGCAGCCAGAGTGCGGCCACGCGCTGGCACCTCAAAGCCTGGCTGAGACTTCTGCATATAACGATTGGCTTCGGCTATAAGCCACATTATGCGCTGTACTGGTCGGCGGGGTTCCTGTTGATCGGCTGGATTATCTTTGGCGCCGCCGCCGATCTCGGCTTCATGGCACCGCGCGATGGGAGCGTACAGGCCTACCTTGCGTCAGCGGCGCGCGACGGCAGAGGTTCTGCGAGACTTCCCGAACATTACACGCGCTTCAATGCACCGGTGTTTGCGCTGGACAACTACCTCCCGATTATTGAGCTAGGACAGGATCTGTCTTGGGAACCGAGTGACGTTCAGACCGGTCACCGCCGTGATACATCCGCATGCTATAGTACCCATGGGTCCAAGGGCGGCAGCTGGTACTGCGACGCTGTCGAGGCTGTACGGATGGCCCTCGGGCACGATTGGACAATCACGGGAGTGCCTACGAGATCTGAAAAAGTGAAGCCCTTCTATGAACCAGATCTCGCTACTGCGGTCGCCATGTGGGCTTTTCGGCTAGGTCTTCATCGGTTTGTGTACTGGAGTTTAGAACTGTTAGGCTGGTTGTTCGTATCGCTCTACATCGCGGGCATGAGTGGCCTTATGAAGAAGGAGTGACTGTGCCGAATTACGCTTCACGCTTCCACGCTCGCAGACGTGAACATTTGTAGATAGACCATGTCAGCATTGGGCCGATGCGGGAAGGCAGCTAGCTGGGCAGCGTGACGAACAGGAGCGCGATGTAGAGCGCGTACAAGAGCAGCGACAGCGGCGCGATCGTCTTATGGACGACGTCACTGCGGGAAACAAATCCGGCGAGGGCCACCGTGGCGAAGGCCGCATGACCTGCGAGGTCCGCGCCGCTCTGGAAACCGCCCGAGACGATGCGATTTTTCAGTAAGCTGATGGCGAGCGCGGCGAGAATGCTGCCGAAGAACCAGCGAGATTCGCGAAAATAGGCTTCCCGGAGGTCGATACGGCCTTCGCCGCCGAGTTCCGGCGTGATGAAGGCCGCCATCAGGTAAATCGCAATCGACTGGCCCAGCACGATGAGGAACCCTGCGAACGTCCAATGGCTCACATTGCGCATTCCGAACATTGCCCACCAAACCTGCACGGTGATGAGCAGGGTGGCGGCCATCTGCACAGGCACTGGCCAATACAGAGCGATCCGCCGTCGCGCATGCACCAGCGCCGCAAACCCGCTCAACAGCTGGGTCACCGCGAGCCCCAGCACGATGGAGAGCAGCACGGAGAGATAACTGAAGGCATCCATGTTGGAACGGCGTTATTCCATCTCAGGATACGGCCCTTTGCCGCCTTCAGCGATGAAGCGGTCAACACGCGCGGTGAGCACCGGTAACGGCACAGAGCCCAGTTCCAGCACCGTATCGTGGAAGGCGCGGATGTTGAACTTCGGTCCGAGCGCTTTTTCCGCTTTCTCACGTGCGCGCAAAATCGCGAGCTCCCCGAGGTAGTACGACAGCGCCTGCCCGGGCCAGGCGATGTAGCGGTCAACCTCGGTTTCGATCTCGTGCTCCGGCAGCGCGGTGTAATCGTGCATGTATTTGAGCGCCTGCTCCCGCGTCCAACCCTGGCTGTGAATGCCTGTGTCCACCACCAGTCGCGCGGCGCGCCAGATTTGCCAGCCGAGCATGCCGAAACGATCATACGGCGTCTCGTACATGCCCATCTCCTGGCCCAGCCACTCGCAGTAAAGCGCCCAGCCTTCGCCGTAGGCGGAAATGTAATCGTGCTGGCGGAATTCCGGCTGGTTCTTGTGCTCCAGCGCGATGGGAATCTGGAAGGCATGCCCCGGTGCAGACTCATGCAAGGT
>JAFAVP010000048.1 GCA_019242395.1 Alphaproteobacteria bacterium | reverse complement strand
GGCCGCACAGCAGGTGATGACGGAAGGAACACCTGTGGCGGTGGCAGGCGGTGTGGAATCCATTTCGCTCGTGCAGATGGGCGGCATGAACACCAAGAACATCACCGAAGAAGGCCTGCTGCAGACCAAGCCGCAGCTCTGGATGTCGATGATCGAAACGGCAGAGGTGGTGGCCGAGCGCTATGGCATCAGCCGGGAGCGGCAGGACGAGTACGCACTGGAAAGCCAGCGGCGCACGGCAGCCGCGCAGCAGGGCCGCAAGTTCGACGACGAAATCGTGCCGCTCGCCACAAAGATGAAGAAGGTTGACAAGGCGACCGGCACTGAATCCGTTGTCGACACCACGGTCGACCGCGATGAGTGCAATAGGCCGGATACCACGCTGGAAGGTTTGCAGGCGCTGAAGCCTGTGTTCGGCGGGGGCATAGAGGTCAAGCAAGGCAAATACATCACCGCCGGCAATGCCTCCCAGTTTTCAGACGGCGCCTCGGCTTGCGTCATCATGGATGCCAACGTTGCACAGGAGAAGGGCCTCAAGCCGCTCGGCATCTTCCGTGGGTTCGCGGTGGCGGCCTGCGAGCCGGACGAGATGGGCATCGGGCCGGTGTTCGCCGTGCCCCGGCTTTTGCAGCGTCATGGGCTGAAGGCGGACGATATCGATCTGTGGGAATTGAATGAGGCCTTCGCCTGCCAGGTCCTCTACTGCATGGACCGTATCGGGATTCCGCATGACAAGCTGAATGTGCACGGCGGCTCCATTTCCATCGGCCATCCCTACGGCATGTCCGGCGCGCGCATGACAGGTCACCTGCTCATCGAGGGCCGCAGGCGGAAAGCGAAATACGGAGTGGTGACGATGTGCGTGGGCGGCGGCATGGGCGCGGCGGGGCTGTTCGAAATCCTGCATTGATGCGCCCCTCTGCCGCGATTCTGTGTGTGCTGCTTTGCAGCTGTGCGGCAGACACGTCCGTGCACATGGCGGCGAAGCCATCGGCGGAACCCAAAATGCTGATGCCAGCCCTTGAAAACCGCATTTACGAGTTGGTGGATCAGGAACGGCACAAGCTCGATCCCGCGGCCAGACCGCTCGCGCTGGATTCAGAACTTGTGAAAGCGGCGCGCCAGAAGAGCGCGGATATGGCGGCACACCATTATCTCGCGCACTACGCTCCCGACGGCCAGACCGCCGCGGGCATTATTATGGAAGACGACGAAAACTTCCACGGCATTCTGGGAGAAAACTTGGCAGCCCAGCCCTACTTGCCAAAATTTGGCGTGGATGTGGAGACCTTTGCACGCAGCCTGGTGAACACTTGGCTGGCCAGCAAAGGTCACCGGGACAACCTTGCCGATACAGCTTTCGGACGCACTGGCATCGGTGCCGCCGCTAACGCTGACACTGTGTACGTCACCGAACTTTTCGCGGACGATCCGGCCTCGCAGAAATCGCAGTCGTCTTTACAGAGGAACGTCTCACCATGACGGACCGAATCAGCACGTATCGCGACTTCTGGCCCTACTACCTGCGGGAACATGCGAAGCCGGGCACCCGAGTCATCCATTTCGCCGGAACCGCTCTCGCAACGGGCTCGCTCGTCGCGCTGGCGGCGACAGGCAACCCATGGTTCGCCGCCTTCGCTCTGTTTGGCGGCTATGGCCCTGCTTGGGCCGCCCACTTCTTTGTCGAACACAACAAGCCGGCCACCTTCCAATACCCGCTGTGGTCCCTCGTTTCAGATTACCGGATGACCGGCCTGTGGCTGACCGGCCGACTCGGCCGTGAACTTATCAAAGCAGGCATTTCCCGCTAACCCGGCCTTAACCCTCTTCGGTAACTATGCCTCGACCAAATCAGGTGGCTTAATTCACCTATATTTGGCACGTAGGCGTGTTTCTTTATACCAAATCGGGGCGCCGTCGCCTTATATTGGGGCTTCGGCAGATTGCGAGACGAGATGCAGCCTGAACTTCCCTGGAACGTTGCCGGTATCCCGGCGGAAGCCCGCGAAGCGGCCCGTGCAGCTGCCCGCCGCGAAGGTCTTTCTGTGGGCGAATGGATGACCCGGCGTATTCTCCGAGGCTTTGGAGAGGGTGTCGTGGAAGCGCCAGCCAATTGGCATCCGGGGATGAACGAGGCACCGGGGGCAGCTTCGCACTCCACGAAGGACTCCCAGGAGATGCTCGAGCGCGTAACGCGCAGCGAAGCAGAGGCCCAGAACGCCTACAAGGTACTCGACCAGCAATTGAAGACGGTCGCGCGGCGCCTTGAAACGGCTGAGCGGAACCAGACTGAAAACAACCGCGCGATGACGCAGGCAGCGACGCAGATCAACATCGCCGCCCGTGAGCAGGCGCAAGCCTTTGAACAGATGAGCGCCAATGTCACGGGCTTGGCCGAGCGGCTGACTCACCTCGAGCGTCACGTGCAGAATGACAGCTCGCGGGATGCCATTAAGGCACTGCACCAAGGCCTTTCTCGCGTCGCGGACCAGATTGCCCAAACAGCGAACCAATCCGCGGCGCAAATCGCAGCCGTTGCGGGCAATTTGGACTCTTTGACGACACAAGTTGTGGAGGCGCGCGAGCGCTCGGAAGGGGCCGCGCAAGCCATTGAAAGCCACTGCGCGCCTCTCGATGAGCGCCTTCGCGTCGTGGAGCGCACAGCTTTCTCAGGTGCTTCGGCACTCGACCACACTATGGAGCACGTCGAGCGCCTGCGAGCCGTAAACGATTCGCTGGAGGCAGAACTGCGGCGGCAGTCCAGCTCGGTAGGCGAGCTCCGGACCTTGATCGACCAGTTTGCCGCGCGGGTCGCCGCCGCGGAAGCGGAGACACGCCGGCAGTCCGATTCCCTCGGCGAGATGGACCGTGCGCTGGCCCACGTCGCGTCGCGCATTTCAACGGCCGAAGCTGACGCTCGCCAGCAATCCGCCACGCTAGATCAAATCCAGGAAGCTTTCGATCAGTTTAAGGTGCAGATAGGCGAACGCGAAGATGAGTACCGGGCCTTGCTGGATGGCGTCACCGGCACGATCGCCAAATTGCAAACTCAGGATAAGACAGGCGCATTCGAAGATCGCCTCAGAGGAATCGAGCACGCCCTCTCCGAGATCATGCACCGGCTGGAATACGGTGAGCACACCAGCGCCAGCACCACCGCCAAGGTGGAGCAAATCATGCGCGAGATGTCGGAAGGGTTCGAAGCCAACGAGCGGCGGAATCACGAAAGCATTCGCGATCTGCAGCTGGCGCTACACGATCTCACCAGCAAGCTCGCAGGGGTGGAAGAGAAAACCGCCGTTGCGCAAGCTGCAGCCGAGGCAGCCCGTGCGACCGTCGAAGGGGCCACCGCCGCTGCCGCAGCGGCGGCGAAGCGCGCCGAGCCTGAATCGCCAGCACCGCAGCCGGGGCAACCAATCCTAGACATGCTGCCGTTTGGCGAAGAGCCCTTCACCTCCGGCGCGCCTAACGACTTCGTGCCTGTCGCGCCCAGCCAACATGAGGACCTCCCGCCGGTGGCCGATAACCCGCACGAGCTGGATTTGAGTCTGGAGCCCGAGACCGTCTTTACACCAGACCTCCCGCCACCGCCCTTCGGTGAGCCGGGCCCTGCAGCGGCCTCCGAATCCTTCATTGCAGCAGCGCGGCGGTCGGCGAATGCGGCAGCGGCGCACGCCGAGCCCAGCGCACCTCGCGCTTCCATGGCAAATTTTGCCTGGACAATGGGAAAACGCGGTTCCGAGCCCGAGCCCCAGGAGCGGCGCAAGCGTTATGCCCTTGCAGGCTCCATCTTCGGGGTGGCGGTGACAGCTGCATTGGCCGGCGTGGTGCTTAGCCACGGCGTTGGGTCCACGCCTCCAGCGCATGCGCCATCCGCAGCCATGTACCACCCATACCCGGCCTCCGCTAAGGTGGCGGAGCTACCGCGGCCGGCAACAACCAGAAATAGCCCTCTGGCACCGGATACTGCGGCGAACCAACAGGCGGCTCCGGTGCCATCCGCTGCAAAGACCGACGTGCCGGTGTCTACCGAACACAAGGCTTCCGCAGCTATTCCCGCCGCCGCTAAGCCGATGCCACCGGTCACTGCTCCGGCGTCTATGCCCAGCCCGGATGTGCAGAGTTCTCCCGCCGAGAAACTGGCCGCACTCGCGAGAAGCGGCGATTCCAAAGGACAACTGCTGCTCGGCCTCAAATACCTCGAGGGTCACGGGGTTGCCGTGAACGAGGCAGAAGCCGCCCGCTGGCTGGCGCGTGCTGCCCAGCAGGGAGAGCCGTTCGCGGAATACCGCCTTGCCACCCTTTACGAGCGGGGCCGCGGCGTTGCCGCCGACGCGAAACTCGCAGCCCATTGGTACGAACTTGCCGCCAAGCAGGGCAATCGGAAGGCCATGCACAACTTAGCCGTTGCTTTTGCCGAGGGGTCGGGTGAACCCAAAGATTCCCTACAAGCCTCGATGTGGTTCGCACGCGCCGCGAACCTTGGCCTGGCTGACTCCCAGTTTAATTTGGCTGTGCTCTATGAACGCGGAATGGGCGTGAAGCAGAGCCTGGTCGATGCCTACAAATGGTACCTGATCGCCTCCGCCCAAGGAGACGCGGAATCCAAGACCCGCGCCGAGGCGCTCAGCACGCAATTGAGCGATGCAGATCGCGCGGCTGCACAGCAGGCGGCGCAATCCTTCAGGCCACAGCAGCCAGACCCAGCTGCGAACTCGATTCCAGCGTTTGGCTAAGCCCGCACCGGGAGGCTGCCGGTCGCAGAACTCTCTCCGCCGACAGAATATCATTACCTTCTCCCAGTTCCTGCACCATTGTCGTTCGCCGAATGCAACACGCCGGAGGGGAATGCGCCGAGCAGCGTAGCGCACGTCCCAGAGCATTTGTTCCCGGAGACTGTGCCGGTCGTGCCGGTATATTGAAACACGCCGGAGCCTGCCTTGGCCCAGTTCACTGCGAGATTGTCCTTCACATCGCAGTTGGTGGCTGGTCTGGCCACACGAATCGCTGCCCCGGAAACACCGCCGATGCCGACAATCTTATTGTGGGTGATCCGGCACTCGGAAGCGCCGGTCGCCAGAATTGCAAAGACCGACACCGCATTCACGATGATCCTGTTATCGGCCACAACATGGCCGGTGTTCACGCCGCCAGATGTGGCGTTCAGCCCGATTCCAACTTGGTTGTCTGTGTTGACGTAGATCGTGTTGCCGATGGCAGTCCCGCGCCGCGAGGTCGCCGCCGTCCCGTCGGTGTTCGTCCCGGTGAACCATATGCCGGCCACCCCGGAGCCGCTCGCCGCCATGAGTGAGCATGTGTTCCGGATAACCTTGGAATCGGTGAACCCGCCCCAATTGTCGAAGCAGGCGTTGTCGCTGTTCGTGACGCGGTTGTTGTAGGCGGTGACATCCGTACCGCCGATGTTGGCGAGGAAATCGCCGCAGCCATCCGCAATGTTGTCGTGGACGGAGAGCTTCGTGACCGCAATCATCTGCAGAATGTGCGCAGGGCCCCCGCCAAAATTCGCGCGTCCTACCGGGCAGGAGAAATTCAGATGGTCGATCTCAACGTTGGAAATCGACGTGGCCTGGAAGGCGTAGGTGATCGATCGGCCTGCCCAACTCGCAGCCGCTGCCAGCATGACATGCGAGCACGCGCCATGCCCATGGAGCCGCATGTTGTTGCGTGACAAAACGACGGGTGCATTAATGACATAAGTTCCGCACGGAAAAAACAGGTTGCTGCTGGAAGCGTCGCGCGCAGCCTTAACAGCAGTAGTGTCTGTTCCGTAAGCTTGAACATTGGTGATACCGGTGTTCGCAACACCACGCGGCCTGGCGGTTTGAGCGGCGGCTGACGTCGCGATGCAGCATGCAAAGGCGGCGAGAAATAGAGCCCTCATTGTCCCTGCCCCCCGAACTCAGCCAATACCTCGGGTTTGAGTAATGGGTTGTGTTGAGGTGCACACGGCTACAGCGCCGGTGCTCAGTTTGATGGACGTTCTGTTGGGCCGCTTATACCAGTGCAATATGGTACCGACAAACGACGGATGCCGCGGAACCGGCAGCAACGCGGATGGCTTTCGTGTATCCGCCAAGTTCGGTTCCACCTCAACCTGCACCTGTGGCAGAGCGGCCAATGACGCAGCTCATGCCGCGGCGCGCACCGGTTCGGATTCGCGGCCGAGATTTTCTGCGGCGAATTCCCAGTTAATCAGCTTGCCCAGAACCTCCTCGAGGTATTTCGGACGGGCGTTCTGGTAATCCAGATAGTAGGCGTGCTCCCATACATCGATGGTCAGCAGGCAATTGATGCCCTTTGACATTGGGCTCTCGGCATTCGGCGTCTTCTCAACCGAGAGCTTGCCGCCCTGCGAGCACAACCAGGCCCATCCCGATCCGAACTGCGTCTTGCCGGCTTCCGCCAGCTGCTCGAGCAGCTTCTGCGTGCCGCCGAAGTCCCGCTCGATGCGGTCTTGCAGCTTTCCACTCGGAGCGGCGCCATTTGTCGTCAAGGAGCGCCAGAAGAAATCATGATTCCACACCTGCCCGGCGTTGTTGAAGATCTGCTTCTCTTTCGCATCCTTGCCAGCAGCCGTGGCACGGACGACCTGCTCCAGCGGCATATCGGCGTACCGCGTACCTGAAACCAGCTTGTTGAGCGTCTCGACATACGCGTTGTGGTGTTTGTGGTAGTGAAACGAAATCGTGCGGGCGGAGATAGTCGGCGCGAGCGCATCTTCGGCCCACGGCAGCGGCTTCAAGGTGAAGGGACCGGGCATGGAACTCTCCTGCAGGTGACCGGAAAAGAAAAGGGAGCACACCGTAGAACTTACAATCTTGCGATCATGTGCTCCGTTCCGGGAGCAAGGTTTCCGGATGCGCACCCGATAAGGAAATCCGTGAAACGGCGGGTGGTTCCGGAATCGGAGCGGCCCGCTTCTATTGCAGCAGACCTTCGCGCTTCACCCAATCGAGGCCGCGGTCCAGCGCGCGGGTGAAGCGTTCGAACAGCTCGTCGATTTCGCTCTCGGTGATCACCAGCGGTGGACAGAAGGCGAGTCGATCGTTCAGCAGCGGCCGAGAGATGACGCCCTCTTCCTGGGCAAAATTGAACACTGTCGCGGCCACGTATTTGGTAGGATCGAAGCTCGTCTTCGCCTGCTTGTTGGCAACGAGTTCAATGCCGCCGATCAGACCAATACCGCTCGCCTCTCCCACAAGTGGATGCTCACCCAGCTGATGCAGCCGCTTGAGGAATTTTGGCGACACACGGCGCACATGCCCCAGAATGTCGCGCTCCTGGTACAGCTCGATCGTCTTCAGGGCGACCGCCGCGCACACGGGATGACCGGTGTAAGTGAAACCGTGGCCGAAGGTGCCGATCTTGCCGCTTTCCGCTTCGATCGCCCCACATAGATCCGGTGACAGCAACACGGCGGAAATCGGCAGATACGAGCTCGACAACGCTTTCGCCAAGGTCATGCTCACGGGCTGAAATCCGTAGGTCTCGCAACCGAACCAGTTGCCGGTGCGGCCGAAGCCGGTGATCACTTCGTCGTCGATCAGCGGAATTTCATATTTCGACAGCACGCGGCCAATCGCCTGGAAATAGCCCTTGGGCGGCAGGATGACTCCGCCGGCTCCCTGGATGGGCTCGGCAATCATCGCTGCAATGGTGTCGGCGCCTTCCGCTTCGATCAACGCCTGCAGCTCAGCCGCCATGCGCGCGCTGAATTGCTGTTCGCTCTCGCCCGCTTCCGCCCCACGGTAGTAGTGCGGGCAGGACGCGAATTTGATGAATTCGAACGGCAAGTCCCAACTCTTGTGATTGGCAGGCAAGCCGGTGAGGCTCGCGGCGACCATGGTCACGCCATGATAAGCCTTGGTGCGGCTGATGATCTTTTTCTTCTTCGGCCGGTTCAGCGCATTGTTGACGTACCAGAAGAGCTTGACCTGGGTATCGTTCGCCTCCGAGCCGGAATTGGCGAAGAACACCTTGCCC
>JAFAVP010000023.1 GCA_019242395.1 Alphaproteobacteria bacterium | reverse complement strand
CTGATCCTCCTTGACGCGGCGGACGACCACGCGGTCGCCGAGCGGACGAAATTTCATTGGGGACTTCTCCTCAAATCCTAGTGTTTACAAGCGCTTGAGATCGTCTGGCCCTTGCGGCACCAGCCTAGCAGCACTCCGGGTAGCAGAGTGCCAGCCCGATGGCAGAGGATGTAATTTCGAGCTTTTCCGCCGTCAAGGGCGTCCACAGAAGAATAACATTACGCAAACCTTGGCTGCCCTTGCAGCCTGCCCAACCTGTCGCGCGGTGGCAGTAAGAAATTTTATTTCATTGAAAGCTTCTGCGCCAACCTCATGATCGCCTACGGCCCATCTACGCGGTATCCTTTGGCGCGCAACAAGTTGGGGACCCCGGAACGGCCCACAAGATGCGCGGCGCCGACAGTGATGAAAAAGGTGCGCGGCTCCTTCAGCATCGCCTCGATCTGCGGCACCCATTTTCGATTACGATCTTCGATCCACGCTTTTCTGAATTCCGCGGATGTGGCCTTGTCTTCCGGCGCTAGCGCCGCCAGCGCTTTGGTATCACCGTTGGCCCACGCCTGCATCAAGCCCGTGCTGTCTTTGCCGTGATGGCCAAGGATGTCCTTGAAGGTGAGGCGCAGGTCCTCGACTTCGCGCTCGATGTGGCCGTCTTTGATGAACAGGCGAAACTGGTCCTCGTCGCGTTCGAGCGCGCGAAAGTCGCGTACGCCCTGTGCCTTGGCGAGGGCGTAGACCTTGTTGTCGACGCCCTCGGACGGGTAGAGCCCCGCCGTGCCGCTTGCCGCGCCTTCCAGCACCAACGCTGCCAACCACGGCCGCATGTAAACGACATAAGTCGGGTCGGCATGCGTCAGTGTCATAACATCGCGAAAGTCCGAGCGCATTTCCGCGTCGAAGAGCGAGGGCAGGGAGACGCTGCCCGGCAGAATGGCATTAGCGCGAAAATAGGCCGCCGCTTTTTCCCGCGAGCCCGAATCCATCGGGACCTCGAAGGCAAAGACATCCGCCCGCCGCATGGCCGCAAGCAGCTTTGGCGTCTGCCAGTTCACGTTCTTCGGCAGGGCATGAATGGAGCCCAGCATGTAGACGGTGCCTTGGGGGCCTCGCACAGTCCACATTGCGGGGTTCGCGTTGATCGCATGGGCAGGCTTTGCCGGCTCCGCCGCCACGGGCGCGGCCATCAGCCATCCTGCCAAGGAAAGTCCCGCCAATTTTCGCCACATCGTCAGCCCCGGTCTCCAGGCCGCCGATTGTGGCCCTGCCGGAACAAGGTCGCGCTAACGCACTCGGTACAATCTTATTTATTGCGGCTGCCGGAATGCCGAGTTGCCGGGCGCACGGGGTGAGGCATAGACTCGCACCGAAAGAGGTAATCCATGCAAACCAAAGCTCTTGCCCTGTTGCTCGGTGTGGCCGTCGAATTGATTGCCTCGGCTACCGTCCCTGCGGCCGCGCAAACGTCCCTCAATGTTCCAGCCGCGACCTACACCATTGATCCCAAACACACGCAGATCCTCTTCAGCATCCGGCACATGGGCCTGAGCACATTCTTCGGACGCTTCGGTTCCGTGACAGGAACGCTGACGTTCGACCCTGCCGCACCGGACAAGAGTGCACTGTCGGCACAGATCGACATGAATAATCTGACGACTCATTGGGATGAGCTCGATCAGACCTTAAAGAGTTCGGTATTCCATACCGATAAGTTTCCCACTGCCACGTTCGTCAGCACACAGAGCACGAAGACTGGGCCAAATACCGGCACAGTCACGGGCAATCTTACCATCGCGGGTGTCACCAAGCCCGTAACGCTCAATGTCACATTCAATGGTGGCCGCAATTCGCCGTTTCCGCTGCAGCCCTACCGGATCGGTTTCGATGCAACCGGAACGGTAAAGCGTAGCGACTTCGGACTTACCCACGTGATCTGGTCCGGAATGGTGAGCGATGAGGTAAGCCTCTCCATCGAATGCGAGTTGGAGAAGAAGTAGCGCTGCTTGTCAGCCGCGCTGCCGGCCGGTAGAGCCATCGCGAACAGTATTCCAAAGGCTCTGATGGCAAACATCCCGGCAGGATTTCTGCCGCTCAAACTCAGCATGGGCTATCTGGAGGCGATCGGACCGCTTTACGGCCAATGGGCCGATGGGCGGTTTGTGCTGGGCTTCCGTGTAGAATTCCGCCACTGCAATCCTGCAAGTGTCGCTCATGGCGGGATGCTTGCAACATTCGCCGACATGCTGCTGCCGCTTGCCTCCCGGTTCCAAAGCAAGGCGAAGATGGGTTTTCTTCCCACCGTGAATCTCACCTGCGATTATCTGGCACCGGCAGCGCTGGGCAGTTGGGTGGAAGGCCGCGCTGAACCAGTCAGGACAACGAAGAACCTGCTCTTCGCGCAAGGCCTTGCCACCGCTGACGGTGAGCCGGTTTTGCGCGCCAACGGAATCTTCAAGATTACGTCTACCGGCGCGAGCCGCGATTTCACATTCAAGGCATTGTTCGGGGATCAGGGATGACAGGCGGGCGGGATGGGCCTCACGGATGGAGTTTTCGGTAACACAGAACATCGCGAACCTACGGCGCTATGTGAAGCGCGCCCGTTTCGTCATGCTCCCGAACGCCTACGGTGAAACCCCGATCCTGCGTGCGCGCTTCAACGATGCCGTGTTTATCTCACAGAAGCAACGTTACCTCTTCGCTTCGAACGAAAAGGTGGCGAATTCGACCTTGCGCGCGACATTCCAATCCTTGGAATGCGGGGGGCGGTTGCCGCCTCATTACAAACCCTTCAAGCGCTGGACAGGGCCATTGCTGCAGCCAAGCGATGTCAACGATTTTGAGGCGTTGCTAGCGGACGCCTCGATAAGAAAGTTCTGCATCGTACGCCATCCCTACAGCCGCCTCGTCTCCTGTTACCGTGACAAGCTGGAACGCTCGTCGCAACGGCCGGGTTACCGCCGCAAGCTCCGCGAGCTTGGCCTTCCGCCGGATCGCCCGATCAGCTTTGCGGATTTTCTTGCTGCTGTCGCAAAGCAGCCGCAGGAGCTGATGAACTCGCATTGGCGCGTTCAGTACTTCAACGTGTTCATGGACAGGGTTCGCTACGATGAGATCGTACGGTACGAAGCTCTGCCGGAGCGGCTTCCCGGCTTGCTCGCAGAGCTTTATCCGCATGCCGCAGCCGATGCCCTCCTCGTCCGCCATCGCCAAGAGCAGAGTTCGGATGAGCTTGTGGAACGCTATTTCACGCCTGAAATGAAGAGATTGGCGCAGGAAGTGTATGCGCTGGACTTTCGCACGTTCGCCTATCCCACTTAGCGCCTCGGCTGACGGAAATAGGCTTCTACGGATTCCCCGATTTCCATATCCGAGAGCGAGCCGGCTTCGGCGGCCCGTTCCCTCCACAAACGGGTGCGCACGCGATCCGTCGCCGTGCTGCGGAAGCGGCCCAGCAACCGTTCTGGCGCGACCACGACGAGGCTGTCACATTGATTGGTGCCACATGCTGTGTCTACGGTTCTCATGGCCTCGCGCAGAAGGTGCTCGCGCGTTTGGCGGCGTTCTTCGGGGGTGGCCGCGCTGCTCTGGACGTCAATCTTGGTCGCCGCCGGCATCCACTCTCCGGTCGGTTCGCGGCGCAAAAACCGGGCGCCTGCTTCGTCGAGGACGACGATCCATGTTCTTCCGTATCCGGTCATTGTATGGATAACAAATGGACTCAATGGAACTTTGGTTCCGTATTGTCACCGGCGCGGGAACGCGGAACGAAGATTGGCTCGGTTTAAGCGCTTCAAAGAGCTGCAATTTCGGGCGAGCGAATGGCTGAAGCATTCGAGGGATTTTCAACAGATTTTTTTGCGTTCTTTCGGGAGCTGAAGGCGCACAATGAACGCACATGGTTCGAAGCGAACAAGCACCGCTTCCGCGACTCCGTTCAGGGGCCGATGAGCAGTTTTATCGCCGCAATGGGGCCGCATTTGCGCCGGATTTCAAAACACTTCAACGCCGATCCGCGACCGAATGGGGGCTCCATGTTTCGCATCTACCGCGACGTTCGCTTCTCCAAAGACAAGCGTCCGTACAAAGAGCATGCTGCCTGTCACTTTCGCCACGTATTCGGGAAGAACGTGCATGCACCTGGCTTTTACATGCACTTCGCGCCAGATGCAGTGTTCTTCGGCGGTGGGCTGTGGATGCCCGAAGCAGATCCGCTGGCCAAAGTGCGCGGCGCCATTGCGGAGCGGCCGTCTGGGTGGCGCAAAGCCACGCAAGATGGGAGCTTCCAGCAGCGCTTCGGAGGGGTGAAAGGCGAGGGGCTCACACGGCCGCCTCGCGGCTTCGACCCGGAGCACCCCCTCATTGACGACATCAAGCGGAAGAGCTTCTACGCCATGCAGGAGGTCAAGCCTTCGCTTGCGCAATCCCCGAAGCTGGTGGATGAGGCGACGGCAGCCTTTCGGACTTTAACGCCGCTTATGCGCTTCCTCTGTGACGCCCTAGAAGTGCCGTTCTAGCCTCGCGTCCCGGCACTTAGCGATATATGACAACGGCCTAGAACTGGTGGCAATGCGATTTTTTCGAAGAGCGTTCGAGTTGGAAACGGCACTGCTGGCCATAGTGTTAGGGCTGGCCGCGCTGCAGTTCGGCCTCTTGCCTGCGCTCGTACAGATAAGCCCCAAGGAACTGGTGTTGGTCATCCTGATCGCGGCACTAACCGCCCCGCTGCACTACGGCCTCATGCATGAAACGATGCATGGACACCTCTATGGCGATGAGCGGGTGGATCGGCCGATCGGGCGTTTGCTGGGCATTTTGCTTGGCCTGCCGTGGGAAACCATGCGCTTTGGACATCTGGCGCACCACAGCCTCAATCGGCATACGTTCGACCGGCCGGAGGTGCTCAATCCGGGAGAACCGCGCGCGCCGGCAGCTGCTATCTACTACTTCAAGCTCGTGCTTGGGCATGGCTTGAGCTACACGTTGATGCCGCTGCCGGCGCTTCTGCCTGCCAGCACCACCGCCCGGGTGCTTTCCCTGATGGGCAGCGGCCCGGACGTGGAGCAGCTGCGGGCCGCAGCTTTGCGGACGTTTACCAATATGCGACGCCGTACTGCGCTGAGGCTCGATCTGGTGGCAATCTTCGCGCTGTTCGGATTGGCCCTGTGGTTTTGGGGCGAGTCCTGGCCGGTGTTCGTGGGCTGCATTGCCGCGCGGTGGAGCGTTCTGTCTCTTCTCGACAACGCGCCCCATTACGGCATGCCGCTGGATTCGGGCCTGGATGCGCGCAACACTTCGCTGCCTGTCCCCGCAAGATGGCTTGTGATGAACGGCAACTATCACGGTATTCATCATCGCGCGCCTCAGCTTTCCTGGCGCGAGCTGCCGGGTGCATTCACGCAATCCAATGCGCCCACGCAGGGCAGTTGGTTTGCCTCGATTGCGCGCCAGTTCCGCGGGCCCCTACGCCTGGAGGATGTATGACTCTGCCAGCGACCCTTCCGCCCGCTCCGCCTCCACAGGACGAAAGCCATGCACGCTGGCGCTTCCTGCGCGATGTGCTCGTGTTCCAGGTGAAGCTTATTCTCGGGAATCTGCACAACTTCATTTTTGTACCGGTGTCCCTTGCAGCCGCGGCCGCCGACCTGCTGTTTAAACACGAGCGCCAAGGCGGACGGTTCTACAAGGTCATGGAATGGGCGCGGCATGGCGACGAAGCGATCGATCTGTACAGCGCCTTGAACGACGACGAGACGCGGGTGCGAAAATACTATTCTGTTGACGCTGTGGTCGCGCGCGTAGAAGACGTGATCGTGCGCGAATACGCGAAGGGCGGCACCACGGCCAGCGTGAAGGCGGCGGTAGACCGGGCCCTCAACAAGATACAATGCGAGACGCCATCGAAACTCAATCCGGAAGATATCGTGAAGCGAGCCGCCGAAAAGATCCGCGAGAAGACACAGCGGCGCGGGACCGCGACACCTTAAGCGGCTTCAAACCCTTCGAGAACGTTGGCGGTAATATCCCCTAGCGCCTCCAAATTGTAACCACCTTCAAAGGCGAACAGCGCCGGCCTTCGCAAGGCGGCCAACGCTTCCCCCATGCGCAGATAGTCCTCTCGCTTGAGGCGAAAGTGCGAGATCGGATCGGCTTCGAAGGTATCGAGCCCAAGCGAGACCAGCAGCACATCCGGGCTGAAGTGCTGGATGGGAGCGAGTGCGGCCTCCAGCGCCACGGAATAGGCTGCCCAATCGGTGAAGCGCCGCAGCGGTAGATTGAGGTTGAAGCCTTCGCCCGCGCCTTCGCCGCGCTCGTCCGCGAAGCCTAGGAAGTGCGGGAAGGCGAAGCTCGGATCCGCGTGAATGGAGACGAACAGCACGTCGCTCCGCATATAGAAGATGGCTTGCGTGCCGTTGCCATGGTGGTAGTCCACATCGAGGATGGCGGGCCGCAATCCGCGGTCGGCGAGCCATTGCGCCGCGACCGCCACGTTGTTGAAATAGCAGTAGCCGCCGAAAACATCGGCGCTGGCGTGATGCCCCGGTGGCCGGGTGAGGGCGAAAACGGCAGGCTCGCCTCGCTGCATCGCCTGCGCTGCTGTTAGAATCACATTCACAGCGGCTCGGGCCGCCTCATGGGTGCCAGCGCCAATCGGCGTGGCGGTGTCGGATGCAAAAGAGCCAAGCCGGGATTCGATGTCGCTGTCATTGAACCGCATGCCGCGCGCGGGCCAGGCAGATGGCAGTGCGTCTGCGGTGTCGTTCGAATAACGCTTCCGCCATTCCGCGTAAGCTGTACCCAGGAACGACATAAACGCGGGCGCGTGAACCCGCAGGATCGGCTCCTCACCGAACCTTTCTGGCGGCAGGACAGGCCCCAGGTTGCGCCGCTCGATTTCGGCGCGGACCCGTTCGGCCCGCTCTGGAACCTCCACGGCAGGTGACAGCCGCCCCGCTTCGAATTCCTCCTTCGGCGCGTGTTGGCGGTGCGCGGGCGAGTAGAAGGTCTTCATCGTTGCGCCCTCGAAAGGTCACGCGTGAAACGGAGCAGGCCCGGCGAGCCGCAGGCCAGTTCGAAATCGGGAGCGCGCTTTTCCTGCGCAAAAATAAAACCCACTTTGCGGTACGCGCGCTCAGCCGCCTCGTTGCCGATCAGGAAGCTGATTTGCGCACGGGCAAACCCCGCGCCGCGGGCCCGCGACAGCTCATGCCGCAGTAGTGCTTCCGTGACGCCGGTTCCGCGATACTCCGGCCGCGTCCCGACGTTCTCGATGGTCCATGCACCGGGTTCGCTTGTGGTGGCGCTCAGGATAAAGGCACCGCGCGGCCACAGTTGCGCTTCCTCCGCCGCGCCAATGCCGGTTGCCATGCAGGCTTCGTGCATCGCTTCGGAAGAGGCGCGATAGACACTCTCGTCCCCGAAGCCGCACAATGCCGAGGTAGGCTGACCATCCACCTCCGCCACGGAGAACAGAGACCAGTGCCACCACGAACGCGCGTTCGCCGCGGCCAGCCTCGCGCAGAATTCGCGACAGAAGCTTTCATCCCGCCGCAGCACGATATCGAACCAGCCGCGCGGCAGGTGCCCGCGCGCGGCGGCGAACATGGCCCAGCCGATGAAGTTCGCATCGTCCGGGCGTGCCGCTCTAATCTTTATGCTTCGCGGATTCATGCGAGGCAACGTAGCACGCGGGTGGGGCCGTGCACCCACAACCCTAGTAGAAGCGCAGAAAGGTCACCGCCGTTTCGCCGTAGCCCCGCATGTGCAGCCTTGTGAATCCGGGGCTGGTTTCCAGCATTTCTTCCTCCGCTGTTTCTGCAACCAGGAGCGCGCCTTCTGTAAGCCACCCGCCTCCGGCCAGAGTCGCAAGTGCCGGTGCAACGAGGTTCTTCCGGTAAGGAGGATCGAGAAACACCAGATCGAACGGGCCGCCACTGCCGGCGGGCATGGGCCCGAGCTGCGTGGCATCGCGCCGCCAGATTTTCGTGATGCCGGTCAGCTCGAGCGCTTCGACATTCTTGCGGATCAGGGCCCGGCTTTCGGGCGCATCGTCGACGAAGAGGCAGAAGCGCGCGCCGCGCGAAAGGGCTTCGATTCCCATGGCGCCAGTGCCGGCAAACAAGTCCGCCACGCGCGCGCCGTCCAGCGAAAACCCGATGCCGAAATCATGGTGGGTGAGAATATTGAAGATGGCCTGGCGGACTTTATCGGAGGTGGGCCGTACCTGCGCACCAGCTGGCGCAAAAAGCGTGCGGCCGCGGAACCTGCCCCCCGTGATTCTCAAAGCTGCCCCCGGAACGGATGCTTCACCGATTCGTCTTAAGCCTCTGCGTAGGGCCGGTACTGATAGTATTTCGGACGGGAGTCCAGACGGACGTGCAGCCACGGCACGCCGAGGCCCGACGTGCTGATCCAGAATTTTTTGCCGGTCCGCAGCAGCTTCCCGGCTTCTTCGGCGAGAGCCTGAAACAGTGCATGCTGCTGTTCGCGGGGACCCTCACGCAGGAAGGCCGCGAAGTGTCCATAACAATCGAGGCCAGACAGCTTCGAAGGGACGATCAGTGTCGCGTCGCCGCCGAGGTTGAGGAACACCGCAATGCCCTCTTGCGCCGCGCTCATCTCGCTGACGAAATCGCTTGGGTCGGCTTTCACGTCGGTAAGCGCTTCGCTGCGGATCACCACGCATTCGAACGGATTTCCGACAGTGCGAGACTGCAGCGGTGGCATCTCCCAGAAGAATGCCTCGTATGGCGAGGCTGCCAATTCCGCGATGAACAAATCGCGGAATGCCTCGTCTTCCCGCCAGGCGGTGATCACCTCTTGCGCGGCCATGCGTTGCTCAGGGCCAGCGATCTGTATCGCTTGTCCGCGCCCACTCTCAATCGTACTTCTTTGCGCCTGCCACATTAAGATGCGCCGTTCTCAAGCACCTTCCTCACCGGTCTTTTGCCTGTCTTGTCCCACCTTAGTGGAAAACATAGAACCTGCCCTGCTCCTGCATGAAGTCTGAAAGTCAGCTCCTGGCGCGACCCCGATGAAGAACAGTTCGCGCCTGGAAAAGCAGATACGGTCCGCAGGGCGGCGCCTTCGCGCAACCGGCCTTCGCATCGCAGGCAGCTGGGCGGGGCGCGCCGCGATAGCCGAGCCGGATCGGACCGCTGGACCAGGGCGTGCCCTGGCTGCCGATGCAGTGCGTATAGACCCGGCCCGGGCATTCCAACCCGACCATGCTTTCGTCGAAGCGTATTCCCGCTTCGACGAAGCCGACGCCGAAAATTTCGAGCGTGTGAATGACAACCTCGTTCTCTATCGCAATATTCCGTATTCAAAGTACCTCGGCGTGTGGCAGTTCCATCCCGGGCGCATTGGCGGATATCTCACCACCAGAAAGCTAACTCCCAAGCTCATCCGCACGGCGAAGAGCCTTCTCGACTATATGGTCGAACTGCCCAATGGAGGGCTCGCCCTTTATTATCCGCCGACCTTGGACGTCACCCGCTTTCTGACGCGGGAGCGGCTCTACAGCGGAATCGCTCAGGGCCAATTGCTTGCGGGCTTCGCCCGGCTCGCTGCGCAGGACCCAAATGAGAAGCGTCGCGCGCGCTGGCGCGATGTGGCGGCCAGAATCGCGGCTTCGCTGGAGTTTCCTTTAGAAGATGGCGGCGTCTGCGTAGACGGACGCATGATTCTAGAGGCGCCGAATTTTCACGCCTGCCCAGAATCCATTCTCAACGGCTGGGTCGATGCTCTGCTTCATCTTCACGACTATGTTGCAGAAGATTCGGCCCTCTGCGAGTTTTACGGCCGTAACGTGGCAGCGGTTGCAGAACTCCTGCCAACCTTCGATGACCCCGGTGCACGGCTCAGCCGCTATTCCAATTTGTGCCGGTACGTGGCTCGGGTTCACGTTGCGCGCAGCGGCCCGAAGCCCAAAGTGGCGCTCGAATATCTCGCCAAGGCACCCGGCTTCCTGGATCGGTATAACCCAGACTTGTGGGACGCGCCGGAGCCGAACGCCTGCCCTTACGATAATGGAGTGCTGCACCGCTCTGGCTCTACGCTGGACCTCTCAGTCTCGATTTCAGGCCAGTACGATCTCCGGATTGCGGTGGCGGCCGATTGTCGTGCGATTTCGTTCGATCCGGGCGCGGTGACCGTAACGGCTTCCAGTCCCGTGCCGACCGGGAGACGTTTCGCGATTTCACCCGCCATCCCGTATGACGGTACCAACACCGTGTTCCTGATCGACTCAAGCCAGCACGAGTTGATTCCGGGATACCCGACAAATTTCGCGAAGAACGGGCACCAAAATTTCTATCACAGCTATCATGTCGCCGCGCTATACGAGCTGGCGCTGACGGTTGAGGAGCCCGAGTTGCGCAGATGTTTTGCCGATTGGGCGGAGCGGTGGCTGGCATACATGAAGGACCCCGTCCACACCGGACGCCGGGACTACGTGTTCATCGATCCCGGGCATTTTGCACGCTCCATCGGTAACTTCCGCGCCAACAAACAGCCACACAGCTTCACGGATTTGCGCACAAGGGCGAACGAAGGAAACTGACGCTTCCGCCATTGATGCCGCGTGGGTGCACCGGGCGCTCAATAGATCTCCTGCAGCAGCAGGCCGGCGGTCAGAACCCGCTCGAACTGGGGAAAGGAAAGGTTCGCGGGATCGATCTCCGGCCGGAGCACACCGCAGCGAGAGAGAATTTGAACGGCCTCGTTTGCAAGCTCGTGTACAGCATCGGTTCGGTAGGTCTGCGCATCGAACACCGAACGCCGGATCACATCGCGATAACCCAGCCGCTGCGCCACCTTCTGCGTCAGGCGCAACGACTTATCGAAGACATACAGCGGAATATCGACGAGCGCAGCCGCCCCTGCACGGCTCGAGGTGCCTTCGGCCGTGCGAAGGCGCGATATCTCAGGCGCGAGCCGCGAGATCGTGGCGCGGTGCCAGGATGCGAAAAGGCGCTGACGCCGCTGCATGTGCATCGCCGCATGTACCCCATCGATGTCCAGCAGGGGGCAGAGCGTCGGCAATCCCGTTCTCAGTGTGGCGCTCACCCAAGGCCCGACGACAGAGGGCACGCGCAGAAAAGCATACACGGAGTCATAGGCCATTGTTTTCGGCAGAGCGGAATAGCGTGCCATGGCGCCGAGATACTCATTCCGCGCGGTGCCGAACGTCTCCGCGAAGCCGGCGGTGTAAATCGAGGTGTCTGGGTGACGCGGCTCGATCCGCGTTGCGTATAGCCATTCCAGTCTGGGACTCCCGGAGAGCAGCGGAAAATCCTGCAGCCACCAGAAATCCTTCCACAATTCCCCACCCACTCCTGAAATCGCGAGATCGATTCCGCGCGATATCCGCTCACGCGCGAACTGAAACGCGTGATCGTAAGTGGCAAGGGCGGTCTGCCCGTTGGTAACTCTTAGTAGCTCCGGAATCCGCCCCTCGAAATTGCGCTCCGTGTGCTGTGCTGGACGGTGCGGGATGTTCAGCGCGGCTGCGACCTGCTGCGCGATCGGCAAGTCTTTTTGCACCGCCGATCCCATCGTGGCGCAGTCGGCCAGCGGGATCTGCGCGTGCTTGAAAGCAGCGGCCAGGAGGCGGCTGTCGATCCCGCCGGTCAGATCGAGCGATATGCGTTGTCCCGTAACGGCGGTTTTCAGGTCGCCGATATAGCGGTCGAACTCGAATTCGGTCGCAGTCGGCCGTGGCCATGCCTTCTCGAACCGCTGCCAACCGTGGGCTCCAGCTGGCTTGGCGAGGATTTCACCGCCTGATAGCGCGCGAACCCGCCGGTCGATCGTGTTGCCCAGAGTGTAACAGCCGTAGCGCAAGAACGCGGCCAGGCCATCGCGATTCAGGCTGGCATCCTCCTTGGGCAGCACGCGGATAAGGCCGATCAAGTCATTGCCGGCCTGATCGCCCGCCGCGAGGACTTGCACGAGCGCGAACGGGTCGCTGCAGATGAAGCTGGTTCTTGTGCGCTTGTCGAGGAGGCTCAGCGAGAAAGAGCCGCGGGCAAGCCCTAACGCTTGTTCGGGGCCGTTCTGGCGAAGTTCACGACATAGACGTGCAACACTGTCCGCGCCCGCGGAATGTCCCCTGACGAAAAGAAAGCCACGCCACTCGGCTGCGAACTCGCCGTTCTCAAGATGCTGTTGCGCAAGTATGGGAGATGACATTTGGCCTCCCCACATGCGGCCATCGCATTACGTGCGGACGGTTGCAATCGTTTCCGGTGACATCAACTGCCGGTATATGCTTTGCACCTCTACTGATCGGAATTGTCGTCCGAGCCAAGATTGGGTGTTTCAGCCGCGGGCTTTGCCGGATGCAGCGGCTTCAGCAGATTTTCCAGCGTCGTCATCAACTGCTGGCCCTTGTACGCGGGCAGCTTGTACGCCCGGCCGGATGTTTTGGCGTTTATGTCCTGCGCCTCCTTGGCGGCGGCAGCTTTGCCGGGTGCCGCATCGGCCGATACGGCCGCCCAGTAATCGTCGCCCTGCTTGGCAACCTGGATCGTGACGTTCAGGCCGTCAAAGGTGTGGATGACAACGCGCGTCGCCTTGGAGAAATCGATGTCTTTGGCAGCTTTGCTGTCGTCGAATGTTAGGCCAGTGGCGGCCGTGGCCACGGCGTCGGTGACACCTGGATAGGAGAGCTGGCGGCCAGGTGGCAGATTCACCAGCTTGAATTCGGTGTCTTTCGGTTTGTCTCGCTTCACGCTGTAGGTAGCGCTGCCCTGCGGCATGACATCCGCTCCAGCAATGCGCCCGCGATCGATATTCACGAGGTCCTTGTCGTACCATTCCTGGATGTCGCTTTTCGGCTCAAAGGTGCTCTTGGCCAGCCAGCTCTGGGTTGAATCCGCCTTGCGCACGAACAGCCCGTTGGCGCCGCCCTGATCTCCGATGTCCTGCGTGCCACCGGTGATCACCGATGCGAGTTGCTGGCCCTTGTTGTCGTAGAGCGTGAACTGAATGCCGTCGCCCTTCGGCGGCGCATCCAGGCTCAAATAGTGCAGCCAGCCGGCGCGCGCCGTGCGCGGCTCGATGGCCTCCAGGCCCGCGATGCCGACCACGGTTTTGTTCACCTGCTCGAAGGAAGCCGGCATATCGTTGCGGGTGGCAATCACCCAACCCTTGCCGGGCTTGTTGGCGATGTCGAAGCTGCCACCCTTTGCCGCAATATGGATGCGAGCGACGGTTTGGGCCTGATGCGGCAGATCGGGAAACAGTGGGAACGGCTTGTACTGCGAGGCGAACTGCTCGCTCTGTTGCCACAGGGCGAAAATTGCCCAGACAACAAGCAGCGCGGCAATAACGGCAAGTATGCCCAGGCGGCGCCGGCGCGGATCGCTCAAGGTTTGTTCCATGGCCACCATCGTCAGAACGCAAGCGCGCGGGCGCGGCGGCGGCGGCGCACCACGGCCAGCAGGATCGCGAAAATTGCCACCAGAATCGGCACCAACGCGATGTTCACAAAGGCGAGCCAGCTACCCAGCTCGTCGATGCTGCGGCGTAGGTTTCGTTGCACCTCCCGCAGTTTGGCGCGCGTTTCCATGGCCTCGCGCTGGAAGCGCTGCACCTCGCGCTGTTGTTCCCCCGTGAGGCCTGTCGCGGTCTTGGGCTTGCCGGCCTCGGTCGCGCCGCCTTGCTGCAGCGCCTGCAGCCGCTGCTGTGTGTCAGCGAGCTTCTGCTGCAAGGCTTGCGCCTGCTGCTGAAACTTTGCTTGCGCCTCCTGCTGCAGCTTTTGCACGACGACGAAAGGACGATCGTTCGTGGCGCGTGTCCGCAAGGAAATGAGATCTCCGGAGCCTGTCAGGTTCTCAACCGCATTCAGGACAAAAGCGGCGTTGTCGGAGTAGGGAACGCCCATCTGGCGCCCGTAAACTTCCTGCACACGGATCCAAAACTTGTCGTCGAACACGTCGGTATCGGCCAACACAATGACGTTGATGTTCTTTGCGCTCGTGATCTGCGGGGGATGTTTTTTCGGGGGCGCTTTCTTGTCCGCGGCGGGCTCGGGTGGAGCACCCTTGGGGAAGGCCGTCTTTGCAGGGCCAGAAATGCGCGCCGCAATGGTGAGGGGATGCCCAGTGGGCACGATCTGATTCATCAGCTGGCCGGGCTGCTGCATCCGAACCTGCATCTCCTCCAGAAGCGAAGCGTTGCTGGAAGAAGAAACCAGCGGCGTGAAAGCCGTAGTCGCGCCTTTGGCTTGCGACAGTGCGCCGACGCTTGCCAGGTTCATGGACTGAAGATTGGCCGTCACCTGATCCGTGCGATTGAACTGCTCCGGGGTCAGATGCAGCCATACGGGGTAGGGCTGAACCGGGTTCTGGGGATCGCTCATCTGTACCGGCTGGGCAAGGTCTCGGTCGCCCACCACTTTGCTCGCGTCGTAGGCGACGCCCCAAGCTTTGAGCAGCACCGGGAGATCGGATGGCTGAGGCTCCGGAGGCCGCCCAAATCCTTGCTGGGCAGCACCCGCGAGCTCGGAAGCGGGATCGACCATCACCAGAGCGCGGCCGCCGCGCATCACGAACTGGTCAATCGCATACAGCATGGGATCGCTGATGCCGCCGGGCTGCACGATAAGCAGCACATCCACATCATCGGGGATGTCTGCCACGTTCGGCTGCAACATCTTGATCTGATAAGCCTGCTGCAACTGCTGATAGAGGATGTATGGCCGGGAGCGGCCTTGCATCATCGCCATCATCCCGCCGGGTCCGGCCTGCAACTGCAGTCCTGAGAGGATGCCGAGCTTCGGCTTCTTAGGATGCGAGAGCCGGTAGATCAGAGAAGAGAGGTCGTACTCCAGGAACGGCGCGCGATCCTGCGCGAAGAAAGGGATGGTTTCCTTGCCGTCGATGGTGTTGGTGCCAACCAGTCCGAAGTAGACGGGGTCCCCAGTTTGCGTCGGCGCGGCTGTTAGGCCGTTGGCGCGAGCCTGATCTTCCGCCTCGCTGAACGGGGTCGGCTCGATTTCCTGCACGCGCACTCTTCCGTGGCTCAGCGCGGCATACTGATTCAGAAGGTCGCGCACCTGGGTGGCATAAGAGGTGACCTGCGCATATTCCGACGCCGCCTTCTTCGAGAAGAAGAACCTCAGGGTGACCGGCTCTTCGAGCTTCGAAACAATGTTCTTCGTGCCTTGCGACAGGGTGTATTGGCCATTTTCCGTGAGATCGATGCGGCTCGCGGTGAAAGTGGCGTCGGCCGCGATGTTGAGAGCGACGAAGATGATTGCTGCCAACGCAATGGCGGCGATGGCATAGGTGCGGCGGGACAGGCGCTTCATGTCTCAGCCCACCCGCTTGAGGTCGACGAGGACGATGTTCGCAGCCAGGAACAGCGTGATCAGCGAAAAGAAGAAGATCAGGTCACGCAGATCGATAACCCCTTGCGTGATCGCCAGAAAATGCGTGAGGAAACTAAATGAAGAAATGGCGCTGACCAGTGCGAACGGCGCCCACGCCTGGAAAAAATCGATTACCAAAGGCGCGCCCGAGATGGTGAAGAGGAAGCACACCACCACACTGACCACGAAGGCGATCACCTGATTCTTCGTTGTTGCCGAAATGCAGGCGCCGATAGCGAGATAAGCCCCGGCCATGAGAAGGCTGCCGAGGTAACTGGCCACGATCACGCCGTTGTCTGGATGACCGAGGTAATTGACCGTGATCCAGATCGGGAAGGTGAGCGCGAGGGCCACCCCCGTGAATGCCCAAGCCGCAAGGAATTTTCCGACCACGGTCGCCCAAAGCGGTACCGGCAGGGTCAACAGCAACTCCATCGTACCCGTCCGCCGCTCTTCGGCCCACAGCCGCATGGCAATGGCAGGAATGAAGAACAGGTAGAGCCAGGGCTGATAGGAGAAGAAGATCTCCAGGCTCGCCATGTTGGTCTCGTAAAAGCGGCCGATATAAAAGGTGAAGGCGCCCATCGTGAACAGGAAGATCACGATAAACACATAGGCGAGGGGAGTGGCGAAATAGGCCGCAAACTCCCGCTTGAAAATGGCCCAGACGGAACTCATGCGCGGCTCTCCCGGGCACGCGTGGCATCGTGCGTGGTCAGGGAGCGAAAGACTTCATCGAGGCGTCCCGGCTCTGCATAGACTTCTTTCACGTCCCAACCTTCGCGGGAGGCAAGGCCAATAACGTCATCGATAAGCACAGCGCGATCCTTTGAAAAGGCGGTCACACTTGCTGTGCCATTCTTAGGCCCGTGCTCGACGCTCGCCACGGACGGCAGCGTCGTAAGCGCCGCGGCCGCGCGCTCGGCGTCCGCAGCGGCAAGCTGAAGGGTCACGGCATTGTGATGACGGGAGCGCGCCAGCAACTCCGCTGGGGTTCCGTCGGCGACGATGCGGCCCCGGTCGATGATCACGGCGCGCGTACAGACGGCTTCCACCTCTTCCAGCAGATGCGTGGAGATGACGATGGCCTTGTCGCGCGACATGGCACGGATCAGCTCTCGAACCGCATGTTTCTGATTGGGGTCGAGCCCGTCTGTGGGCTCATCCATAATCAGGACGGGCGGGTTGTGCAGGATGGCTTGCGCGACCCCGACCCGCCGCTTGAAACCCTTCGATAGGGTGTCGATCGGCTGATCCAGGACGGGGTCGAGTTCCGTGTTTCCGACAGCGCTCGAGATCGCCGCCGTGGCCGAGTCGCCAGAAAGCCCCCTGACCTCCGCGACAAAGCGAAGGAATTGCCGCGGAGTCATGTCTGGATAGGCCGGTGCGCCTTCCGGCAGGTAGCCGAGATTTCTCTGAGCGGCCAAGGTGTCGGCTTCGACATCGTGACCGCAAATCCGTGCCGAGCCGGCGTCAGGCGCAAGGAACCCAGCCGCCATCTTCATGGTGGTGGATTTGCCCGCGCCGTTTGGCCCGAGGAAGCCCAGGACTTCCCCTTTGCGCACGGTCAGGTCGAGGCCGGCGACAGCGGTAATGGGGCCGAAGCGCTTTGTCAGTCCTGCGATTTCGAGCATAGGAAATGGGGTACGCCGAATGGCGGGGGCGTGATTAGAGAAATTGGCAGCCGCTCGCAAGGCCACAATCCGATACTACCTGTGCAGAGCGGGGCCATGGGTTCAAAGGGGGCGGGAGAGGAGTGGACTGTGATTGATCTGCGCATTCTGCTGCGGGCTTTCATCGTGGGAGCGGTGCTGCAGGTGTTCATGTTCTTGCTGGGGCATTTCGTCCCTTGGGTGGTGCTGCACGTATTCGAGTTCGGCGGTATGATGATTTCTGCCACCGCCGGGTACCTGTACGCGATGGATTCCGGAAAGGGCTATTTTCCAGGGGCGACTGCCGGAGCCATTGCCGGCGGCGGCTGCGCTCTCCTTGGCATATCGCTGTCGGTGGCGCTGGGGGATGTGGCAGACCGGGTCATTCCGTTCGGAACGGCCGTCTGTGTGCTAACGGGCGCAGTGGGTGGTTTGTTTGGGCAGATGGCGGTCAAGTGGCGCGCCTTCGAAAACGGACAGCGATAGAAGATGTCGGCTGGCCAGCGGAACGCCCCGGAAGGGGCTGGGGGGCTGAACTCCGGGGCTAAACTCAACGCGGCCAGCCGACTTTCGTGATATGGCGCGCGGAACCTGACACGGCAATGACGCAATAAAGGTCTTTTCGTGACATCGGTGCTAGAGCCAGAGGAGTGCACATGGCACGCATGATCCCAGCAACCGATCAGGTATTTGCCTACCTGGTCCGGACCGGCGCACGTGAGCATCCGGTTTTAACAAAATGCCGTGAAGAGACGGCGCGCCATCCGAGCGCGGGGATGCAGATAGGCCCCGACCAGGGCGCAGTGATGGCGCTGCTCGCGCAGTTGATTGGGGCGAGACGCTATCTCGAGGTCGGTACGTTCACCGGCTACAGCGCGCTTGCGGTAGCCTTGGCGCTCCCCTCAGACGGCAAAGCGATCTGCTGCGATGTCAGCAAAGAATACACCGACCTGGCCCGCGCCTATTGGGAAGAGGCGGGTGTGGCATCGAAGATCGAGTTGCGGCTCGGGCCAGCGCTGGAAACGCTGGACAGGATAATCGCAGAGGGCGAGCCCCCTTTCGATTTCGCCTTCATCGATGCAGACAAGCAGGGGTACGATGCCTATTACGAGCGCGCACTGAAGCTGGTGCGGAGTGGCGGGCTGATCGCGCTCGACAACATGTTGTGGAGTGGCGAGGTCGCCGATCCTTCAAACGCGGACCATACGGCAGTCACGTTGGGCGCGCTAAACCAGAAGATTCACGACGACCCGCGCGTCGATATGGCGCTGCTCGCCATTGGCGACGGCGTCATGCTGGCGCGCAAGCGGTAGAGGTTGCGAGGCAAGAAAAAAGCCCCGGTGTTTCCACCGGGGCTTTCGCACATTCAGGTCTGCCGGCTTAGCGGCGGCTGCCGAGCAGCCGCAGCAGCATGAGGAACAGGTTGATGAAGTCGAGGTAGAGACTCAATGCGCCGAAGATTGCCTTGCGCCCCATCACGGTGCCGTCATCGCCCGCGACGTACATTTCCTTGATCTTCTGCGTGTCGTAGGCGGTGAGCCCCGTGAAGATGATCACGCCGGCAACCGTGATTACCCATTGCAGCATGCTCGAGTGCACAAAGATGCCCACCAGCGATGCAATCACAATGCCGATGAGGCCCATAAATAGGAACGAGCCCATCCCGGTGAGGTCGCGCTGTGTGGTGTAGCCCCAGAGGCTCATGGCACCGAAGGTCGCGGCGGTGATAAAGAACACCTGCGCCACCGAGGTGCCCGTGTACACCAGCAGCAGCGGCGCGAACGTCACGCCGATAAGCGCGGCATAGCCCAGGAAAGTCGTGCGCGCCGCGCCCACGCTCATACTCTGGATGCGGAAGCTGAGGAACATCACCAGCCCGAGCGAGCCGAACAACAGAACCCACATCAGCGGACCGAATAGAAGCGCGCCGAAGCTCGTCAGCATCAGGCCGCCATGCAGTGCAGGGATGCGGCCGTCCGAAAGGTGCGCCGCGCTCGCGGGGTCTGTGGTGACCGCGGCGAGGAACGTCGCGTACGCGGCCGCGCCGGTAAGGGCCAGGCCGGCGAGCATATAGTTGTAGACGCGCAGCATATAGGCCCTGAGGCCGGCGTCGTAGAGGCCGACGCTAGTCGGGCTGGCAATCACACGAGGGTTGTAATCAGCCATGTGGCGTAAGTCTCCTTTGCCCGGCTCTAGGCCGGGATTCACAGCGCTAATATCGGAGTTCCTTGCGGCAGGATCAAGACGCCCCCGAATGGCCGAAGTATCAGGGTTTCGGGAGGGTTACGGCTGCCTCTTGCGTCCTCATGGGGCTATTGCTTGCCGCTCGGGATGGTCAGCTTGTAGACCGCACCCCAAGAATAATCACCGCCGGCATTGGTGGTGCCGAAATAATGCCCGTTTCCGTCGCCGATCAGCCCTGCGAAGGGGAAGCGGCCGTCGGTGTCAGACCCAAACGTGTGCAGGGTCTTCATCGCTCCGTGCGGCTTGACCCGTAATTCTATGTCACATGCGCCGGCGACCCCCG
>JAFAVP010000132.1 GCA_019242395.1 Alphaproteobacteria bacterium | reverse complement strand
TGGTGGATCGCTTCCGACGGATGGTCCCGCCGTCAAATCTTTCCACAATGTTATAGCTTTGTGGTCAGGCCTTTTCAGCCAAGTGGGAACCATTTGTCGGGGCCGGACCACCGGGCGGGTGGCGGACCCAGCACGAGACAATCAATCGCCTGATGACATCCTGCGAGGCGCGCCTGGGGGTAAGGATGGCGGACCTTGCGCGACTGCCTGAAATCTTTGAGCGGCTGTTACCACGGGAACAGGTGGCGCCGAGTTCGAACGAGTATCGTGCACTCAATGCCGTTGGCGTCTTTACCCGAGCCTGCCCGCGGCAACCGCGACTGCTGAACTTTCGGGAGGCTGTGATGCAGAAGATTTTCGTTCTCGCTCTTCTCGCCCTGGCGCTCGCGGGCGGTGTTGCCACGGTGTCCACGCTGACCGCCACGCCCGCCGCCCATAGCTGCGAGGGCGTAAACTGCTAAAAACGGTCATCAACTCCCGCGCGCGTCGCGTTGGAGCCCCGCGGCGGCCCATGATGGATTGCGACGGATGGTCCCCATCCGTCGGTGAGATGGCCAGCACGACCAAACACGCACGACGGTTGTTGACCTCTTGAACTCGGCGATTTCGGGGCCCCCGAGACGCGTTCCCTGAGGCTTTGCGCCTCAGCTACGTCCCTGCTCCTGGACGGGGGTCCACGATCAGCAGGAAGCTACAATTATCGGCCCAGATCTGATTTAAAGCGCACACCGACGGCATTTCCCCTTCGCCACGCGAGCTCGCAGGGAAAGATGGTCCTTCGTTGCGGTACATCGAGCTCGAACTCGGATGGAAGAACAAAGGTCGGGTCCAATTCCAGCTTCGCCCCGCTGGAGGAAATGTCTCTAACCACGCAGCCAAGAATTACCTGTCTGTTGGGGAATCGGATCGTCGCTTTGAGCAACGACTTCGAGCGGACGGAATGCCTTTCCTTGGGCATGACAGTCCTGTCCTTCTAGATCCGATCCTGCCAATCTCTCTCATAGTGCGTTTGGTAGGAGCAAATCAGCCGTGTCGATTATCGCTCCGCTCGCATGATCATGTCGCAAAAGGGGCCACTTTTGCAAATCATGCTCGAGGCTCGCCAACCGGTCGGGTCCCTCGGATTTAAGTCTTCCTCGGCGCCACCGGAGTCTACCGCTTTGCGAGTGCTTGGGGAATAGGCTCAGTCGTCTGACCACATCACTGCGCTGTCATGTAAAAATATGTTGAGGGCGGAAATGCGCGCTGCACGACCTCACCTGCGATATGCTGAAAACTGCGCTCCGCCAAGGCCTTGTAGCTTTCGGCTGATCGTACGTGCCGGCCCCGGTCAAACTTGATCAGCAAGCTTGCGAGGGGATTCTGATGCGCGACGCGAACGTTGTCGAGCGTCACCACCCGCCCACCCGGTCTGAGAATCGTGCGAAGCAAAGCAAATAATTCGATCGCCTCCGCATCCGGGATGTGATGCAGCACGGCGCTCAATATCACGACATCAAACGGCTCCAAGGCCTTCGCGGCATCCGCAGAAAAATAACCGGCGTGGAAGGTGCCGCGGCCCGCATAGGCACTGCGGGCCCGTTCAACATACCGCGGGTTCGGCTCATAGCCGTGGTAATCTATCTCGGGCAGGTGAGCGAGGATACTTCCCGTGCCACAACCAATGTCGAGCACGCGGTCACCAGCTTTTGCGCGAACATACCGGCGCGCGAATTGGTCTCGCACCGCGCGGGCTCCTAGTAGGCTCTGCACCGCCTCGTAAACGGAGGCATGCGTAAGAATGGAAAATATTCCGCGATGGCGCTCGGTCACTCCGCATCCTCAGCTCTCATTCCCGATCGACGCCGTTTCCGCATGGTCACCTTCGCAGACAGGGAGCGCGATCTGTATACGATGGTGAGGCATCATCTCCGGATACCCCGAGTAATCGTCAGAACGGCCCGCGTGTCCAGTCCGAACTCGTAGATCTTTTGATCGAATTCCATCAGCAACTATCAAACACAGCTGGATTACGCTTCTTCCAAAGACTAGCGACAGGAGCGTTCCATGAAATCTTTCGCCACCCGGGTCCGCAGAACTCGATCAGCGTTGTTGTCAGTCAGCCTCTTGGCGTTACTCGCATCCGGCGCCAGCGCCTTGGCGTGGGGTGAAGGGGGTGCCGGAGCCGGAACGGGTGGCGGAGGCGGCGGAGTTGGCGTGGGTGCCGGCGGTGGGGCCGGCGTCGG
>JAFAVP010000199.1 GCA_019242395.1 Alphaproteobacteria bacterium | reverse complement strand
AGGATCCGGCGAGTCCTGGGCAACAGATTGAATTGCGCCCTGCGCCACTTTCCAGACTTCTCCATCTGGAGTGCCCACATAAATGGTCAGTCCGTAGGAAAGGCCAGCGAATACATGTGTCTCCAGGGGCATGAGAGAGACGACATTGTTGGATAACAAGAAACCCGCCTTTCCCGCAGGCGGCCTTTGATATTGCCTGCAAGTAAGAGACAGTGCGTCCTTCTGAACCACATTCTTGCCGTCGGCGCTAATCGTGAAGCGATAGTGGCCGCCAAGCATGATGAGCTTTGGGTCTGTGGTTGCCGCAAGTGCCCACGCCAACCAGCCTCCACGCTCCGGATCTTTCAGCACGATGGTGTTATAGCTATCTGTACAGGCGCGACTGATATTGGCGAGCGCAAGGCTGCGCGCACGGTACTGCGCAGCTTCGCTAGCCGTCAGTACGCGATTTGGTGGCGCGGCAAGAGTGGGCTGGGCGCCATTCTTGCCGAACATGACATCGTAGTACGCCTCGGGACCACCAGCGGTGTCGTGAACGAAGCGGACCACGTGATAGTCGGCGAATGTATCGACTATCCACCCATGCAACTTGTCCGCTTTCAGTTGGTCATCGGATACCTTCGCGCGCAGGAGGTCAGTAGCCCTCCACGCCTCCCGGTCCTGCTCGTACATCGCGCGACCGAGCGTTTGGATTGTCGTAAGATCGAACTTTCGGATCGGCTGCGGAGTCTCCGCGGCAAGCGCTCCGCCTCGCATTCCAAGGATCAGCGCGATCCAGGCAACTGCGATGCCGGCAACAAGGAAGGCATTGCGGCGCATAGAGATACTCCTAGGCGGCGGTGAGTTGCACGGGCAAGGTTTCGTAGCCGTGCACGAAGGTGGAAAGCACGCGGCGCGGCTCGCCCACCACTCTGATATCCGAGAAGCGTTTGAAGATCTCTTCCCAGATGATCTTCAGCTGCAGCTCCGCCAGCCGGTTGCCGACGCAGCGGTGAATGCCGAAGCCGAAAGACAGATGCCGCCGCACGTTCGGCCGCTCGATTTCGAAGGCATCGCCGTTCGGGATGATGTCTTCGTCACGGTTGCCCGAAATGTACCACATCACCACCTTGTCGCCTTCGTGGATGGTCTGCCCGCCGAATTCCACATCACGCTTGGCGCGCCTGCGCATATGCGCCAGCGGCGTCTGCCAGCGGATGGTTTCGGAAACCATGTTCGGGATCAGCGCCGGATTGGCGCGCAGTTTGTCGAACTGCTCCGGAAAGCGGTTCAGCGCCACCACGCTACCGGAAATGGTGTTGCGGGTGGTGTCGTTGCCGCCGACGATGAGCAGGATGAGATTACCCAGGAATTCCATGCGATCCATGTTCCGCGTAGCTTCGCCGTGCGCCAGCATGGAGATGAGATCGCCTTTCGGCGGCGCATTGATGCGCTCATTCCACAGCCGCTGAAAATAATCGCCGCATTCGTATAGTTCTGCGTGGCGCTGTTCTTCGGATTCAACAATGCCGGATTTCGGGCTGGCAGTGGCCACGTCCGACCAGCGGGTCAGCTTGCGCCGGTCCTCCCACGGGAAATCGAACAAGGTGGCGAGCGTCATGGTGGTGAGCTCAATGGAAACTTTGTCCACCCAGTCGACCGTTTCACCAATCGGCAGGCTGTCGAGGATGATGCCGGCGCGTTCGCGAATGATGGGCTCCAGTGTCTCCAGATTGGGGCCGGCGACAATCGGGCTCACCACCTTGCGCTGCTGGTCGTGCTTCGGCGGGTCCATGGCGATGAACATCGGCAGCCTGAAATCTTCCCGCGGCTCGGCAATCGTGATGGCGGGCTCGGAGGAAAACACCTCGTGATTGGTGTCCACCGCCATGATGTCGTTGTACTTGGTGATCGACCAGTACGGCCCGAAGAACTCGTGCTCGCGGCAGTAATGCACCGGGGCTTCCTTGCGCAGCCGCTCGAAATAGGGCCACACAGTATCGTTCCGGAACAATTCCGGGTCCGCGATCACCAGGTCGTCAATCGGGATCGACCACGCCTGCTCGCGCGCCGCGGCAAGTGGGTCGGAAAGATCGCGATGCATGTGGATTCCGCGCAGCTGCTGGGACGATCTTATCACCCTGGCTGGCAATGCCAATCGGATGCGGCGCCCACATCCTCCTCTGCAGAACAGGCCGACTTACCCGACCTCTATGGTGCGGTTTGCGAACTGCCGCAATTCCACCCGACAACCTACCGCTTCTTTAACGCCTGCGCGTTAGCCTCCCTCCTCCGCGCAGGGCTGGAGCAGAGTATTAAAGTCGGGTCTGCCTTCGGGTTTCGATCCGAAGGTCTGGGCGCTGAACCCGGCCATCAACAACGGCTATCCCTATCTCCGTAGCAATCCGCCGGAGCGCTGAGGAAGCATTCCGCGCTTTGCGTTCGGGAGCAGAATCGGCTTTCTGATCCGCCATGGCGGACGGGAAGGGCAGGTGGGTGCGGCGGATTCTGATCGCGCTGCTCGTCCTTCTGGTTTTGCGGCCTGTCGGGATGCTGCTGCTATTCAGGTTTCTCCCGGTGCCATTCACGCCACAGATGGCGATCGGCATGCTGTCCGGCGATCCGGTACGCTATCACTGGCGCGATGGGGATCAGATTTCCCCGTATCTGTTCAAGGCCGTTCTCGGTGGGGAGGATGAGAGGTTCTGCCGCCATCATGGCTTCGACTGGCAGTCCATAAACCAGGCGATCAAGACCCACGAGAAGCATCCTCAGAAGCGGCTGCGCGGCGCCAGCACCTTGAGCCAGCAGGCGGCGCGAAGCCTGTTTCTGGTACCTTGGCGCAGCTGGGCACGTAAGGGCCTCGAAGCGTATGTCACGGTATTGATGGAAGTGTTGTGGCCCAAGCGGCGCATTCTCACCGCCTATGTCAATCTGGTCGATTGGGGGAACGGCTATTTCGGGGCAGAGGCGGCCGCACGCGGCTATTTCCATAAGCCGGCTTCAGCCCTGACCATGAAACAGGCGGCGCGGCTTGCGGCCATTCTGCCCAATCCGGACGATTGGCATGCTGTGCATCCCGGGCCATATGTCACCTGGCGGACGGGTGAGTTGATGGGCCGCATCCGCATCGTCAATCGCGACAGACTGGACGCCTGCATTCGGCCCTAGACCCGGCGCCCGCTTTCACTAGATTGCGCCGCTATGCGACGCCTCGTTCATCTTCTGCTTTCGCCGCCATCGCGCTTCGCGCGGCTTCTGATCGCCGAAAAGCGGCTGACCTTCGATCCGGTGGCGCCGGAAGATGCAGGCCAGCAGTTGCCTGTATTTATCGATATGGATGGCACGCGTGCGGTTGGATTGTGGGCGATTGTCGATCACGTGGAGGGCAATTACCCCGAGCATTCCCTAGTTCCGGAGGACGCAGCGGCACGGGCGGAATCCCTGCGCCTCATCGACTGGGCCATGGGCGCGCTGCAGGAGAATGTCACCCGCCGGATCGTGTACGAAAAAGCGGCGCAGCGTTTCACCGGCGCGGCCGCCAAACGGGCGCCGGACATGGAGGCAATTCGCGCCGGCCGCGAGGCGCTGAAAGCGGCGCTGGCGGAGATCGGCCGCAGTGCGGAGACGCATGGTTATCTTTCGGCCCGCGAGTGCACTTTGGGCGATCTCGCCGTCGCTGCGCACATTTCCGCGCTCGATTATTTTGGCGAGATTCCATGGGCGGAGCATCAAGGGGCAGCCGAGTGGTACATGCGGATGAAGTCGCGGCCGTCCTTTCGGTCCTTGCTGGGTGATCGCGTGCCGGGCCAGCCCCCCGTTGCCCACTACGCCGAGCTCGATGCCTGATATTCGTGCTGAGGTGCGCGCGCGTGCTTTGCGTGAAGGTTTTCATGTGGTGCGGTTTGCCCGGCCCGAATTGCCGCCGGGCGCGTCTTCCGACTTGAAAGCATTCCTTGCTGAAGAACGTCACGGCGGCATGGACTGGATGGCCAAGAATGCCGATCGCCGGGCCGCTCCGAAGGTGCTTTGGCCCGACGCAAAGACGATCATCGTGCTCGGCATGAACTACGGGCCGGAGCACCACTCACGGGATCGGTTGACGCGCGACCGGGCTGCAATCTCCTGTTATGCGCAAGGCGACGATTATCACGAGGTTATCAAGAAGAAGCTGAAGGGCTTGGCGCAATGCATCGCGGCGAAGCATGGGGGCGACGTGAAGGTCTTTGTCGACACCGCGCCGGTGATGGAAAAGCCGCTGGCGCAAGCCGCCGGCGTTGGCTGGCAGGGTAAGCACACCAACCTGGTTTCACGCCGGTACGGCTCGTGGCTCTTCCTAGGCTCGATCTTCACGACCCTGAAGATAACCCCCGATGAACCCGAGGTGGATCACTGCGGCGCCTGCACGCGTTGTCTCGACGTTTGCCCCACCAACGCATTCACCGCTCCACACCAGATCGATGCGCGGCGCTGCATTTCTTACCTCACGATCGAGCACAAGGGCCATATCGCGCGCGAGTTCCGGGGAGCCATGGGAAACCGGATCTATGGCTGCGATGACTGTCTGGCCGTGTGTCCCTGGAACAAGTTCGCCAGCCTTGCGCGCGAGGCGCGCTTCCATGCGCGGGCCGAGTTGACCGAACCGCGTCTGGCTGATCTCGCCCGCCTATCGGAGGAGGAGTTTCGGGTGCTCTTTCGCGGTTCGCCGATCAAGCGTATCGGGCGCGATCGTTTCGTGCGCAATGTGCTGATCGCCATCGGCAATTCCGAGGATGCCTCTCTTGCGGGGAAAGTCGAAAATCTGCTCGGCGATCCATCGCCACTGGTGCGCGCTATGGCCGTCTGGGCGTTATCCAGGCTCGATGCGGCGCGCACGCAGCACCTAGCGCAACAGTACATGCGAAACGAAACGGATTGCGATGTGCGGGCTGAATGGCAGTCTATTTCTTCTTCGCGTGGAGTAGCGCATCTAGGCGCTGCTGCGCCGTAGCGGCGGCGGCAGTACCGGAGGCGCGGGAAACGGCCAGTTGCCAGTCCGCCCAGGCGCCTGTCGCATCGCCGGATTCGAGTTTCAGCGCGCCGCGCTCAACCAGTGCTTCGGGGTAGTTCGGCAGGATGCGCAGTGCAAGCTCCAAGTCGGCGCGCGCATCAGCCTGACGCCGCAACGCGCGCCTCGCGGAAGCGCGCAGCACGAGGAGGTCTGCGCGATTGTCATCGATCTTCAGCGCGGCGGAAAGATCGGAGTCAGCGGATTTCCAGTCGCCAAGAAGGGCGGCGGCGCGGGCGCGGTCGGCCAGTAAATCAGGATCGCGCGGAGAGAGCGCGAGCGCCGACGAAAACGACGCTGTGGCATCGGCGCCACGGCGCGCCAACAACCAGGCGTTTCCCGCCTGACCGAAAACATCGGCGCGTTGTTGAGCGCTTCCAATGCTCGCATGGCCGAGCTGGTCCAGCCTGATTGCCGCTTCCCGGTACCGCCTGAGTGCGACTAGGGCGAGTGCCGCGCAATGATTTGCCGGACCGTCGCCGCCACTGGCCTCCCAAACCGCGGCCTTGTTCAGAGCTTCTTCCGCGTTACGCCTTGTAAGCTCCAGGCAACGCTCGTAGCGGTTCCTGCCGCCTAGCGCCTCATCGTTGCGGCCCGGTGGGGACGCCCCATAGGCCGCGTTGGCAAGATTGCACACAGTGATAATGGCAGCAAAGCAGGTGCGCATCCGGCACTTTCCGCAACGCCAGAAATCGGCAATGGTCTGGACAAACTTAGCCAACGCTCCCGTGCCCTCAAGTGACAAACCTGCCATTCTGCAAGTCATCCCCGCGCTGGATGCCGGAGGCGCGGAGCGCACCACCATCGATATCGCTCGCGCGCTTTCGGCCCGAGGATTTCGTGCCTTGGTTGCCACTTCGGGCGGCAGAATGGTTTCGCTGTTGGAATCGACCGGGGCAGAACTCGTTCCATTGCCCCTGAATTCCAAGGCACCACACACGCTGCTCCAGAATGCGCATCGCCTGGCGAAAACAATTCGGCGCAAACAGGTGAACCTCATCCACGCGCGGTCTCGTGCGCCGGCCTGGAGTGGGCTCCTGGCCGCGCGGGCGACCCATATCCCGTTCGTTACAACCTATCACGGGATATACAACGCCTCGAACGCGCTGAAGCGCCTTTACAACTCGGTCATGGTGCGCAGCGATGCCGTGGTCGCGAATTCGCAATGGACGGCGGATCACATCGTGCGGGAGCACCGCATTGCAGCGGAGCGTATTGCCGTCATTCATCGCGGCGTCGATCTGGAGGAGTTCGATCCAGCCGGTGTCTCGCCGGAGCGGATAGACCGGATGCGGAGCGCATGGGATGTGCCGCCCGGACACACCGTTGTCCTGCTGCCGGGGCGGCTGACCCGATGGAAAGGGCAACTGCTATTCATCGAAGCATTGGCGCAGCTCGAGCGTGAGCATCTCCTGGGCGACATTACGGCTCTGTTGGTGGGGGATGCGCAGGGTCGCGACCAGTATGTGGCGGAGGTAAGACGCGCAATTGCTCGCAACGGCCTGCAAACCACGATCAAGATCGTACCGCATGTGGAGGATATGCCGGCGGCTTATCTGGTGAGCGACATCGTCGTTTCTGCATCAATCGATCCGGAGGCCTTTGGACGGGTGGCGGCGGAAGCGGGCGCTATGGGCCGGGCAGTGATTGCCACCGATCATGGCGGTGCGCGTGAGGTTGTGCTGCCCGAACGCTCAGGCCTTCTGGTTAGGCCTGGCGATCCGTTCGCCCTCGCTCGCGCGCTGCATAGATGGGTTGCCCTGGACGAGAAGGAGCGAGCCGTCTTGGGCTCCGTGGGGAGAGCACATGTGCGGGCCAACTTCTCGCTCGAACGCATGTGCGCCGACACTCTTGCGCTCTACCGGTCCCTGCTGAGGGCCTGAACGCCAGCTTCTCGCGCTCTCTGATTCTGTTAGGCTGCTCCACTCCTTTTGGCCGAGTCGGAGGGCGGAGATGCCAAGATGGTTCCATAGGGCTTGCGGCCTGTTCGCGCTGCTGACCATTTTATCCTTGTGGCCCGCTGTGGCCGCACCCACGACCGCGCCGACCACACCCGTTCAGGTGCAATCTCTGGCGCCGATATCGTCCGGCTCCGCTCCGCAGGCGAATTTCGATCCCCTAACAGCCACCAATGCTTATCTCGCCACCATCAAAGGGGAGGCGCGCCGAAATTCCGACGCCTATTTCGAAGGAGGATATTGGCTTCAGCTGATCGATACCATCTACGCTGTCGCTGTGCTGGCTCTGCTCCTTTGGTCCGGCGTCTCCGCCCGTATCCGCGATTTCGCGCGTAGCCGCACGCGTTCCCAATTCTGGCAAGTGCCGATTTGCGCCGTATTGTTCCTGCTTGCCTACACAGTGCTTAGCCTCCCGCTTGCGATCTATGAGGACTTCCTTCGCGAACATGCCTATGGCCTGTCGAACATGACCTTCCCTCAATGGCTCGGCGATTTCGCGAAGAACCTGGCGATTCAACTGCTCTTAGGCGCCATCGTCCTGACGGGCGTCTACGCAGCAGTTCGGGGAGCGAGACGCAGTTGGTGGATTTGGGGCTGGCTTATCACCATGCTGTTCTTCGTCATCGTTGTGGCGCTCGCGCCAGTTTTTATTGCACCGGTCTTCAATGACTATCACCCGCTGAAGGAGGGCCCCGTCAAAACGGAAATCCTTTCACTGGCCCGTTCGAACGGGATTCCCGTGAACAATGTGTACGAATTCAATGCCTCCCGGCAGTCCAAGCGAATTTCAGCGAATGTTTCTGGCGCACTCGGTACCACCCGCATCTCAATGACGGACAATCTTCTGAAGCGCGCATCCCCTCGGGAGATTTACGCAGTGCTGGGTCATGAGATGGGCCATTATGTGCTGAGCCACAATGCGATCGGGCTCACCTGGATCGGCCTGGTCTTCCTTGTGGGATTTGCATTTGTGGATTGGGGCTATCGCCGGCTGGCGGCGATCTTCGGGCAGATATGGGACGTCAGCGACATCCAGGATCCTGCCGGACTGCCGATTGCCGTGGGGTTGTTCACATTCTTCATGTTCGTCGCCACGCCGGTGACGAATACCATAACCCGCACGCTCGAAGCCCAGGCAGACATATTCGGGCTAAATACAGCGCGGCAGCCGGATGGTTTTGCAACTGTTACCCTGAAGCTTGGAGAATACCGCAAGCTCGACCCTGCGCCGCTCGAAGAATTCGTGTTCTACGATCATCCGTCAGGCCGCAGCCGAATCTGGATGGCGATGCGATGGAAGGCTGAGCATCTGAACGGTGCCGATATCAAGGCTGGTCCCAAATCACCGCAATGAAGGGATTTTCGCTTAGCATCGGCCGCGCGGGCGCGCCGTTTCACGCCGCCGCGCACAGCCACCATCCTTGGCCAGATGTTTCGCTGCCTGCGCAGGAATCGGCATGGCGCGATGCCGCCCAGCTGCTCGACTTGAAATGGAAGCACGTTTTCGGAAAGGTTATTCCCGCGGCGCAATGTCACGTCGCGCGTGTGCTAAATCTACCCGCTGCTTCTACGGTGGCCTTCGGCCCAAACACGCATTCCTTTGTCCTACGCATCCTCTCTTGCTTCCCCTCGGACAAACCCGTCCGGGTGCTGACCACCACGTCGGAATTTCACAGTTTCTCTCGCCAGCTTGCCCGCCTGGAGGAAGGTGGCTTGGTGCATGTGACGCGCGTGAGCACCGAGCCGTTCCGCTCCTTCGAATCGCGCTTCGCGGAAGAGGCGGGCAAGGAAGGGCATGATCTCGTGTTCTTCAGCCAGGTGTTCTTCGATTCAGGGTTTCGTGTGCATGATCTTGAAAGGATCGTGCGTGCGGTCCCCAGCACCGAAATCTTTGTCGTTGTCGATGGCTATCATGGATTTATGGCCGTTCCGACAGATCTAAGCGCCATTTCCGGGCGCGCCTTCTACCTGGCGGGCGGCTATAAGTATGCGATGGCGGGCGAGGGCGTGTGCTTCCTGCATTGCCCACCGGGTTACGGGCTGCGACCGCGCGATACGGGCTGGTATGCCGGCTTCTCCGGGCTGGAGACGGGCGGCAGCGGTGTGCCGTATGCAAGCGACGGCAGCCGCTTTCTCGGCGCCACCTTCGACGCCTCAGGAATTTATCGCTTCAACGCCGTTCAGGAATGGCTGCAGGCAGAGGGCTGGGTTGTCGGTAAGATGCTGCAACATGTGCGTATCGTAGAGCGCGTGTTTTTGACGGAGCTGGACCGAAAAGACGCACCGATCTGCACATCCGATCTGCTAGTGCCACATGAAAAGTGGCGTGGACGCTTTCTGGCCTTTCGTACACGGGACGCGGAGAAAATTTCGGCCGCGCTCGCAGCGCAGAACATTATCGTGGATTATCGCGGGGACCGGCTGCGCGTAGGCTTCGGCATCTATCACACGGAAGACGACGCGGTCCGGCTCGCGCGCGCCCTTAGCCGTGGCTAAGCATCTCCTTCACTTTTGACGCCAGTTGCTCGCGCGGGATGGTCACCTGCGCTTGGCGTTCGCCTAGCCACTCCGCACGGCTTTCGACGGCCTTCGACAGTTCCGAACCCCGCTTGAGATCCTTTAACGTGATCTTGCCGGCTGCACGTTCATCCGCCCCCTCGATTACCGCAAGCGCCGCGCTGCGTTTGTCGGCATACTTCAGCTGATCCCCGAACTTCTTCGTCCCGACATAGGCTTCTGCACGGAGTCCAGCCTGGCGCAACTCTCGCGCCATCGCGAAACTGCGGCCAATGTCGTCAAGCGACAGTACAATAACCAGCGGCGACAGCGCGGCCTCGCTCCGGTGCCGCACGGCAGTCAGCAGGCGGCTCACGCCGATAGAAATTCCGGTGGCAGGTACCGGCTGCCCGCTGAAGCGCGCGACCAGATCATCGTACCGCCCGCCGCCCGCAACCGAGCCGAAAACAACAGTCTCGCCCGCCTCATTAGTGACGGGAAATTGCAGCTGTGCCTCGAACACCGGCCCCGTGTAGTACTCCAGCCCGCGGATGATGCTGGTATCGATCTGCACGCGGTCTTCGCCGTAGCCGTTCGCCGCAAGGATATTCCGCATATCCCGCAGGTCTTCAACGGCCGTCATGGTCTCGTAGCGGTCCGCGGAAGCGGTGAGGAGTTCCATAACCAATGTGATTTGGTGCTCATTCAGGCCAGCGCCCTTGGTGAAATCGCCGGACTCATCCTTGCGGCCTTCGCCCAGCAGTGCGCGCACACCTGCTTCGCCGAGGCGATCGAACTTGTCTACGGCACGCAGCACGGTGCCACGCTGCAAATCAGTGATAGATGCTGACTGGAGCACGGCATCCAGCAAGCGGCGGCTGTTCATCTTCAGGACGTATTCGCCGCGTTTGAGGCCGAGGGCTTCCAGCGCATCGCAAGCCATCATTAGCAGTTCGGCGTCTGCGGCAGGGGAAGAACTGCCCACTGTGTCGGCATCGAACTGGGTGAATTCCCGATAACGGCCGGGGCCAGGCTTCTCGTTGCGCCAGACTTGTCCCACCTGATAACGGCGGAACGGTTTCGGCAAGCTCTGGAAATTCTGCGCGACGAAGCGCGCAAGGGGTGCGGTAAGATCGTAGCGCAGCGAAAGCCACTGCCCATCGTCGTCTGTCAAAGAAAACACGCCTTCATTGGGCCGTTCGAGGTCGGGCAGGAATTTGCCCAATGCATCGGTGTACTCGAACGCCGGCGTTTCCAGCGGCTCGAAACCGTATGATTCGTAAACGGCGCGAATAGTTTCCAGCATCCGCCGTTCAGCCGCAATCTCCTCCGGCCCGCGATCGCGGAAACCTCGCGGCAGCCGCGCCTTCGGCCGCGCCTGTTTGCCCGTGCTCATACGCGGCTCATAGCACTTCCGGGGGCAGGAACAATATGCGAGATGGGCGCCGCAGCTCTTACTTCGATTCCGTGCGGCAATGTTGACGCGACATTTCCTTGCGCTTTTGTTTTTGCTCGCATTTGCTCCGCCGGGCACTTGCGGGCCTGTGAAGATCCTGATGCTGGGCACGAGCCTGACGCAAGGCTATGGATTGCCGCCCGGGGTAGAGATCCCGGCGTTGTTGCAGGCAAAGCTGAAGGCAGCAGGGGTTGATTCCAAGGTGATCAATGCCGGAGTGTCCGGTGATACCTCGACAGATGCCGCCTCGCGGCTGGACTGGTCACTAGCGGATCACCCGGATGCGGCGATCGTCGAAGTCGGTTCCAATGATGCCTTGCGCGGTATTCCACCTGCAGAGACGGAGCGAAGCATCTCCACCATACTGGCCAAGCTGGAGGCGCAGCATGTTCCTACGCTACTGCTTGGCATGAAGGCGCCACGGAACCTTGGCTCGGCATACGTGCGCTCGTTCGACGCCATTTATCCCAGACTCGCGAAGCGATATGGGACAATGCTCTACCCATTTCTGTTGGAGGGCGTCGTATTGAACCCGAAGCTCAACCAGGCGGATGGCATGCATCCAAATCCGGCGGGCGCGAAGATCATCGCCGAACACATCTTCCCTTATGCAAAGGCTTTGGTCAGGAAGGCGCGCGTGCGGCGCACTGCCAAATAGATGTTCAGGCGGCTACTCTCCGTTGGCGGGTTCACGCTGCTGTCGCGGGTCACGGGATTCGTTCGCGACATCTGCATGGCCTGGATACTGGGCCGGGGCATACTCTCGGACGCGTTCATCGTGGCTTTTCTGTTCCCCAACTACTTCCGCCAGATTTTCGGTGAGGGCACGATCAATCCCGCCTTCCTCCCGCGTTACGCCGCATTGCACGCGCGGGGACAGCAAGAGCAGGCGGCGCTGTTCGCCGACCGGGTGTTCTCCTGGCAGATGGCGGCGCAATTGGTGCTGCTGGTCGTGGCGCTCATCTGCATGCCCGGGATCGTCCACGTGCTCGCGCCTGGGTTCAGCCGGCATCCCGATCAGATCGCGCTGACTGTAGACCTCGCTCGCATCACGTTTCCGTACCTCATTCTCACCGTCGTCGCGATTCAGCTTTCCGCTATGCTGAACGCGATGGAAAAGTTTTGGGCCGCTGCTGCCTGGTCCAACTTTCAGAACATCGCCATGATAGCCACGCTCTTGCTGTGGCGCTGGTTTCCGAACGCTGCGTATGCGGCGGCATGGGGCGTGCTTGCCGGCGGCTTCGCGCAGCTGTTCTTCATGCTGTGGGCAGCCCACCAGCACGGGTTGGCTTTGCGCGTTTCGTGGCCGCGCTGGACCGCGGAGATCCGGGAGTTTTTCAAGGCGCTGGGCGCGGTGACAGTAGGCGCGGCCAGTGTGTTCATCGCGCCCTTCATCGATACAGTAATTGCCAGCCTGCTGCCCACCGGAAGCCGGACTGCGCTCTATTACGCCGACCGGATCAATCAGCTGCCGCTGGGGGTACTGGGAATCGCGCTGGGCACAGTGTTGCTGCCGGAAATGTCGGCGCGGCTGGCGAAGAACGATCGCGCGGGCTCAGACGCGGCGCAGAACCGCGCCGCCTCCCTGTCGCTGCTGCTGACCTTGCCGTTCGCGGCCGTATTCGTCGCCGTTCCCGATGTCATCATGCGCGCGATCTTCGCACATGGAGCCTTCGACAAGTCCGCCGCCGATCTTTCCGCCATTGCGCTCGCCTCCTACGGCGTTGGTCTTCCGGCATTCGCCTTGGTGCGGATCGTGGCAAGCACCTTCTATGCGCGTCACGATACCGCTACGCCGGCGCGGGTCACCGTGCTGGCGATGCTGAGCAACATCGCGCTCAAGGTGGTGCTGGTGTGGGGCTTTCATCTGGGCATTGCGGGCGTGGCGCTGGGCACCGCGTTCGGCGCGTGGCTGAACGTGGCGGTCCTCACCGTGATTGGCGGCAAACGGAAGCTGCTCTCTATCGATGCGGAATTTCGGGCAGCGGTGATTCCCGTGGCCTTGGCGGCGCTCGCGGCCGGATGTGGCGCCTGGGGAGGAGCTATGCTGGCTCGCATGCTGGGCGTGGGGCACTTCCACAATGAGACGATGCTGGCGGGCGCCTTTGCCGTCGGCGTGCTCGCCTATGGAATTGTCGTGTTGACGTTCCGCAGGGTGCTGCCGCTCGGACGCTGGGCAGGTGTCCTGGCATGATCCGCCTGTTCGTCGCCCTAGCCTTGCCTGACGATGTGGCGCAAAGCCTGTCCATGCTTCAGTCCGGCGTGCCGGGTGCGCGCTGGAGCACGCGGGAACAGCTGCACCTCACCTTGCGCTTCATCGGCGAGATGGATGAGCGCGAAGCCAGCGCCATCGATGAAGCACTGGCTGGAATCTCAGCGCCGCCATTTGTCCTACAGCTGAAGGGTGTGGGGTCTTTCGGCGGCAAGAACCCGCACGCATTGTGGGCCGGCGTCGCAGCCAACGATTCTCTTATGCACCTGCAGCGTAAAATCGAAAGCGCGATCCAGCGGCTGGGCTTCCCCGCCGAACAGCGTAAATACACGCCGCATGTGACGCTGGCACGGTTGCGCGCGACGCCGCCGCAACGCGTGATGGACTACCTCTCCGATCACGGCCTCTACGCCAGCCCGCTTTTCGAGGTGAGCGCTTTCGCCCTATTTTCCAGCCAACTGACGCCCAGGGGCAGCATCTACGTGGCCGAGGGGGAATATCCGTTGAGGTGAAGCATGCCCATGCCGAAGCTGGATGCGGAACGCCGCGCGGCAGCGCTACAGCAGCTGCCGGAATGGCGGGAGGTAGAAGGCAGCGAAGCGATTACTCGTACCTTCCGCTTCAAGGACTTCAACGAAGCCTTTGGCTTTATGACGCGGGTGGCGCTTTTGGCGGAGAAGTTGGATCACCACCCGGAGTGGTTCAATGTGTACAACCGGGTCGACGTGACGCTCAGCACGCATGATGCCGGCGGCATTATGGAGAAAGACATCGCGCTGGCGAAAGCGATGGATGCTTACGCCGGCTGAGCCGCGGCACTCCGCTCCCGCACCAATTGCCCGCCGAGCACGCTCAGCAATGGAAGGGAGGCGAGGAAGACAAGGTGGTACCACAGCGGGAATTTGCTGAAGAGCATGTAGTGCACCGGCAGGAAGAACAGGAGAAGCACCAAACCGGCGTAAAGCGCCGCGTGCCTGTTCCGAGCCACAGCAGCGGCGATCGCGCCGCTCAAGATCGAGCTGACCCCGCTCTCGCTCAGCCGCGCCAGCATCATCGGCAGAGTGAAGGTCATCGCTTTTTCCACGGCGGCATAGTCATGCCAGCCGTAACGCAAGCCCATGTTGAGGATGGTGACGGTCACAAACCACGCCACAACGCCCGCAACCGTTCCGCCGATCAATCGCCACATCACTGCCGCTCCAGCCGGTCCCCTTCTGATAATGCGTCAAATGAGGGCGGCTGGCGAGAGTGGAACCGAGGCACTGGGCGAACCGTTTTCCAACCGACAACAGCCAAAGGAGTGGATTGATGGCAGACGGAAACGGGGGCGGCGGGGGCAATTCGGCGCTGGCACTGTTGGTCGGCGCATTGCTGGTGATCGTTCTAATCGGCGGATTCTTCCTGTATTCGGGTGGGCATTTCTTCGGAGCGGGCGGAGGCACCACGCACACGGTGAACCTGAACGTCAAGACGCCCGGCAACGGCGGTTAACGCGCCTTCGCGTTTCGCACCAGATCCTCCACCACGCTCGGGTCTGCGAGCGTGGTGGTGTCACCCAGATTGCTCACGTCCCCTTCTCCGATTTTGCGCAGGATGCGCCGCATGATTTTGCCCGACCGCGTTTTCGGCAGGCCGGGTGCGAATTGGATGACGTCGGGCCTCGCGATCGGAGAAATTTCGCTCGCTACCCATTTCTTCAATTCGTTGGCGAGCGCATCGGACGGTTGTTCGCCGGCTTTGAGGGTTACGAAGGCATAAATACCCTGTCCCTTAATGTCGTGCGGGAAGCCGACCACGGCGGCTTC
>JAFAVP010000160.1 GCA_019242395.1 Alphaproteobacteria bacterium | reverse complement strand
GCCCGATCTTGTTGCCGCCGGTCTCGGTGAACCAGATGTTACCGTCCGCCCCTGCCGTGATTGAGAAGGCGGTGCTATTTGCCGTGGGAATTGGGAACTCGGTGACGCTCAGGCTCGGCATATCGAGCCTCCTTCTGATGCCACGCTGTACGGCGCGGTAAAGTCAAACCGTTGGTTACCTGCTCGACAGATTGGCGGCCCAAACCGAATCGAGCGGATTTCGCGCCGATCGGACACGGTGGCGAGGGGCTGCTGCTGCGAGGCAAGAATGTCTTGCGCCGGTGACGACGGGGAGCACGTGCGCCAGCCACGGCCCGCAATCACCATCTGGGGACTCTACCAGTGAGCGGAGTGACGAGCTTGCAGGTAGCTTTGAGCTTCTCTTGAGATTTTCTGGAGTTTGTATTCGATATGGCAAAGCAAGACTTTCCACTGGAAGCCAATGATCCAAATAAGCTCCCGTTTCCGTGAGTATCGCGGGCATTCAGGTTCGCGTAAGGGCAGTTTCAGCTGGGTGTAAGGTGCGCGTGTCATATATGCGCTTGTCAACTCCGCAAGATGCTAACTGGAGCAATACAAGCATAGGGGATCACATTAATTACCTCCAATTGAGGCGACTTTCATCGATTCCTTTTTGGCTTTTCGTTGAGCGCCCGATGTGGACTGCTCCGGGATATGCGCAAAGTTGGGGCGACCTCCGTCGCCGCGACCTTCTGTTTTGGTTTTTTGTGCTCAGCTACGTGCCGGGCATCTTGCTCATCATTGTGCTCGTAAATGATTTTCATCGATCTGTGCCGGAGCATCTAGGCACCTACTTTTCCATTGCCTGGTTGGCCGGCTTTGCGGGCGCGAGCTTCTACAGGCAGAGTTTTCGTTGTCCGCGCTGTGGACAGCTTTTCTTTCGCCGAATGAGGCTGATCGAACCTTCCGCTCGCAAGTGCATGAATTGTAACCTCGCGCGGCGTGCTTGATCCGAGTCCCTCGACGATTTCACCAGGGGACGATGTCATGCTGCGGCGACATCTGCTGTGTCGGGAGTGTGTATTGCTCGACGACCGAGGCGTCGGGGTCCAGCCAGAATGCCCAAACCGCGGAACCCACGACGAGCAGACCCGCTGCCACGATGAATGGTGCCGCCCACGAGCCGAGCTGGGCCAAAACGCCGAAGACCAGCGGGGAGAGCGCGCCGCCGATGTTTCCCGCCATGTTCATCATCCCAGACACGGTCCCGGAATATTTGCCGCCGACATCCATGGGGACTGCCCAGGACGGCCCGATGGTGCATTCGAGAAAGAACATAGCAGCGGTCAAGCAATATACGGCTGTGTAGGCGTCGGCGGTCAGCGCAGCCGGCACAATGAACACCACGCAGCCCAACATGCCAGTGATGGCCACGGCGCGCCGGGCAAACTTGGTGTTGCCGGTCTTTTTCAAAAGCCAATCGGTTGCCAGGCCGCCGACCGTGTCGCCAACTACTCCTGCCCAGAGCGGAAGCGAAGCCAATAGCCCGACCTTGAGCAGCGTGAACTGCCGAAATTCCACCAGATAGGACGGCAACCAACTCAAAAAAATCCAGAGGCAATAGACGTAGGTAAAGTAGGCGCACATAATCGCCCACATGTTGGGAGATCGCAGCAGGGTGGCCCACGGCACGCTGGTCTTCGTCTCGATTTTCGGCGCATTGACGTTGCCCGCTTCGTCGATGCCGCGGATGTGTTCGAGCTCCGCTTTGTTTACGAGCCCGTGCTGCTCTGGCAAGTTGCGGTAGGCTAGGTACCACAACGCCGACCAGACGATGCCGATTGCAGCGCAGATGTAGAAGACCCATCGCCAGCCGAGCGTGGTCATGATCAAGACCACCAAGGGAGGCGTGATCGCCGCTCCAAGTCGGCTGGCGCTGTGGGTGATGCCTTGGCAGAAGCCGCGCTCGTGGCGCGGATACCAGAGCTGCATGGCGCGGGTTGCTCCGGGAAACGCGCCGCCCTCGCCGATGCCGAACAGGAAACGAACGATCACAAATGAAACGGCGCCGGTCGCTGCCGCAGTCGCCGCCGTCATCACCGACCAGTATCCCACGATGATCGCCAAGACGCGCCGCGGGCCGAAACGATCGTTCAGCCAACCGCCGGGGACCTGGAACAAGGCATAGGCCCAGACGAAGGCACTGAAGATGATGCCCATGGTGACTTTGTCGAAGCTAAACTCCTTGCTGATGACCGGCGCCACGGTCGAGATGTTCACCCGATCAAGGTAGGTGATGAGGTACATCAGGCTGATCAAGAAGAGGATGTACCACCGACCGATGCTAGGACGTGTTCGTTGGGCCTCCATGATGCGTTTTCCCTTCTATCCAGCCCGTCGATGGCTCTCGGGCTTCATTCGGGCGAACGTGAATGGCCGTTTCGCGGTTCCCATCCTTCGTCAATGGAGCCACTCAATCCGGTGGGTCCGACGCCGATTTGGGATGGGTTTTTTGCCCGTGTCACTGACCACCAAGGCGAACTATCAGCGTATGATTTCAGCGGCAATGCCAACGAAACCGATATGCTGATGCGAAACACCGGCACCGGCCAGTTCGAAC
>JAFAVP010000254.1 GCA_019242395.1 Alphaproteobacteria bacterium | reverse complement strand
ATTGCGCATATTCAAATGGCGTTAAATCCTTTTGCCACTGGTCCTATTTTTACAAAAGGGGGTGGCGGCGGAAAGCAAGTCGATACCGAAAGCAGTTACAGTCCGGCCGATGCCGCCGACATCGTGAAGTCGCAGTTTGTCGACCGTTCCAACGAATTCGGCGTGAATCTCTCGAACGGTTCGCTTGGGTATACCAGTCCGGCCCAACTTCGCGTCGGCAATGGCGGCTTTCCATATGAGCTGTCCGCAAGCATGAGCTGGCACCCTGCCGCAGGAAAGGACATTGCCGTTCCTGTGTCCCCGACCGAACCGCAGCCCGGATGGACGGCGAGCTGGTTCAACACAATCGGCGTCTCCGGTAGCGGGATGGAAGCGATGGGCCGAAGCGACATCCGTGCGGCCGCCGGCACGATCGCCGCATTCCTATCGGCCCAGGATATTTACAAGACAAACCTCGCGTCGCCGGCACGGGAAACGGCGGCTATCCTGGCAATGTCTTGGTGGGCCGATCTCATCCAGGGCAACACGTCCAGCGTTACGGTGGGTGGGGATACCAAGCAGTTCGTGAAGCTGCCGAGCGGTCAATCCATCATGCCGGGCACAAGTTTCGGAAAGCTTGCCCAGACTGGCAGCCGCACACCCATCGAATTCATCTGTGGCGGCACCACAAACTATCCTTACGCGTATTCGCGTGGGTGGGACAATTCCAATGTCTCCTTCGACGTGACCGGCGCCAATGGCGATACCCAGCACTTCGCCAATTGGACCAACCCGTACGACATGAATGGCAATGGGTTTGACGACTCTTGCGGCCAGTTGAAGGGCTACCGGCTGACGAGCTGGACGTTTCCCTTCGGCATATCGATCACGCTCGATTATGACGAGGCTTACGATCCCTTCAACCCCGCTGAACAGCACATCGAGCGGTTGGTCGACGTGCACAACTCAATCGGCCGGCAAATCCATTTCGATTATCAATCTGACCGCCAATGGACGCTGCTCGGATTTGACAACACTTTGACAGGCGATGATGCGCGGTCGATGCAGATCGCTGCAGATGCGAGCTATATGATCGACCCCGCCGGAGTACAAACAAATTTCTTCCTAAATTCTACCGCCTTGCTCCGTCCATTGAACTACACGCTGCTAAGCCAGGTTCAGACCACGGCAAATCCCAATCAGATTGATGTCGAGTACGACTACGACGGTCTTGGCCGGGTGAACCAGGTCAAAGATGCCGAAACAGCCAACGGCGCCACGCGGCCGCCCTACACCTTCTTCCTTGCCGACGGCACGCGCGGCGAGCGGGACGACCCGTCGGGCCAGCCTTATGCGGTTTACTACGACATGTACGGTCATCCGTCGCGTTACGTCGACGAACTGGGCTTTGAGACCGATGCGCTGTTCGATTCGCGGGGGCGAGCTCTTCAATACCTCTATCCCGAGGGCAATTGCGAAGTGTTTGCCTATGACGATCAGAACAACAGAACCGATCGCTGGAGCGTCGACGTGTCATCGGCCTGCAACACGGGGGCCGGAAGCACGCATGTGCTGCACGCCTCGGTTGCCTGGGACCAGTTTTGGAACAAGCCGCACCTTATTACGGACGCGAATGGCAATATCACCACACTGAATTACTTCGGAAGCGGCAGCGGGAAGTCTTTGCTGTCCACGGCCACGCGGCCGACCATCGCCGAGGGCACGCCCATGTACAGCTTCACTTACGACAGCAGGGGAAAGCTCGCGACCTCAATAGTGCCATTGACGGCAACCACCTCGGTCACCACGTTGTACGATAACGATCCCGACAACGAAAATCTTCTGTCGGTCACGCTAGATCCGAGCGGCGTCAATGCGTCGACCAGCTATCTTTATACGGCCAATGGCGATGTGAGCCAGACGACCGACCCGCGCGCCTTCGTCACCAGCAGTTTCTACGACAACGACCGGCGGAAGCTGGAGGACGATTATCACAACGGGGGCGCGACGGCGGCACTGAACGCGGCGTCAAAAACAATCTACGACAATCTTGGCCGCGACACGGAGGATGATGCGGGCACGGCGTTCTCAGGCACCTCGGTCACGACCTGGCAGATGGTCAAGAAGACCACTTATACCCGGACGTCAAAAGTTCATATTGTGACCGACGCCGATAACAAGCAGACCTACACGTGGTACGACTCCGACGATCGCATTTTGTCGGCGGTCGATCCCGTGAGCCGCGTCACCCGCTTTGCGTATTGCGCTATGGGCGACACTAATTGCGCAGCGAACCACGTGAAAATCGAATATCGCGCGTGGCATTCGGGTAGCGGATGCAGTTTTGCCGGCTACCTGCAGGAATGCTATCGGCGGGTGACATACTGGCCGGACGGCGAGCAAAAATCCGTGCAGGACGCCAACGGCAATCTCACGTCGTACGACTACGACAATTTCATCCGGCTCAATAAGACGACGTTTCCCGATTCTACGTTTGAAAGGCTCACACTGGACAACAATGGCAATATCGCCTCGCGCAAGAATCGCGCAGGTGAGACGCTGACCTATCAGTACAATGCACTCAACTGGATCATCCAGAAATGCATGCCAAGTTCCGGAGCGGACTGTCCGGCCAGTCCCGCTGTCACGGATTATTGGACTTATCTGCTGAATGGTCAGCTTGATACGCTTTGCGAGGCATCGCCTTGCGGCAATACCAACAAGATCGACAACAATTACGACACGGCGGGGCGGCTGACCCAAGTCATCAATCACATTTATGGCTTTGGGGCGGACCGCGGCATGACCTACACGCTGGATAAGAACGGCAATCGCGTGGAGCTCAAATGGTCGAATTATGACGGTGCATATACGGTCGGCTACTGCTTCGATGATTTGAACCGCATGACAGGCGCCGCCGAATCGCCTTCGGACCACAGCTGCAACACCGGCACCAGTCTTGCGACCTATCAGTACGATGCGATGTCACGGCGTACCAATCTCATCTATGGTAACGGAGCGAGTGTAAGCTCATCGCCGAGCGGCTACAGCAACGCCGGAGACCTACTCATCCTTAATCACGACATGAGCGGCACGGCGAACGATCCGCACTACACCTTCACCTATACCGACGCGCACGAGCTTCTCACCGAAAGCAACAGCCTTCCGGCCTATGTCTGGCAGCCCTCCACCACCGGAACCGCGGCCTACTCCACGGCCAACTACCTCAACCAATATCCCTCTTTCACGCCGCAAGGTCCGATCGTCCAGCCGCGCACGCTCGGCTACGACGCCAAGGGCAATCTCACCTCCGGCAACCTCAATAGTGACGGGACGTGGGGTTATTCCTATGACGCCGAAAACCGGATGCTCACGGCTTGCAAACCCTATTCCACAAAAGCGGCAGCTGCACTAGCCCCACGGTGAGCGCATCTTATGCCTACGATCCGCTTGGCCGGCGCAATCACAAGAGCGGCACGGGCGTGACTGAGCGCTACTTCCTGCACGATGGCGACGACGAGGTGGTGGAGTACGACGGCGGCAAGCACGTGGTGGCGCTCTACGTGCCGGGGCCGGCCATCGACGAGCCCATCGCGATGGTCACCCCAAGCGGCAGCAGCTACACCCATGAATATTTCCATGCAAACCATCAGGGCAGCGTCATCGCCATGAGCGGCGACAGCGGCGCGCTGGCCGAAGGCCCCTTTACCTACGATCCGTATGGCAATTGCTTTGCCGGCAGCAGCGCCTGCTCGACCGGCGAGCCCTACCGCTTCACCGGCCAGCGCTTCGATACGGAAACCGGCCTCTACTATTACCGGGCGCGCTATTACACGGCCAAGATCGGACGATTCCTGCAAACCGACCCCGTCGGCTACGCCGCAGACATGAACCTTTACACCTACGTTGGAAATGATCCTGTGAATCTGCTGGATCCCACTGGTGAGCTAGTCTTGTTTTCCCAGCTCGGTGCGGGTGGGTACTGGTACGCGGGCGGAGAAATATCATACGGAAGGGCCCTCGATGTTGACGCCTTAATGACTGGAAAGATCAGAGTGTTTAACTATCTAACGGGGGGAGGGGGTGTTGGCTTTAGCGCCGGTGCCACTGCGGGCAGCGGGGTCTTTGGTGGATCAATCACCGATTTTCATGGAGGCTTTCTGAACGGAAGCTATAGTTTTAGAGAACCTACGGGCGTGACGGTTTCTTACGGCTACAGCTGCGGCATTTCGAACTGCAATCTCAATCCGCAGAACCAATACGTTGCGGTTTCAGCAAGTGCGGGTACGCCTATAGGTATCTCTGGATCTTGGACCAACACGTGGTTCTTAGGAGCCCCGGAAGTGACGAACATTGATCTTAGCGCCTTCATCGGCACCGCCGATGCCCTGCAGTCAACTTTGTCTGCTGTTCGAGGGTCTGCGCCAGCACCTCTGAAAAAAAGAATTGATCGAGCTTTAGCCGGTGTTACAGCTGCGCGTGCCGCAATTGCACAGATGAAGGCAATTCAGAATGAAGGAACTGGTGCAAGAGTCCTACAAACACCGACTACCCGGCAATGTGCGCGTTCCGGCATTTCCTGTGGCGGCGGTGGTGTGGACATTTGGGGCCAATAAGGTTTGTTCATAGGCGGTCATCGTGTCTCCATTTAAGCATTTCAGAGAACACCAGGAATGGTTGAGGCAACTATCGGACGATGAGCTGCGCGCGCACCATAGAACGAGCTATCGCATACAAGTAGCATCTATAGCACTGGCCGTTATCGCTGGCATCGGCCTAATATTTCACGTCGGCATCGTAGTTCCAATTTGTGCAGCTGCCGGTTTTGCACTCTGGCTGTGGTGGCAGCAACGGATTTGGAATCGCAAGTCGAAATAAAAGCGGAACGGCGCCCCAGGGGCGACTGGAGCGGCGTTACTGCTGCAATGAATCGGCAGGAACGTGCTTGTGCTGTACATACCCAACCCGGCCATCGATGAGCCGATGGTCATGTCGGTCCCTAACGGCTCCGGCTACAAGCAAAGTACTCCACACCAATCACCAAGGCAGCGTCATCGCCATGTCGGACGATGGTGATAACCTGGCAGAGGGTCCGTTCACCTATGATCCCTACGGCAACTGTTTTGCAGTCGGCACGCCAATGCTGTTTGTCATTGTGAACGGAAGATTCTCGGGTGAGTACGTTGCACTCACGTCGAGGACAACGACGAGCTCAGCGGAGCAATTCGCGAAACAGGGCTGGGCAAGTGTTGTCGTTCACAGGATTACGAATCCCACCAGTTCATTCGATGGAAGTGAGAGGGATGCCGATCCGGTTGGCATGGCATTTATAGATAAATTGGCCCTGGAATCGTGAGCTTTGGCTGTCTCCCTATCTCGCCACCATCCCCGCCACTTCATCACACCAATTCACCAACTCCCATTTCAACTCGTATCCCGTCGGCGGCCAGACGGAGCGGATGATGCCGTCCCCGGCGAACGGCGGTGCAGCCAGAGGCGAACCAAGTTGATGCCGTGCTCGATGCGCTCGCTTGTCGGCTCCTCCCCATTGAGGGCAAGAATACGTCGCGTGATCTCGATGCACCCGAGGCCGTGCCCAGCCGCAGAGAGGATGCTGACGATCTTCTTGCCCTCTTGCTCGCCGCGCTGAATCCTACGGCTACGTCGACAACAATCCCTTCTCCCTTACCGATCCCACCGGCTATGGCGGCAAGGGCGGCTATTTCAAGACGGCGCTCGCCCGCCAGCTGGCCGGCATTGCGGGGACGGCGCTGCTCACGAGTGATGGCCACCCACATCGGCATGGAGGCGGCTGACCATTTCCAAGGTTGGATAGCCGTCAGCCGGAAGGTGGTGATCCTTCTGATAACGGCGTAGCGCAGCGCGCGCCTTGCGGCCCAGCACCCCATCGAGCGGCCCGGGATCGTAGCCCAACGCTTTCAGATCGCTCTGCATGGCGAGGCGTTCGCCGGGCCCGAGCGGGCGATCGCCGCGCGGCCAGGAGGCGGCGATCTCGCCGCTGCCGCGCAGGCGATCCGCCAGGTTGCACACCGCCAGCGCATAGCTCGCGGCGTTGTTGTAGGTGAGCACCGCCTTGAAGTTGTCGAACACCAGGAAGGCGGGGCCGCGCGATCCCGCGGGAAGGTAGATCGCAGCAGCGCCGTCGTTGTCCGCTAACTCGCTTCCACGTATGGCACGCACACCCAACGCGCGCCAATGGGACATCGGCTGCATGGTCTCGGCATCGGTTTCTTCATAAGGAAAACCGGACGGCAGGGTGACTTCCCGGTAGCAGGGCTCGCCCGTTCGCCAGCCGCCGGTGCGCAGCAGCACTGCGGCCGAGGCGAGCGCATCGGCAGGCGAGCGCCACATGTCGATGCGCCCGTCGCCGTCGCCGTCCACCGCATGCGCCAGATAAGACGATGGCTCGAACTGTGTTTGCCCGATCGCGCCGGCCCAGGAGGATGTAAGCGTGCGCGGGTTCAGATGCTCGCGCTCCACCAGCTTCATGGCCGCGATCAGTTCGCGCCGGGCGAAATCCTGCCGCGGGCCGTCATAGGCTAGCGTGGCGAGCGCCGAGAACAGATTGAAGCCGCCCATCGTGGTTCCATAGGCGCTCTCCAGCTCCCAGATGGCGACGAGGATCTCTTTGCGGACGCCGTATCGCGCCTCTAACGCGTTCAGCGTGTCTGCATAGCGCGTCGGCGAGCTACCTGTTATGTTGATGAACGGAAGGACGAGGGCCAGTCTCCTTCCGTGAATGGGGGGCGGATCCGTTGGCCGAGTTTCAGGAAGTCCAGGAATTCGTGCGCCAGTCGCGCGAGGTCGCCGACCTCGACGTGCTGAAGGGCCTCGTGGAAAGCATCAGCCGCGAGTTCGGCTTCACCTATTTCCTGCTGGCCCACCATGTGAATCTCATCGCGCCCAATTACGTGCAGCTCTCGAACTATCCGGAAGATTGGAGCAACGAGATGCGGCGGCAGTCGCAATTCGCGGCAGATCCGGTGCTGCGCGCCTGCCAGAAAACCGCGGCGCCCTTTCAGTGGTCGGAAATCGACCGCTTGATCAAAGTGTCGCCGGCACAACGCGACATCCTGCGCCGGGCCGCGCATGCCGGGATCGGACCCGGCTTCACCGTGCCGGTTCATATCCCCGGGGAATGCACGGGCTCGGGTTCCTTCGCCGTCGCGGCCGGGCGGGAACTCAACGCTGCTGCCATGCCTTACGTGCAATTCGTGACGAGCTTCGGATTCGAAGCGGCGCGCAAGCTGTGCCTCAAGGCGGCACATCTCAATTTCAACGTAGCGGACGTGCCCGGCCTGACGCCACGGCAGCTCGACTGCATCGTGCTGATGGCGCAAGGCAAAAGCGACTGGACCGTCGGCAGGCTCCTGGGCCTCAGCCAGCGCACCGTGCAGGAGCACATCGACAATGCGCGCAAAAAGTATGGCGTCGGCTCCCGCCATCAGCTGATCGTGCGCACTCTCTTCGACAACCAGCTGGGGTTCGAAGACATCATTCGGGCTTGATGTCCACCCGCTAGTTAGCGGGTATCCGGCCGCCCGGCACCTTCGACATGCTGTCCTCGCAACTGTCGAGGGCTGACCATGGTCTACGCCATCTCCAAAGATAACCGCGGCTGGTTTCCACGCGAGCTGGACACCATGTACCGCGACCGCAAGCGCGTCTTCGTGGACCGCCTCAAATGGAACGTGCCGGTGGTCGATGGCATCCATGAAAGGGACCAATTCGACGGAGATGACGCAGTCTACATTGTTGTGGCCGATGGCCTCACCGGACAACATCAGGGCTCGCTCCGGCTGATCCCGTCCACGGCGCCGCACATGCTGCGCGACGTGTTTTCGGTGCTCTGCCCCGATGGGGTTCCGGCCGGCCCGCACATTTGGGAAATGACCCGAATCTGCCTCTCGCCAAGTCTGCCGCGGGAAGCCGCGCGCAAGAGCTTGGGGCTTGTCTGGCTCGGCGCGGTTGAGTTCGGGCTGGACCGCGGCATCGAGATCATGACCGGCCTCACCCATGCGCCGATGTTTTCGAACATCCTGGCGGCCGGCATCGACATCGAACCTTTGGGGCCGGTGACGGAATTCGACGGCGTGCAGTACGCGGCGCTGCAGACCCGCATTGACGAGACCGTGCTCCTGCGCGAGCGCGCCCGGCTGAACGAGCGGCACAAGGTTCTTGCTTACGCGCCGCCCGCGGCCGCAGCAGCGTGAGCGGGGCTGTCATGGATCTGCGCAGCCTCACCGCAAAGCGCTCGTCGGCGATCGGCGCCTCGCATCTGAGCCAGCTCAAGGGTGCGGGATACTGCATCGTTCCGAGATTGCTCGAACCGGAGGACATTTCAGAGATCAATCGTGACCTCGACAGCCGTTTCGCGCGGACTCCCTTCTGCAAGGGCGAGTTCTACGGCGAGACCACCAAGCGGTTCGGCTCATTGCTGAAGCGGTCGCGTCTTGCCCAGAAACTTGTGCTGCAACCCGCTGTGCTCGATCTCGTGCGCGCAGTGCTGAGTCCTTACTGCGACAGCATCCTGCTCAATCTCACGCAAGCCATCGAAATCCATCCCGGCGCGCCGCAGCAGTTTCCGCACCGCGACCAGGACATGTGGGGCGGCCCCAAAGGGTCCCTGGAATACCTGATCAATGTCATGTGGCCCCTTTGTCCCTTTACGCCCGAGAATGGCGCGACCGTTCTTTGGCCGGACAGTCACCGGCAACAGGATCAGATGATCCTGCCCGAGGACCAGGCGCTCCCCGCCGTGATGAATCCGGGATCCGCCTTGCTGTTTCTTGGCTCAACCCTGCACGCGGGTGGCGCAAACCGCAGCGCTCTCGCCCGCCGCGGTATCATCGTGAGTTACTGCCTCGGCTGGCTGCGTCCGTTCGAGGCGCAGATGCTGATCTATCCGCCAGAGGTAGCGCGGGGGTTCCCGCCGGAACTCACCGCGCTTCTGGGGTACAGCATTCACCGGCCCAACCTCGGGAATTTCGAAGGCCAGAGCCCGGCCGTACTGCTGCAGGGCAGGCAAACCGAAGAGTTTCTGCCTGCGATCGATGCGCTTCTGCCAGAACACGACCGCATTCTAGCGGAGCTGCGGGACCGCCGGCTACGCGCCGCTGCATAGGACGAGCACCATGCCAAAACCCGTTCTCAAAGACCTGAAGAATTCGGTGACAAATGGTCTCGGTGCGCAAAACGATGGCCGGCAAGTGGCCTCTGCATTGGCGCGGGTAAAGGATCCAATGCTGCGATACGTCATCGCACAACTCCTCGACATTCTCACCGAACGCATCGAAGCGCTGGAAGGTGGGGCACTCCCGTCCGGGCAGATTGAAGCCGCAGGGAGAGAAGCGCACTGAACCCGGAGGCGAGCTGTCTATGGCAGCAGGGGCCTATGCACCTCTCCTCTGGAAAAGAGGTCACGATGGTTGCAGTGAGGGCACTTCAACCGGAAGGTTTCTGGCAAGGCCTTGCCGAGAGGCCGCACGATATGTTTCGGGACAAGCACATGGCGGCCGCACGATTTGCACCAGACCGTCCGTGCCGGTTCCGCATCGCTCATTCCCACGGCCCCCGGCAATTCGCTAGTCCCCGCTCCCGGCGCTGCCGCTTATTCGCTCATCCGCGTGCAGCGGCGCCTCACAACGCCTTCGACACGCCGCCATGGCCCGAGCAGCGGCCTTGCGCTGTCTTGCTCATGCTGTAGGTCCCGTCCTTGCATTGCGCCGTCGCGCCGGCCGGGGCCGCTGACGTAGCCGCCGCGCTCGCCGGGACCGTGTACCCTTTGGCGAGACACTTGGCGGACCAAGCCTTGTATGTTCCCGAGGCGCTGGCATCGGCTGTTTTGGCCTTCCATGCCGCAGAACAGTGAACCATCGTATCGGCGTGCGCTGCGGCGGTGAGCAATCCGGCGAACGCGGCAAGAGCCATGAGGCGCATTGGACCCCCTTCAATGTGGGGCTCACTCTGCCTCAGATGGCCTCAAGACGGAAGGGAGAGCGCTTTGCCTAAAAGGCGTTCTCGGAAGACCCGCTCGATTCGGGAAGACTATGAGGCGGAGGCGAGGCGCGGGGGTTACCGTGCCTTTGAAATACCGTCCTCAGCAGCGAATGGTCTGCTGGGAGAAGCTTTCCGATCCGGGCAATGCAATGCCCGAATGGCCATGCCTGACTTCGTTCCGGCCCTCAGGCAGCGGTCAGAATTTTCGGCACGCATGCCCTATTGGCCAGTCCCAGCAGGATGGGCGGTCTGAGCCTGCCAAATTGCCCGGACACGCCGGCTGGCATGGCGGGCTTGAGTCCAGGGAGATTCGGGAAGACTATGAGACCGAGGCGAGGCGGGGCTTGTCGTGCCTTTCGAAATACCGTCCTCAGCAGCCAATGGTCTGCTGGGAGAAGTATATCGCGACCTCAAGGCTGTCGCCAAAGAATCCTTTAAGGGTTTAACGCGTCCGATGCGCGAGCGGGCGGAGCGGCGCGCATTGCTCTCTCAGTTTCATCCTGATTTCGCGAATGAGGAGCCGGCCCTGACCGATCTCGTCAGTTACAGCGAATGGCATGAAACGGATAAAGACTGGCGTGAAGGCAAAGGACTGTGGTGTGCTGCCACACACGGCGAGATGGCCGCCATTTGGACGAATGCCGACAGGTTTCCAAGCTACGAGGCTCGCCTTCTTCAATACCGCCGGTTCGGGGGAGAAACGCGCCGCCTCTTTGTCATTGGTCCGGAGATCTATCGCGACGCTGCGCGCTTCGCTTTGTTCCGCACGCTGCGCCGGCACCACGCATTGGGGTTTCAGCCCCGCGTTTGCGCCAAGATCAATTTGCAGGAGTTGGCCCACAGGCTGGATGAGCTTAAGGCCGACACCGTCGCGTGTTTCAATTCACACATTTCGTATTTCATTCGATGTCGTGTGGACGCCGATCCTCTCATGGTGAGAAGCATCGATATCCGCCGCGCAAGCAGGATCGAGGGCTAATTTGCCGGATGTGGAGCGAGGCGACTGCGGCCGACGAGTTCCTCCGGACACGGAACTGGCAGATTCCCGACGAGGTGAAAACGGAGATTGAGCGGGATATCGACACCGTCGAGACACTCGCTCATCTTCTACCTTTTTGAAGGTGCAGCCTGGCCGGCGTGGCGCGTCCTTCATGGCCTCCCTGGCGGGCATTCGGAATACCTTGCAAAGCGAGCTGTGAAGCGCCAACGAGCCGCTTTGTCGCGATTGTAGACCGCTCACCTTCAATGGCGCGCAATGGGATTGGTTTTCAGCTTGGCCAAATCTGCTCGGTACGCTAAATTCCCAGCGCTGCACCATAGGGTATCCAGATCCCCGAGGCGCGGCCTAGCGGGCCAGTTACGGTCCCCCCAAAACTGGCCCGCTTACCTAGCGCCTAAGCTGCGTGGCGTTCCAG
>JAFAVP010000143.1 GCA_019242395.1 Alphaproteobacteria bacterium | reverse complement strand
AACGAAGCGCACGTCCGCGTTTGCGCGAGTCGCGCGATCGGCGAACGCTTGCAGGGGATCGCCATGCGCCGGCGCGACGTAGGGCAAAGGTGCCGGCGCAACTTTCGTCGGGCGTGCGCGGATGATGGCGGAGAGAATCTCCTCGCGCGCGCTCATTTGCGCGCCGCCCACAATTCGCGAAAGGTTTTGCCTTGCGGCGCAGGAAAGTCGCGTACCGCGAACCAGTTGTGCATCAGGGGCAGCGCATGAACGCGGCCGTTGCGCGCCATCAGCTTCAGCAAACGGGCGCCGTTAGCGGCGGCGACCCGGTACAGCGCCGGATGCTTGGCAAAGAAGGCCCATATGCCAAGCCCGGCCATCATGCTCTTCGGCGCCAGGCCGCTGGCGTATTCCCTGGCGCGCCAGTGGCGCATGATTTTCGGCAGCGGAATTTTCACCGGACACACTTCGGCGCAGCGGCCGCAGAAGGTCGAGGCATTCGGGTGGTGACGCGCCACGTCCACGCCCATCAGTCCAGGATTGAGCGCCGCACCAATGGGGCCGGTATAGGTCGCGCCGTAGGAGTGGCCGCCGACCGCCGCGTAAACTGGACAATGGTTGAGGCACGCGGCGCAGCGGATGCAGCGCAGCACCTCCTCCGCCTCGGTGCCCAGCAGCCGGGTGCGGCCGTTGTCCACCAGCACCACATGGAAGTTCTCCGGGCCATCCGCTTCGCCGAGCGCGCGCGGACCGCGCATTACCGTCACGTAGCTGGAGATGTCCTGTCCGGTGGCGGAGCGCGTCAGCAGCCGCAGCAGCACCGCGGCTTGCTCCAGATTCGCCACGACCTTTTCCACGCCAGTGAACACGATATGCGTTTTCGGCAGGAGGCGGGTGAGATCGCCGTTGCCTTCGTTGGTGACGAGAACGGCGGCGCCTTCCTCGGCGGTGAGGAAGTTCGCGCCGGTGATGCCCGCATCCGCGCTCTCGAACCGTGCGCGCAACATCCGCCGCGCCTCCGCCACCAGTTCCGTCCGCTTGATCAGCGGCCGGTCCGGATCGAGTGCTGCATGCGCCTCGCGGAAGGTCTCCGCCACGTCTTCTTTGTTCAGATGAAAGGCCGGCGCGATGATGTGACTGGGCGGCTCGCGTCTCAGCTGCACGATGTATTCGCCCAGATCGGTTTCCACCGGCGCAATGCCGCTGGCTTCGAGGAAGGGGTTCAGCCCGATCTCCTCGCTCACCATGGACTTGCCCTTGATGACCGATTTGGCGCCGGCGTCCTGTAGAATGCGCAGTACGATCTCGCGGGCTTCCTTGGCGTCGCGCGCCCAGTGCACATGGCCGCCGCGCGTTACAACCGCGCGCTCGAACTGCTCCAGCAGGGTGTCGAGATTCGCGAGAGCGTAGTCGCGGATGGCGCGGCCCTGCTCGCGCAGCGCCTTCCACTCTTCTTGGCCGTAGCGCTCGACGGCCCGCGCCCGGCCGAGCGCGAAGTGCGTCTTCAGACGGCTGAGCGCGATGCGCAAGGACTCGTCATGCAGCGCCGCCTGCCCGGCTTTGCGAAAATCCCGCGGGTCGAGGCTCATTCGCCCAGCGCCTGGTCGTCCATGCCGGCCAGCACTTCCGCCACGTGCCGTACGCGCAGCTTGATGCCGTTGCGCTGCATGCGGCCCTTCAGGTGCAGCAGGCAGCCCAGATCGCCGCCCAGCATAAGGTCCGCGCCGGTGCTCTGCACATCTGCGATCTTGCCGTCCGCCATGCGCTCCGAAATCTCCGGGTACTTGACAGAGAACAGCCCGCCGAAGCCGCAGCAAACCTCCGGCTCCTTCAGTTCGCTGACTTCCACACCTTCAACACTCGCCAGCAGGGCGCGGGGCTCCTCGCGCACGCGCATCTCACGCAAGGAGGAGCAGGAATCGTGATAGCACACGCGCGCGGCGCCGCGCACTTCCACCTGCTTCATCCCGCGCACATTCACCAGAAACGAGACCAGCTCGTGCGTCTTGGCGGCCAGCGCCTGCGCGCGCGGCAGCCACTGCGCATCGTTGGCCAGCGCTTCCGGGTAGTGCCGCTTGATCATTCCCGCACAGGAGCCGGAGGGCGCTACCACGTAATCGAACGGCTCGAACGCCTCGATTAACGGTCGCGCCAGATCGGCCGCATGCTTGTCGGCGCCGGAATTCCATGCCGGCTGCCCGCAACAGGTCTGCACCGGCACGTCGACATTGCACCCGGCCTGCTCCAGCAGGTTCACCGCCGCGAAGCCGACGTTCGGCCGCACCAGATCGACAAGGCAGGTGACGAACAGTCCGACTTTGGGGCGGGCATTCATGACGGCGACCACGCGGGAATGCGGCCGCGGCGCAGCACGCCCCTAGCCTGTGCGACGGCCTCATGGCTTTCGCGCACGCACGCCCGCACCTCGGCGCGGAAGGCGAACATCTCGCGGGTGTATGTGCCCTTCTTCAGGGCGTTACGGTTGCCGGGCGGCGCGCCGGCTTTCAAGCCAACCTCCCCAACGTGCCCGGACATCCTCTCAAAAATTTTTGAATTCAATTCGGCCAGCTCGGTCGTAAGCCTTTGACATACCTGCCGAACAGGCTTCGAAGTGAGCGTCCGCTTGCGGCAGTAGGGCCGGATGCCCTGCCGCCGCTTCTCTGCATTGGCTCTCTGCCGCGAATTCATCATTCGCGCGGTATAGGATAAAATTCTGGTACGAACAAGTGCGGAACAGATTCCTCCGGAGCTGACGACAGCTACTGAATAAGGTCGAGAGCGATACCCAGGTGGTTTGATACCATTCGTGTGGATCAATTCCGCCGCGAGAAAGGCAAGGTTCTGAGCTGATGCGCCGCGCCTGCTCATATCTAATGGCGATATTATACTTGATAAACCCAACCACAACCCCTATATCTGGCCGTATCAGGGGATACGGTCATGGCAAGCAAGCTCAATCAAGCCTTTTTCCACGATGAAGCCGAGGCGTTTAAGACGCTGGAAGCCATCATGTGGCCGGAAGGTCCGTCCTGCCCGCATTGCGGCGCTGTGGACCGCCTGAA
>JAFAVP010000207.1 GCA_019242395.1 Alphaproteobacteria bacterium | reverse complement strand
ACCCTTCCCGCCACTGAGGAGGCCCGCCACTTTTACCAGGTAGTTGCGGGTTTCGACTGGCAGCAGTCCGGCATTTTGCAGGCGCCGATCCAGATGACCAGGGCCGTCATTGTAGGCGGCAAACATCTGCGGGTAGCCATACTTGCTGCGCAGCCTTTTCAGGTATGCTGTGCCGGCAACGATATTGTCGCCCGGATCGTAGGCATTGGCACCGAGATGATACTGCTCACGCATTTCCCGGTAGGTCTCTGGCATCAGTTGCATCAATCCCATTGCGCCGGCGCTGGATTTGATCGGCTCGCTTTCGGCCATCATTGTGCGGCCGCCGCTCTCCACCTGCATGACGGCGCGAATCCATGCTTCGGGCACGTTGAACCGCTTGGCTGCCGCTGTAATCTCCGGCTGCCAACGCGCCATCAATTGCCGGAAGCTCATCCTCTGTTCCCGCTGAAAGTCAGTTGCGCCTGCTGCCGCTCCGGGGAGCACGATGGCGATGACCGCTGCAAGAGCCCAACAGACCTTCACCAGACGTTCACTCCCGATGAAAAACGTGCGTGGATGGAAGCCGCCCGCTATAGTCCAAGGCAATGAGAAATCCGGTTCGGAGGTTCTGCATGACATCGCGCCTTGTTGGGGCAGCGTTACTCCTGACGGTGCCCAGTGTCTCGGTGGCGGAAGATAGCGTCGTAACCTATCACAACGGAAACAGCCGCCACGGCGCATACGTCGTCCCCACGCTGACGCTGGATGCCGCCGTCCATATGCAGCGGGACACCGGCTTTACGGCGGCCATAACGGGTCACGTTTACGCGCAGCCGCTCTACTGGAAGCCTAAAGGAGCCAAGCGCGGGTTGGTGATCGTCGCCACGGAATCGAACAACGTGTACGCGCTGGACGACAGAAACGGCGCGACGGTCTGGCAGCGCTCCCTTGGGGCGCCTGCCGGACACAATGAGCTCGGCTGCGGCAACATTGACCCGGTGGGCGTAACCGGAACGCCGGTGATCGATCCGGCGGCACAGGTGCTCTACCTCGCCGCGCTGATGCATACCAACAATGGACCAAAGCACAAAGTCTTTGCACTTTCGCTCGGCGACGGCTCGATTCTGTCCGGCTGGCCGCTCGATATGGAGACGGAGCTGGGTAAACAAGGCGCCACTTTTTCCTCGACAGTGCAGGGTGAACGCAGCGCCTTGCTGATTTATGCCAATCGTCTTTTCGTGAACTATGCCGGCAATTGGGGCGATTGCGGTACCTACTACGGTACGGTGGCACAGATAAACCCGGCCAATCCATCACTGGAGGCGAACTGGCAGACCCGTGCCAAGGGCGGCGGCATCTGGGCGCAGGGCGGCCTGGCAGGCGACGGCACCTACCTGTTCGTTACGACGGGCAACACATTCGGTGCCAACAGCTGGAGTGACGGCGAGGCTATCATCCGGCTTCATCCCGGCCTCGCCCGCCACGACAACAACACAAAGGACTACTTCGCGCCGTCCAACTGGCAGCAGTTGGATAACAGCGACCAAGACCTCGGCGGTACCGAGGCGCTTCCGTTCAACATCGGAACCGGAGGCAAGCCTGCGAAACGGGTGATTGCCTTCGGCAAGGACGGCAAAGCCTACTTGGTCAACCGCGGCAATCTGGGCGGTATTGGCGGCCAGCTGGAATCGGTCCAAGTGGCCGGTGGAGGGATCCGTACCGCACCTGCCATATACGAGACCGCAACAGGCACAATGGTGGCCTTCACAAATAGCGGCAGTAGCCATTGCTCGGGCGGCAATGTCGCGATGCTGAACATCGCTGCCAGCGGCTCGCCTCTGATCAATTTCGCCTGGTGCGCAGCGCTGAATGGGGGTGGTGCCCCGATCGTCACCACGACTGACGGGACTGCAAACGCGATTGTGTGGGCAATCGGCGCCGAAGGAGACAATGCGTTGCACGGCTATGACGCAAAGACTGGGAACGTCGTGTTCTCAGGCAACGGAACGCAGATGACCGGCTTGCACCACTTTCAGACCATCCTCGCGACACGCAACCGCTTCTATGTGGGCGCGGATAACAATGTATATGCCTTTAAGTGGCGCTGACGCCGTTCCGGTTACTGAGGCAACACATAAAGCGTGATGCTTTGGGCAGGTTCCGTATCGTTGAGCAGGCCGCCGGACCAAGGGAGGTCTGCCAGCTGTTGAATCTGGTTAGAGGCGGTGAGGCGCCAGACTTTGGCGATGCCGGCCGCAGTTGCGTGCGAGAGGTTAAGCTGCACGGGGGTCTCCCCGCTGAGCACCTTGCTGATCACCATGACCGTCATGCTGTTGTCGCTGGCTCGCATCGCCGCGAAGGCCGACAGATCATCCGGATTTGGGGCTTGCGCTGAGATGCTGGTTTCGCCGAAGGCACCATCCGCGCCATCGTAGTTGCGATACATCTGCATGGCTTTGTAAGTTGGGGTCTTTGAATCGGGAACCGTCCACCGCGTTGCCATGTCAAGGCCTTCGCGGCCGAAGATGCCGTAGATATCTGCCTGCGTGGTGGCGCCGTTGATGTGGTTCTCCGCGCCCCAATTATATTCGGTGATCGCCACCGGCGTGCCCGGGTAGTAATCTTTCTGAATCCAATCCTTCATTCGAGGGATGAGATACACAGGAGCATCGATCCAGCTTTCGGACGTGTAGTTCTTGTCCCACAGCTGGCGCGTCGAACGGTTGCGCAGCAGCTGCATGGCTTGCGATGTGTCCCCGCTGTCCTCGCCGCCCTGCGGATAGAAGTGCACGCTCAGCACATCCACAGGATGCCCAGCCTGCTTCCACTCGCTGAGCAGCCACGGGATGTAGTCCATACCGTGCTGTTCTTTCTTGTGGTCCGGCCATTTCCGGTAGCCGTGCTCGGCCGCATATTGCTGATCAAAACCGCTGTAGAAATAGGCTTCCCAGCCCCACTCCTCCGTGGCAACCACCTGCGCATCGGGATCGATGGATTTTATGCTGGTGGATTCCGCGATCACTTTGTCGCGGTACTCTGTCGCGTGCGGGCCCACAGGATGGGAATCCCGGTGCGTGGAAAACCAGATACTCGGCTCGTTATCCATCACATAATAGCGCACGCCCCCATCCGGTGCCCGGCCCCATTTCTTGATTAGATGATCCACCCATTTCTGCTCTTTGGCGACGCCGTCCTTCACGTAGGAGTCGTTTGGATTGTTTCCTGTAATAAGCGTGGCGCAGTCCGGCTTGATGCCGTCTCCGGCATCGCCATCGTAAGGGTCGACCGCGCATTGCGCGCCGTACTTCGAAACGGAGAAGCTCGGCAGGATGGCGCGGTTGGCGCCAAGCTTCGCAACCCACCCGATCAAGGGAATCGTGATCATCGGCTGCGCGCCGCCACTCTTAGTGGCCGATATGAACGAATCCGCATCCGCGCCGGGAGTGCTGTTTTCACCCGGATAGCTTTCGAAATACCAGTCATTGCCGAGATTTCGCGCATTCAACTTCCAATTATAGGATGTCGTCGCATTGCCGCCCATTCGGTTGAGCGGCGCGTTCAGCGCGATGAGATCGGCCTTGGAGGCGAAGGCAACACCGTAAATGTTTGGATTGATCGCATGGCGATCTTTGCTCGCGTCGATAGAGATGATCACCTGCGCGTTGGCTGACATAGGCAAAGATGAGAGCAACACGCAGGCGGCGATTGCCTGCAAGGTTCCATTCCGCGATCCAGTCATGTTGCGCTCCTTCCCTGCGGACGGCCAATTCTGCCGCGGCGATTGAAAGCCGTGCGCCAAGTCTCGCGATCTGGTGAAGGAAGCCCTATGCGTGTGTCGAAAATTTGTTACGATCCGGCTGTGCCAAGTTCGCGCGGCATGTAGCGATGCAGCAGCGAACCTCTCTCGCGCAGCCACACTTGCGGCTTCTCGGCATCGCCGATCAGCTCTTCGACTAGCCGCCAGAAGCGTGCGCCGTGATTCATTTCGCGCATATGCGCGACTTCGTGCGCCACGACGTAGTCAAGTACGAAAGGCGGGGCTAGAATGAGCCGCCACGAGAACGATAGCGACCGCTGCGTTGAACAGGAGCCCCAGCGGCTCGCCGTGTCGCGCACGCTGATGTGCTTGGGCGCGGTGCCAAGCTGCCCGGCGTAGTGGAACGCCCGCGCCTCAAGCACCTTTTTCGCTTCCCGCTTAAGGAAATCGAGGACTCGGCGCGCGGCATGTTCGCTCTCGCCTGTCACGCGGATGATACGGTTTCCATCCTCGTGGTCGATCCAGGCCGGCGTCCGGCGCCCTTCCCCGCGACGGATCACATGGTCCTCGCCGCGATAGAGAATCCGGGCACCAAGCCCCAGCGGCACGGCCGGCGGCACCTGTTTCAATCGCTCGGCGATCCACTCGGTCTCCCCGCGCGCGAAGTCGATGGCATGGTCGATCGAGCGCTTGGTTGGTGCGACCACGCTCACCTCGCCTGTCGAGGGGTGTACTTTGACGATCAGCCGCCGCGCTCGCGGATTCAGCTTGATGGCTACGGAGACAGGTTTGCCGTCGATGCGCAGAAGCGCTCGCGACGCCAATTGCGACCGCGGCGACGAAGCGGGATTACCTCCCTTGTGCATGGACTTTTCTTTACCCACAGAGCCTGCTTCTCTCGTACCGAAATACGGCAACGCTGTTATGACCCGCCCCCGCTTTCACCTTGCCTTTCCCGTTCGCGATCTCGCCGAGGCGCGCGCGTTTTACGGGCAATTGCTTGGCTGCCAGGAGGGCCGATCCTCGGACGAATGGGTCGATTTCGACTTCTTCGGCCACCAGATCGTGGCCCATTTAAGCCCCTCGGAAGGGGGGGCGGAAGGGTCTAATTGCGTGGATGGTGAGATTGTCCCGGTGCGGCATTTTGGCGTCATTCTGGAAATGCCCGAATGGCGGGATTTGGCCGACGCGCTTAGCAGGGCGGGGTTAGACTTCCTTATAGAGCCGGGGGTGCGGTTCAAGGGGCAGCTAGGGGAGCAAGCCACCCTTTTCATCCGGGATCCCTCCGGCAATACCTTGGAATTCAAGGCTTTTGCTCACGATACGATGGTGTTCGCAAGATGAGGCCGGACCGGCCGGAGCTGGCCGCCATGTGGCTGGGGGCGCTCTCGACCACCCTCCTGCTGGGGGCCCTGGCCTTCCAGTACCTGGCGCGGCTCCCCCCTTGTGAGATGTGCATCTGGCAGCGCTGGCCGCATCTCGCGGCCGCCATCTTGGGCCTTGCCGGCGGCTGGGTGATTTCAAGAAGGGCGGAACGGCACCCACTCGCCGCGCCCCTGGCTTTCGTCACCGCTCTCCTGGTCGCGATTTCTGGCGTGATTGCCGCTTATCACGCGGGCGTTGAATGGCATTGGTGGCCCGGCCCTAGCCAGTGCACCGGCTCCGCATTCAAATACAGCGGCACCCTGGACCTGAACGCGCCCGTGGTGATGTGTGATCACGCTGCCTGGCGGCTCTTTGGACTCTCACTCGCAGGCTACAACGCAATCATCTCCATCGGCGCGGGCGTGATGACGTTGGTGCTGCTCGGGCGCAGGAGGCGACCATAAGCGCGCGGCGCAGGCGGCCGGCAGCCCCCGGCCTTCCGGCGGGCGAGGAGATCCAGTCGATGATCCGGGTGGATCACGCCGGCGAGTATGGTGCCGTCCGCATCTACGAAGGGCAGCTTGCCGTGTTCGATGCGCTGAACCGTACCTCAGAAGCTGCAGAGGCGGTGCGAGGCATGGCGCGAGCCGAACAACGCCATCTGAAGGCATTCGACCGACTGGTGAACGAGCGGAAGGTACGCCCCACAGCGCTTGAGCCGGTTTGGCGAGTGGCAGGCTTTGCACTCGGCGCTGCGACGGCACTGCTGGGCGAAAAGGCCGCTATGGCGTGCACGGCGGCCGTGGAGGAAGTGATCGACGAACACTATGCGTCACAGCTGCAACGTCTGGAAAACGATGAGGAGCTGAAGAGGACGGTTGCGAACTTCCGCGAGGAAGAGATCGCGCATCGCGATGAAGCCTTGATACACGGCGCTGAGGAAGCGCCCGGCTATCGCTTGCTGAGCGAAGCCATAAAGTCCGGTTGCCGTCTCGCGATCAGGCTTTCCGAGCACATCTGACCGTGAGGGTCTACGGACCCAGCCGCTCGCGGATTTCCGCTGGCGGAACGCCTTCCTCGCGAAGGCTGCGCAAGGTTACGGCATTGTCGCGCTTGGAGAGCTTGCGGCCACGTTCGTCAAGGATCAGCCTGTGATGTGCGTAGGCCGGCGCGGGTAGATGCAGAAGCGATTGCAAGAGCCGCTGGAAATGCGTGGCTGCGAATAGATCGTTCCCGCGCGTGACCTGCGTCACGCCTTGGAAGGCATCGTCTAGCACGACGGCCAGATGATACGAGGCCGGTATGTCTTTGCGCGCGAGCACGATGTCGCCGGACAGCGCCGGATGCGCCGCAATGGTGCCACGCTCGCCGTGCGGACCGCAGCCACGTTCTTCGAACTGAATATCTCCGGCGTGTTGCGCTGCCGCTTTTACGTCCAGGCGCAACGCATAGGCTGCACCTGACTGAATCCGGCTCTGGCGCTCGGCTTCGGTAAGCTGGCGGCACGTGCCGGGATAAAGCGCCCCTTCCGGGCCATGCGGTGCCTCGGCGGAACGTGCGATCTCAGCCGCGATTTCGCCGCGCGTGCAGAAGCAAGGATAAAGCAGGCCCTGGGCGCCCAGTTTGGCCAACGCCGCACGGTACGTCTCAAGGCGATCAGATTGCCGCAGCACAGGTTCTTCCCATTCGAGTCCGAGCCAATGCAAATCGTCAAAAATGGCCCCCTCAAATTCGGTCCGGCAGCGGCTGCGATCTATGTCCTCGATGCGCAGACGAAACCGTCCGGCATTCCGCTTCGCCGTTTCGTACGCGGTAATCGCCGCAAAGGCGTGTCCCAGATGAAGATATCCGGTTGGACTTGGCGCAAAGCGCGTGACAATCATGCAGTTGAATATATCCGGATCGAAAGCCAATGGCGTTCGGAACGAAAATGCTGAATGGACCCCGGCTGCCCCCAGCACGTGGCTCAGCGACTCATTTGGTCGTCCTGTGCCACGGCTACGGGGCAGACGGTAACGATCTCATAGGGTTGGCACCTGTCTGGCAGAAGCTCCTCCCTACAGTTGCATTTGCCGCACCGAATGCACCAGAGCGCTGCGCCGGCTCCCCCGGATACCAGTGGTTCCCCATCTCGCGCCTGGATCCGCATGCCATGAATAGCGGCGTGCATTCCGCCGCAGCAGGCCTCGAAGGTTTTCTGGAGGCTGAGCTTGCGCGCAACCAGCTGCCAGATGACCGCCTAGCCCTGGTCGGTTTCAGCCAAGGCACAATGATGTCGCTGCACGCCGGATTGCACCGCAAGGTGAAGCCTGCGGCGATCATCGGCTATTCCGGCATGCTGACAAACACTGAGGGCCTAGGGCAGTGCGGGCCCGAGGCGCCGCCCATCCTCCTTGTCCACGGCGATGCAGACCAAATGATCCCCGCGCAATTTCTGTTCAGTTCTGCCACGGCCTTGGGGCATGCAGGCGCGGCTGTGCAGTGGCACATTTGCCCGCAACTAGGCCATTCGATCGACGAGAAAGGCCTCGTCCTGGGAGGTACTTTTCTCGCGATGGCCTTCCGAGGACTGCTACGGCGCACGGCGGCGGAGATCTGTTGCTCCGTGACCTGATTGGCGTCGTTTCCTCACGGCGAATCGCTTACATTCGGCCCATCTGCTTGGCATGCACCGATTCGCCGCTTACTATGCGCCGCTGCAGGAATGGAGGTTCGGTCTTCAAAGGAGCGCTTCCGTGTTAGCGGTCGACCGTGCGCCTGAGAACTGCCCGGCGCTGGTGCTGAATGCCGACTACCGGCCGCTCAGCTATTTTCCTTTGTCGCTATGGGGCTGGCAGGACGCGATCAAGGCGGTGTTCCTCGACCGTGTGAACATCCTGGCCGAGTACGAGCGCGTCGTACGCTCACCCAATTTCGAAATGAAGCTGCCCAGCGTCGTTTCGCTTAAGACCTACGTGAAGCCGGCCCGCAACCCCGCCTTCACCCGGTTCAACGTGTTTCTCCGCGACCGCTTCGAATGTCAGTATTGCGGCTGCCGCGAAGACCTCACCTTCGATCACCTGATTCCGCGTTCTCGCGGCGGCAAAACGACCTGGGACAACGTGGTGGCCGCCTGCGCGCCCTGCAATCTGCTCAAGGGTGCGCGACTTTCCCATCACATCGCGATGTACCCGCGTAACCCGCCGCACAGGCCAAGTGTCAACGAACTGCGCAACAACGGCCGCGCCTTTCCCCCCAACTATTTACACGAGAGTTGGGCCGATTACCTCTACTGGGATTCGGAACTAGAACCTTAGGCCGCGCGCGTTTATGCTCTTCCGATGGGTTTCAGCCGTAAACCGGTAGAAGCACGGGAACGCGCAAAACGCGCCGCACTCAACGCGCTAAAGCGCGCCCGTCGGGTCGCGGAGCGCACAGGAGCCAAGCTCTCGGAGTGGGAGGGCGAATTTCTTGGCTCCGTTGAACAGCGTGTGGAGCAATATGGGCGTGCTTTTCGCGATCCTGAAAAGGGCGAAATAGGCGCCTCGCTTTCCGTCCGTCAGCGGATCAAATTGAAAGAAATTGGTGCCAAGGCCAAGGGGACAGCAGCGGCTGAGCCGGGCTGGAGACGCAAGCGACCGCCAGATAGGTCCTAGTCCCTAGCAAGTTCCAACACGAGCTCCACAATTCTCTTGCGGACCTGCGGGTTTGGAATTCGCGCCAAGGCATTCTCGATGACGGCTTCCGTCTGTTGCGGCGGAGCTGGCGCTGGAGCAGCCTCCTCTGCAAAGCCCAGAGGCCGTCCAGAAAGATGATCGACGACCCCTTCGTAGAAATAGAGGATTCCAACTTGAAGAATCCGGGCTAGCTCGAACAGGCGGCCCGCCCCAATTCGGTTTACCCCCTTCTCGTACTTTTGTATCTGCTGAAACGTGAGGCCCAGGCAGTTCGCCAAATCCTCCTGACTCATCTCCATAGCCATTCGCCGTGCGCGAACCTGCTGACCCACGCGCGCGTCAATCGACGTTGCTTGCTTCTTCTTCACCAAGAGGCCGCGACACCCCAGTTTCACTGCAGACGATAGCCAGATTTCTGCCGTGGCGGAAGGAAGAGATTCGCGCGGGAAGCGTTAGAGAATAACGCGACGGCGCAACAGGCTATCCACATCAGCCAGAACAAGAGATGATGCAGGCGCGCGAAAACGGTCGGCGCAAGGGAAGCCGGCAAGCCGGAGTCCAGTACGCCAGTTTGGTTAACGCCAAGTTGCGCCACAGCGCGGCCAAATGGATCGATGATGGCGGAAATTCCCGTGTTGGCATCCCGCGCGATGGGCAAGCCTTCCTCTATGGCCCGCACCCTCGCAATGAGGAAGTGCTGATAGGGACCGCTGGAGGACGCGGGCCCAAACCAGGAATCATCCGTAACGTTGACGAGCCAGCCCGGCCTTCGCCCGCCGACGACTTCCGCCGGGAAGAGAACTTCGTAGCAGATCAATGGACCCGCCGGCGGCGCGCCCGGAATATCGTAGGTGTGCGGCCCGTCGCCAGCGCCGAAGCTTCCCGGCTGGTTGACCAGTTTGTCTATCCCCAAAATGTGCAGCGTTTGCGCAAATGGAACATACTCCCCGAAGGGCACGAGGTGGAATTTGTCATAAGTCGCCAGCGCGCGCCCACCATGGCCGAAAATGTAGAAGCTGTTGTGAAACAAACGCTTCGCGCTTAATCGGTCGTCGAGCCGCACAGCCCCAGTCATCAGCACTTTGCTCGCACCTGTCAAAATGGCGATGCTATCCAGCGCCTCGGGCACCCGCGCTAGCAAAAATGGCGGCGCAGCTTCGGGCCAAATGATATGCGTTGGCGGTGGCCGGCGCTGCGTACCGGTGAGATTTACGAGCTCCTGCCAATGGGCCGCGCGCAAGCTGGGCTTGTACTTGTCGGCTTGTGCGACATTCGGCTGAACGAGACGCAGCCGAACGCCCGGGACTGTGGCTGTTGGGGTCAATCCGAGCCGGAGTGCGCCGCACGCCCAGAGAGCTAGAAATACGGCCGCTAGTGCGATTGGGAGGTATTTTTGCCGGCTTCCATCGCAAAGCAACGCCAGCGACGCTCCAAAGAGCACTGTCAGCAGACTTAAGCCGTACACTCCGAAGACAGAAGCGCTCTGCAAGATCGCGAGAGATGCACCCCAGCCGTACCCTGGCACATCCCATGGAAATCCCGTCAGAATATGGCCGCGCAACCATTCAGCCAGGGAGTACGCAGCAGTGAATGCAAAGATGCGCGCAGCGCCTTCGCGCCAGAATCCTCCTGCCAAGGCACACCCCAGCGCCATGAACAGCGCCAAGCCGCCGGGGAAGAGGAGCAGAACAAAAGGGATCTGCCAGGCATGTTGTTGCGGATCAACCACGAAGGCGTAGGCGACCCAGTAAAGCCCGGCCAGAAATTGTCCGAAGCCGTATGCCCAGCCAAGCAGTGCACTACGCCAAAAGGGCCGTCTACTTGCCTGGGCGCCATCGAGCAGCAGAACAAGCACTGCAAACGACAACAGCAGAACGGGAAAGAGGCCGAGCGGCGCGAACGAGAGCGCAGAGAACAAGCCTGCCAAGAACGCAGCGCCAAGTTGCGGCCCCCCCCTCAGCGCGCGCACCTTTGTGCCTATCCGCTCCAGCGCAGCCCCGGCCCTCATGCATCTACAGACTGCGGCGGCTTAGGCAATCTCAAGCGAAGCCGCCTGATGCGACGGGGATCGGCTTGCAGCACTTCAAATTCGAATCCGCCATGCGTGACGATTTCCCCGCGCTGCGGAACCCGCCCGATCAATGAAACCACAAGGCCGCCCAGGGTATCGATGTCCTCCTCGGGATCGGGCGGCTCCAGCGCGATGCCGGTTTGCTCGGTAAAGTCATCGAGGTCGAGCCGCGCATCGGCCTCGAACCCGCCGTCGGCAAGCTGAGTCAGATGGGGCGCTTCGTCCACATCATGCTCATCGCCGATGTCGCCGACGATTTCTTCCACAAGGTCTTCTATTGATACCAGGCCATCGGTACCACCATATTCGTCGATCACCAGAGCCAGGTGAATGCGAGTGGTCTGCATCTTCAGCAAGAGGTCGCTCGCGGGCATCGACGGCGGCGCCACAAGAATCTCGCGCCGTACTTTCGAGATCGGGACATCGGGCCATCGCATGATCCCATCTGGCCCCAGTTCGCCCAGGCCGACCACATCCTTAATGTGAACAAGGCCGATCGGATCGTCGAGGTTTTCGCGGTAAACCGGCAGGCGGGAATGCTCGGCCTCCCGGAATTTCGCCACCAACTCGCAGACGGAAATCGATTCATCCACCGCAATGATATCAGCTCGGGGCACCTTGACGTCATCCACCCGCAGCTCGCCGAACTTCAACAGATTGGCCAGCATGACGCGCTCGCGGCGCGCGAGCGCCGGGTTCTGCCGCTCGCTTTCCTCGATCACCTCTTCGAGGCTCTCGCGAATGGAGTCGGCTTGGCGGCGGCGGAGCGCCTGGCTAATGCGGCGGAGGAAAGAGGAAAAAGCGCGGCTTGGGTCGCGCTGTGTTGGCTCTGACGAATCGGGGCTCGACACGGCGGCTTTAGGCGGCATTCCGCTGGTACGGATCAGGGACGCCCAGCTCCGCGAGGATTTCTGTTTCGAGCGCTTCCATGCAGTCTGCGTCCTTTGCGCGAATGTGATCATAGCCCAAAAGATGCAGCGTGCCATGCACCGCGAGGTGCGCGAGGTGATCGGAGAGCCGTTTGCCCGCAGCCGCGGCTTCCCTGGCGGAGACGCCGTAGGCGATGGCGATGTCGCCCAAATAACCTGGTATGGAGGACTGGAAGGAAAGCACGTTGGTCGCCTTGTCCTTTTTGCGATGGCGCCAGTTCAGCGCCCGAATGTGAGCGTCCCCAGTGAGCAGTATGGTCAGGGGTTCGCTGGTATCCGCACGTGACAACGCCCTATCGACAGCCGTCTTGACCGCGCGAACTACGTTCTTGCCAGCGGTCTTCCACGCCTTGTCTGCGACCACGACAGAAATTTGATACCGGCCTTTCCGATGGCGCGTGGAAGCGGTCATTTCCGATAGCGCTTGGGGAGCCCAGGCTTTTCGCCGTCCGCGTAAGCCCGGACAATTCGAGCGACCAGCGGATGGCGCACAACATCCTTCTCGCTGAACCGAGCGACGGCCACGCCCTCCACGCCACTCAGGACATCCAACGCCTCATTCAGCCCCTCCGCGCGGCCCCCCGGCAGGTCGCTTTGTGACGGATCGCCCGTCACGACCATCTGGCTGTCCTCGCCCAAACGCGTGAGAAACATCTTCATCTGCGCCGAGGTGCAGTTTTGCGACTCATCCAGGATCACGAAGGCGCGAGACAGGGTCCGGCCTCTCATGAAAGCGAGAGGCGCCACCTCGATAACCCCGGCCTCCATTTGCCGGACCGCGTGATCGCCGATCGTATCGAAGAGAGCGTCATACAGCGGCCGCAGATAGGGATCGATTTTCTCACGGACGTCCCCCGGCAGAAATCCCAGCCGCTCTCCCGCCTCCAGCGCAGGACGCGAGAGGATGAGGCGTTCGATCCGGCGCTCATAAAGGAGATGCGCCCCAAACGCGGCCGCCAAATAAGTCTTGCCCGTCCCGGCAGGTCCAACGCCGAATACGAGAGCATGTGTGCGCATGAGGTCAAGATAGGCGCTCTGCGCCGGTGAGCGTGCCCGGACAGTGCGTCCACCTCCGGTTCTGATGGAAGGCACGCCGAACTCTGCGCCTGAACTCGCCTGACTGTTGCTGGCAAACCGGATTTCCGCATCAATCTCGGCGCTGCCGATATCTTCGCCGCCTTCGAGCCGTGCATAAAGCGACCGCAGTACTGAGGCGGCGCGCTCGCGCGATTCCGGCGGACCTTCCACCGCCACCAGGTTGCCTCTGCTCGCAACTCTGACCCCAAGCTTCTGTTCAAGGCGAACGAAATTCCTTTGATGGGCTCCCCCCAAGGCGGCGAGATGAACATTGTTTGGGAACTCGAGCGTCACTTGCTCGCGCGCTGACTTTCGCTGCTTGGCTTGGCCCGGACTCAATGCGCGGAAACCGTCGGCCAAGAGTGAGCGGACGTGAGCACGCCCGCCAGGCTGTTCGGCATGGCGCGCGAGATCCTGACATCCGCAAGCGTGCCGATTAGATGCCCTGCTTGCTCGACATGCACGGGCTGGAGGTATGGTGATCGGCCTACGGCCTGGCCCGGCCAGCGCCCCCGCTTTTCGAAGAGAACTGGCATCGTGAGACCTTCGCATGAGGTGGCGAATGCCGCCTGCTGTTGCATAAGCAGCGCTTGCAATTCCTGGAGTCGGGCACTCTTGAGTTCTGGAGAAATTTGCTTGCGCATAACGCTGGCGGGCGTTCCAGGGCGGGGACTGTATTGAAAGGAGAAGGCCTGCGCATAGCCAACTTGGCGCACCAACTGCAGTGTGGCTTCGAAATCCCTCTCTGTCTCGCCCGGAAAGCCGACAATAAAATCAGACGACATCGCGATATCTGGCCGGGCTGCGCGGATGCGGTCTATAAGGCGCTGGTAATGATCGCGCGTGTGCTGGCGGTTCATCGCTGCCAGCACATCATCTGACCCGGATTGCACGGGCAGGTGAAGATACGGCATGAGCTTCTCGACATCTCGGTGCGCAGCAATCAAGTCGTCCTGCATGTCGCGCGGATGGCTTGTCGTGTAGCGCAACCGCTTGAGTCCATCGATCTTGTCCAAGGCGGCGAGTAGGTGCGCGAGGCTCCAGAGTGTTCCATCCGGTCCTTTGCCGCGATAGGCGTTCACATTCTGACCGAGCAGCGTAATCTCGCGCACGCCACGTTCCACCAGCAGGCGTGCTTCAGCCTCGATCTGGCTAACGGGGCGTGAATATTCGGCGCCGCGCGTGTAGGGCACCACGCAGAACGTGCAGAACTTGTCACATCCTTCCTGCACCGTGAGGAACGCGGCAGGCCCTTCAGCGCGCATGTTTGGTAAAGAATCGAACTTCTCGTCGGGCGCGAAAGAGGTTTCCAGAGCCCGGCTCTGCCCGCGCTCGATCTTCGCCACCATCTCGGGAATTCGATGCAGCGCCTGTGGCCCAACCACAATGTCGACCGCGTCTTGACGGCGGATCATCTCTTCCCCTTCGGCCTGCGCCACACACCCGGCGACGGCGATGAGCATGCGCGAGCCGGTTTCGGCTTTCGCGGCCTTGATCCGGCGCAGTCTTCCCAACTCGGAATAGACCTTCTCCGCTGCCTTCTCTCGGATATGGCACGTGTTGAGCACCACCAAGTCCGCCTCTAGCGGATTGTCAGCCGCCGCAAAGCCTAACGGCGCCAGCGAATCCGCGATCCGCGCGGAGTCGTAGACGTTCATCTGGCAGCCATAGGTTTGGATGAATAGCTTCTTCATGCATTCGCCGTTGCGGGCCGCGCGTTATGCGCGATTGGTTCCGGTACTGGCAAGCGTCACGCCAATGCTGTAGCCGCCATTGCAGGTTCCTGCGCCGTCTTAAAGGGGGGGCCTGAATGTCCGCTCAGCAGTCCAGCCAGTGCTCTAGCCTGTCCTGCACGCACCACCGCCTCAGCTGCGGTCGCAAGGGCCTTGCGGCCCCCTGCACTCTCCACACTCATCGGCGGATGGAATTCTACCACAACATCGAAAGGGCCAGCGTTAACCGCCTGCCACAAGTGAGGAAGCAGGTCCATGTCCCCGTACCAAGCGAAGAAGGGCCGGTTTTCGCGGCCCATCGGAATGCCGTGCAAACCGACATAGCTTACAGAGACAGGCTGTACCGGAACGTAGATTGGCTCGCCTTGTCCATTCCACCCAATCTCCACCTCTGCTGCGCCCATGAGAGCACTTCGGAATGGCAGGACCCGGTTCCCGTCGTTCGAGGTACCCTCCGGGAATAGGACCAGCGCATCGCCTTGTTTCAGGCGCGATGCAATCTGATCCCGTGCCGAACCGGTTGAACTGCGCTTGTCCCGCTCCACAAAGACCGTCTCCTGCAGGCGCGCGAGCGTGCCGAAGAAGGGCCAGTTGGCGACTTCTTTTTTCGCCACGAACGAAACGCTTGCAGCGCCCGAAAGGGCGAGGATATCGAAATACGACGTGTGGTTGGCAGCCATCAGCACCCCGCGACCCTGAATTGGTGTGCCGATGACTGTCAGGCGAATGCCGAACAACCGGCACAGCCACTTGTGGTAGCGGTGGGGGAAATTTTTGCGGCGCGGCAGCCGGAATCTGAGTGCGCTTGCTTGCCAAGGCATGCCCGTGATCGTCGCGATGAAGAACACGAACAGAATAACGGCGGCACGGAGGGATTGCATGGCTCAGCGCCCGCCGGCGCCCCCGGCCTTCTTCGGCACTGCATAAAGTTCCAGGCGATGATCGACCAGTTCGAAGCCAAGTTCCTCTGCGACCCGCCGCTGCAACGCTTCGATTTCTTCATTGCGGAATTCGATCACCTTTCCCGTTTGCACGTCGATGAGATGATCGTGGTGGGCGTCATGGACTTCCTCATAGCGAGATCTGCCGTCGCGGAAATCGTGGCGCTCGAGGATTCCGGCATCCTCGAACAATCGAACGGTGCGGTACACCGTGGCGATAGAGATGTGCGGGTCGATGCTGGAGGCACGCCGGTACAGCTCCTCCGCATCCGGGTGGTCCGAAGACTCCGACAACACACGCGCGATGACGCGGCGCTGATCGGTCATCCGTAAGCCCTTTTCGGCACAAAGACGCTCTATGCGGCTCATCGGCTGCCTTCAGATATCCCCAGAACACATTGCCGTTATCGCATGGTTCTACGCCAGTTGCGCAAGGGGCAATGATGCTTTCAACACGCAGGCATCTTCGGCCGGCGCGCCTCCACGCCTATAATAATGCCCACGCGTCCCAACCTGTTCAAAGCCGAGCTTCCCATAAAGGCGCCTGGCCGCGATGTTCTGACGCCCGACTTCCAAAAACAGGCAAACGGCACCTTGGGAGGCAGCCATCTTGGCAGCCTCAGTCATAAGTTCGGTGCCAACACCTCGTTTGCGCTCTTCGGGCACCACACCGATCGTTAGAACTTCGGATTCATCGGCGGCGATGCGGACCAAAATGAACCCGCGGGCCCCTTTTTGCTGCGGGTCATTCGCAAGTAGCCCCAGTGTGCGGGGCTGCTGCAGCAACGACTTGAATGTAGCCAGGCTCCACGCTTCTGGAAAACAGAGAGCGTGGAGACGCGCGCACTCTGCGGCATCATGTTCCGTCGCACGGTCAATTCGTATCAGCCCGCTGCCGATGGTAGCCTCGCATCCGGAGGACGAAGGTAAAGCGGCCGGGGCACTTCGCCGCTGTCCGACTTCCGCAGAGCGATTTGCGCCACCCATCCGGCATCGGGATAGGTGATTGTGCTGGTCAGGCATTCGCGGCCTGCGGCCCTGTACAACTCACATCCGGCCGCGCTCGCCGTTCCAGCGAAGACGATCCTCTCTGGGTTTTCGATGGCCGCCAGCTTCGGACGGAAGGCTCCCAGGAACTCCTCCAAGCGCAACAACATGGGCTCAAGTACCGTGCCGTCACGTGTGAACAAACCCGCATAAACCTCGCCCCGCTTGGCGTCGTGCAACACAGCAGACGCGGATGCGTGCCACTCGTCCATTGCGGCAACTGCCATCGCCTCCAACGTGGTCACGCCAAGGAGGGGCTGCTTCAGGGCAATGCGCAGCCC
>JAFAVP010000076.1 GCA_019242395.1 Alphaproteobacteria bacterium | reverse complement strand
CTGTGTATCGAGTGCCGCGTAAAAGGCTTGGGCGTCGTAGCCCGAATTCGACATGTGACCTCCGATTTCATTATTGCAATCCCTCCTGTGATGTGAGATTAAGTGCAACACTACGCCCTTGCCGATCCACAGAGCGCTGACAACAGCAATCTGAATCGGCTCGTCGGCGCTACATTGGCAGACGCGGCATCCGAAACTCCTAAGGTGGCAATTGCACACCGGCTGATCACTCAGTTGAACCCCCAATCGTGTGTAGATGTCATAAGGGATCGATGGCAGGCAGAATCGGCGAAACTCATCCACTGTTCCGTCATCTTCGGATGTGTAGATTCGTTCAGCGAACGTGAGCAATTGGAAAGATTTTGCAGGAGATTTCTTATCCCCTACATCGACGTCGGAATGGACGTAATTCAATATGAAGACGAGTTTCGGATCGTCGGCCAAGTCGCACAGTCTTTTCCCGGAGCGCCTTGTTTGCGTTGCATGGGCATCATCAACGAACACATTCTCAAACGCGAGGCGGACAATTACGGCTCGGCTGGGCCCCAACCGCAGGTTGTTTGGGCGAACGGTGTTTTGGCTTCGACTGCGGTAAGCCTATTCGTTCGTCTATTTACCGATTGGGGGCCGAAGCAGGAGCTTGTGTATCTTGAGTATAATGGCAACGACTCGTGCATGGCTGAAAGCCCTAGGCTTCGCCACGTTCGCAAAGAGAGCTGCTCTCACTATGAGCAAGGGAGTCTTGGTGATCCGCTCTTCGATATAGCATCAACGATCAGAGAAAGCGGGGCCAAGGGCGTTGACGGTGTCTTCTCACCTCCTACCAACTGGTCGGACTATGTCGCGCACGCGCCCGTAGCCTCGCCAGAGTTCATGGAGAACGTCGAAGACCTACCAATGCAGTAGCAGCTCTCGCCCCCTCCACCATGCTTCGCATGGTCCCCCTCCCCCGCTGAAGCGGGGGAGGAGCCTAAGCGTGAAATGTCACCCCAATTTCTTTCGGGCCACGTCGAGGGACATGGCGGACTTGTCCAAATCTACCCAGGGGTCGGCGGCGCGCAGGAGTTTGGCGGCGTTCGCAATGTTGAACTCCGCCGGATCGAGGCCGGGCTTGAGCTTGCTCCACGGCAGCGGCATCGAAATCGTGGCGCCGGGCCGCGCGCGCGGCGACCACGCGCCCACGGCGGTGGCGGTGCGCGCGTTGCGCAGGAAATCGAGAAAGATTTTTCCGCCGCGCACCTTCTTCGACATGTTGGTGGTGTAGCGCGCGGGCGCCTCGCGCTCCATTTGCAAACACACGTCGCGCGCGAACGCCTTCGCCTCGTCCCATCCGAGCGGTTTCTTTGGCGTCCCCTTCACCGCAACCACCACGTGAATGCCCTTGCCGCCTGTGGTCTTCACAAAGGGCGTGAAGCCCAGCTGCTGCAACAGCCCGCGCATCTCCTTCGCCGCGGCGATCACCGTATCGAAATCCACATCCGGCGCGGGATCGAGATCGAAGGTGAGGCGCTCGGGGATCTCCGGCTCGCCTTTCTTCGCGCCCCAGGGATGAAATTCCAGCACCGCCACCTGCCCCATCGCCACCACGCCGTCTTCCGTGTCGATGGAGAAATAGGGCTTGGCTTCCCCCGCGATGCGCATGGGCGTGGCATACGCCTGCAGGCCTGGCACCACATGGCGCTGGTAGAACTGCTCGCCGCCCACGCCATCCGGCGCGCGCACGATGGAGAGCGGCCGGCCCACAATGTGCGGCAGGATGCGCGGCGCCGCACTCTCGTAATAGCGCACCAGCTCCGCCTTGGTGACGGCGGGTGAGGTGTTCGTGGCGGGCCACAATTCCTTGTCCGGATTGCTGATGGCGATGCCGCGCACCGTGATCGCTTTGTTGCCGCTGACGACATTCTTGTTGCCGGCGATGATGATGGCTTTCGGCGCGGGCTTCTTGTGCGCCGCGGCTTTTGCTTCCGCCGCAGGCTGCGCTTCCCGCACCACGCTCTTCGCGGGCTTGTCTTCCCGCAGGCCCTTGTAGCTCGCCTGCCTGAGGATTCCGGCGGAGGTGATGGTGCCGAACTCCACCTCCGCCACCAGCTTCGGCTTGACCCAGTGAAAGTCGCGGGCGCGCGGCAGGTCTTTCGTGTTGGCGAAGGCGGGGCGCTTGATCTCCAACGGCTTCAGCTTGCGCAGCAGATCGCCCGCGCTCTTCACATTGAAACCGGTGCCGATGCGGCCCATGTAGCGGAACTCGCCGTTGCTGAAGGCGCCGGCCAGCAGCGAACGCAGATTGTTGGACTCGCCGCGCCAGCCGCCGATGACGATCTCCTGCCCGCCGCGGCATTTGGCTTTTGTCCAGTCATCGCCGCGGCCGGATTTGTACGGCGCATCGGCGCGCTTGGAGATGATGCCCTCCAGCCCCATGCGGCACGCGGCTTCCAGCATCTCCTTGCCGGAGGATTCGAAATGCTCGACGTACTGGATGCGGCTCGAGCGCGGCAGCCTTGCTTTGAGCAGCTGCTGGAGTTTTTCTTTGCGCGCGGTGAGCGGGAGCGGGCGGTAATCGCGGCCGTCGAGATAGAGCAGATCGAAGACGAAATAGACGAGGCCTCCCGTGTTGCCGTCCGACAGCGCGGATTGCAGATCGCTGAAATTGCTGATGCCCTTTTCGTCAATCGCCGCAACTTCGCCATCGAGAATGCAATCCGGCAGCGCGCGCGCCGCTTCTTCCACGATCTCCGGAAAGCGGTGCGCCCAGTCGAGCGCTTTCCGTGTGAAGAGGTGTCCGCGGTGTTTCTCCACCCGCAGCTGCATGCGGTAGCCGTCGAACTTGATTTCGTGCACCCAGGAGGGGCCGCCGGCCGGCATGTCGACAATGCGCGCGAGCTCCGGCTCGACGAAGTCAGGCAGCGGTGCGCGCGGCGCTTCTATTTCCGGAGTTTTTTTTTAGCCGCCGGTTTGGCGGCGGCGGGCGCTTTCCGTTTCGCCGGCGCCTTCGCGCGGGTGGCGGCGGCACGCGGCTTCGCTTCTGGCTCTTTCTTCTCGCTGCGGTTGGAGTGCCAGACTTTGCGGGAGCGGCTGGCGATCTCCTCCAAGGTGCGGCCGCTCTTCACCGAGGTGACTTCAGAGGCCAGGGCATCCGGCTCGCCGGGCTTTGCGTATTCGTCCGTCTCCTTGATCAGCAACCAGTTGTGGCGCGGCTGCTTTCGGAAGCCAGTGTCCTTGTCGCGCAGGCGGATGAGCGCCCAGCCGCCATGCATCCGCTTGCCGTCGAAGCAGACCTTCAGGCTGCCGCGCGCGAGATCGCGCTGGGGATTGTCCCCTTGCGGCGTCCAGGTGCCGTTGTCCCACAGCTGGACCGTGCCGCCGCCGTATTCGCCCTGTGGGATGGTGCCTTCGAAGGTGCCGTAGTCGATGGGATGGTCTTCCACCTCCACCGCCAGCCGCTTGGTCGCCGGATCGAGCGACGGCACTTTCGTCACCGCCCAGGATTTGTAGACACCGTCCAGCTCCAGCCGCAGGTCGAAATGCAATCGCGTCGCGGCATGGCGCTGGATGACGAAGCGCAACTTCTTGCCGGCGCGCTTGGCGATGCGGCCTGGCGGCTCCGGCGTGACGGCGAAGTCGCGCTTGCTATTGTACGGCGTAAGTCTCGACACAACCGGTCTTTAGCCGATCCGTCCCATCAAGACGAGGATGAGGATGACGATCAACACAACGCCGAGCAAGCCGCTCGGGTAATAGCCCCAGCCGCGGCTGTACGGCCAGCTTGGCCAGGCGCCGAGCAGAAGCAGGATCAGAACGATGATGAGGACGGTGCCGAGCATGGAGTTCCCCGTGT
>JAFAVP010000236.1 GCA_019242395.1 Alphaproteobacteria bacterium | reverse complement strand
GACGTTGCCCCGCTTCCGCCTGATTTGGATGAAGCGGACTGAGTCATTTCAGAACGACCCCTCGTTCCGCCGCAAAGGCCGTTAGGCGAGTGCGCAACGTGTGATCAGTGCGAGCGCAGAGGCGATCCACGAACTCGCTTACTTCGCGCGCATTGATGCTTCTTATCATCATCTTGATGCGTCCGATGTTTGCGGGTTGCATGGAAAGCGCGCGCAGCCCTAGGCCCACGAGCGCCATTGCCTCCAGAGGACGGCCCGCGATCTCTCCGCAGAGCGTCACATCCCCGCCGGCTTCTGCCGCGCTCCGAACGATTTGCCGTATCAGGGTGAGGGCCGCTGGGTTCAAGACGTCATACCGCCGCGAGACCCGCGGATTGGTACGATCCACGGCAAACACAAACTGCATAAGATCGTTCGAGCCGATCGAAACAAAATCCGCGCAACGCAAGAGCTGCGGGAGCATGAACATCAGCGCCGGGACTTCCAACATGGCGCCAACGAGTGTCTGCCGTGGTTGAGGCTGCGACAGTAGCCTCGCTCGCTCCAGTTCACGGTCGATCAGCGCGCGGGCCGCATTGAACTCCGCTACGTCGCTCACCATGGGCAGCAGTATCCGGAGAACCTTGCTTGCTGAAGCCACAATCAGCGCCCGTACCTGGTAGCGGAGGAGGGCGGGCCGGTCGAGGGCAATACGAAGGGCTCGCCAACCGAGCGCAGGATTTTCCTCCCGCTCCCAACGGCCATAGGGCAGGATTTTGTCGCCACCCAAATCAAGTGTCCGGAACACGACCGGCTTATCGCCTGCCGCATCGATGACCTGTCTGTACAAGCCGATCTGATCGGCCAGCCGCGGCATCGTTTCACCGACCATGAACTGAAGCTCTGTGCGGAATAGGCCGATACCATCCCCGCCGGATTCCTGAAGATGCGGCATGTCGATGAGGAGCCCGGCGTTCATCATCAGTTTGATGCGGACGCCATCTTTGGTGACCGGAGGAAGATCTCGCACCTGCGCCATCTGAGCGGCCCGCTGGTCGCGGAGCGCGCGCCGAGTCCTGAAGGCGCGGACGATTTCCGGTGCGGCACGCAATTGTGCCTCGCCGGTTTCTCCGTCCACAACGATCGTATCGCCTGCACGGGCGCTATCGGAAATGCCTTCGACGTTTCCGACCAGTGGAATGCCCATGGCCCGCGCCACTATGGCGACATGGGACGTCGGAGCGACCTCCTCCAGTACCAAACCAAGCAGACGTTCACGCGGATAATCTAGCAGTTCCGCGGGCCCCATCGCGCGGCCCACGATGATAGCACTATCGGGCAGCTCGGAGTGCGATTCAGCGTGCGGGTCTAGATGCCGCTGAAGCCGGCGCGCAAGGTCCTCGAAATCGTGAAGCCGCTCGCGCAATACAGTGTCGCCAGTACGCGCGATACGGATCCGCAACTCGTCCTGCACCCGTTCGACGGCAGCTTCGGCAGTCAATCCGGTGCGAACTGCATCGCGAAGTTTCTGGCGCCAGCCCTGGTCCTGTGCGAACAAACGGTAGGCTTCGATCACCTCACGGCTTTCGCCGGTCAGGTCGAGTTCGGTGGAAGAAAGCATCTGGTCGACAGACGCTCGCAACTGATCCAAAGCCTGGTCCAGCCTGGCCAACTCAGCCTGCGGATCATCAGCAATAAGCCGCTCGACCTTGACCCTCGGCTCATGCAGCACGACGATACCGATGGCGATACCATCGGACAGCGGTTCGCCCTTGAAAGCCCGCGGCCGGTCGGCACGGAGTTCAGGCTCATCCAATTCAGCGGTGTCGAATAGCCCGCCATGGGCGACGATTTCCGCCAGCACCATCGAGACGGTCTGCAGAGCTTCGACCTCTTCTTCGTCGTAAAGCCTGGCAGTTCGGTTCTGCACCGTAAGGACGCCGTATACCTGCCCGCCGCGGACGACGGGCACACCGAGAAACGAGCGATAAGGATCTTCGCCGGTTTCTGGCCTGTAGGAGAACCGGGGGTGCGCCGATGCATCACTTAGATTCACGGGCTCGCCCGTCTCTCCTACCAAGCCGATGAGACCTTCGCCCCTTTTCAATCGCGTGCGGTGGACCGCATCCCGATTCAACCCTTCGGTTGCAAATAGCTCGTACACGTTGCCGGCACGGCGCAGATAGATTGAGCAGACCTCCGCCACCATGTTCGCAGCGATTATTCGCACCAATTTATCAAGGCGGACCTGCGCGCTGGACGGCTCGGCCATAATCTCGCGCAGACGCCGAAGCAGAATGCGCGGACCGCCGCCGGCGACATTTGACATCATATTCCTTCCAGATCGAACGCAGAGTGTAGGGTTCGAACTGCAAGCTCAACGTATTCTTCCGCGATCAGCACGCTGACCTTTATCTCGGAAGTCGATATGACTTCGATGTTAATTCCTTTCTCGGCAAAAGTGCGAAACATGGTCTGTGCAACCCCAGGATGGGTGCGCATGCCGATCCCGATAATCGACACCTTGGCCACGCCCGTATCATGCGTCAGGTCGCGGTAGCCGATAGCCGCAGCCGCCTTCTCGATCGCTTCGAGCGCGCGATTAAGTTCGCTACGGCCTACGGTGAAGGTTAGGTTGGTCTTGCTGCTATCTTCCGCCACGTTCTGGACGATCATGTCAACATTGACGCCGGCGTCCGCCAGGGGGCCAAAAATAGCTGCAGCGACCCCCGGTTTGTCCGGAATGCGGTGGAGGGTGATCTTCGCCTCGTCACGGGAATAGGCGATCCCCGTTACTGGTTTTTTTTCCACGATGTCTTCCTCGTCGCATACAAGAGTACCCTCACCATCCGGCTCGAAGGTGGAGAGCACACGAATGGGCACACGGTGCAGCATGCCAATCTCGACGGAGCGGGTCTGCAGCACCTTGGCTCCGAGTGATGCCATCTCCAGCATCTCTTCGAAGGCGATGCGTTCCAGTCGCCGGGCCCGCGGAACGATGCGTGGATCGGTGGTATAGACTCCATCCACATCGGTGTAGATGTCGCAACGATCAGCCCGCAGTGCTGCTGCTATAGCGACCGCGCTAGTGTCAGACCCGCCACGGCCAAGGGTAGACACGCGATTTTCATGCGTCACCCCTTGGAACCCGGCGACAACGGCTACCAAGCCTTCCTGAAAACATGCGTTGAGTTCTGTTGGATCGATCGTCTCTATACGAGCGGACCCGTGTGTTGAATTAGTCCGGATCGGGATTTGCCACCCCATCCAAGACCGGGCCGGTGTTCCGCTGGCTGAAAGTGCTAGAGCAAGAAGGCCTGCCGTGATCTGCTCGCCGGTGGCGACTACCACGTCGTGTTCCGGTTGATTATGGAGGGGAGCCAGTTCTCGGGCCCATCCAACTAGCTTGTTGGTTTCTCCTGCCATCGCTGAAACGGTTACGGCGACGCGGTCCCCCCTTTCTACTTGCTGCTTCACGAGGCTGCAAACGTGACGGATCCGGTCCAGATCGGCCACAGAGGTGCCGCCGAATTTCATCACAATTGTTCCCATCGCGCGTGCGCCCGCAAACCGAGGCTCTCTCATAGAGGTGCGTGCGAAACGTCTCAACGGTGAGCCCGGCCTAAGCCATCAAAAGGGATTTTTCCAGGGTGAGTCTAGACATGCGATCACATTCGCGGCATATCGCCCGTTACACTTGCAAAGCTCCCCAAAATCGCAGCACTTAAAGCTGCTTGAAATTCGAAGAGGCTTCCGTGCGTATAGAGATGTTCACGCTTGGATTTATCGTGGCGATGGTTGGTTCCGCGTCTTTCGCGCTTGCGCAGCAGACTACCGCGCCTGTCACCGCGGCAACGACGCCCTCCGCTGAGAGCAGCGACCTAGATCGTGTCGTTTGCCACACCGGAGCAGCTCCCACCGGCACTCGTTTGGGGGGAACTCGCGAGTGCCACACGCAGCGGCAGTGGGACGCTATGCGGCAGCAGGAGCAGCAGTCCCTCTCGCAGCAGCAGATCCAGATCACGACAACGGTACGCGGCCACTAAAGCTGTCGCGAAGGACCCAAGACCAGCTTCCGGCCAGGAAGCTGGTCTTTGATTTTCCCCGGTATCCGTCCTTTAAAGGCGCTTGGAAATTGGCTTAGAATGCGGACCTGACAAGGTTAAAGGAGCCGTCCTCGGAACATTCATGGCCAAGGTCACCAAGATCAGCGCGAAGACCGATCGGCAGGATGGACGTCGCAGTCATTTGCGCGAGGTTTCCGGCGATTTCGATGTGCCGCTGGGCACGGTTGGTCAGGAGTTGCGCGGAGCGCGAATTTCTCGCGGGGAAGATGTCGAGACGGTTTCTCGCATCCTCAAGATCCGCATGGACCATTTGGCAGCCCTCGAGGACGATAACATCGCCGCACTGCCTGGGCGCACCTATGCTGTAGGATTTATCAGGGCGTATGCAGAATATTTGGGCCTGAACCCCGTCGACACGGTTGATCGGTTTAAGACGGAAATTGCCGGTCGCCACGATCCATCCAAGACAGCAGGTTTCAAGGAACCGGAGGAACTTCCCGGTCGATCCTGGGGCTGGTTGATCATGGGTATCTTGATGATAGGCCTGATCGCTTATGGTATCTATTATGTTTTCGCGTCGCCTGCGCCCGCGCCTGCAATCACACCTGCGGCCCCGCCAGCCTCCGCAGAGAGAACACCGCCCCCTGGATCCACTCTCCATCCAAAGTCTGCCGGCGCGGTCCCCCGTCTTCAATCCTCATCTCGGATGACGGGTCCAGTCCGATCGGCCACGGCCGTGCCAGCTCCTGCCCAGGCACAGGTCTACGGCAAGTGGAACCTCCATCCCCGTATCGTGCTCCGGATCAAACAGCCAACCCACATTCTGGTCCAGGATGAGAAGGGCACAGAATTCATCAACAAGGTGCTGCAGCCAGGCGATTCCTACCAGGTTGCCAACCAGGATGGGCTCTCTTTAACGGCAGAGCACGGCAATGCAGTCGAAATTGACGTGGACGGGAAGCCGGTACGGATGGCAGGCAACTCAGCCGAGTTGACGACAGCCTTGCCCCTGAATCCCAGGACGCTCGCCGGCAAGCCTCAGGCCGGGGAACCTTCTCCCAACGATCAATAGAGGCAGGAATGAGCGTGCGCCCATATCGCCATATCGAGCGACGCAAGTCCCGTAAAATTCGTGTCGGATCTGTCGAGGTTGGCGGCGACGCGCCGATTTCGGTCCAGACCATGACCAATACTGTGACCGCCGACGTGCGCGGTACCATCGATCAAATCCGCCGTGCCGAGGAAGCCGGCGTCGACATCGTTCGGGTGTCTTGTCCGGATGAAGATGCGACGGAAGCGCTCAAGTCCATCACCAAGGCTGCGCGAATACCGATCGTCGCTGACATCCACTTTCACTACAAGCGCGCCATCGAAGCTGCTGAGGCGGGCGCGGCGTGCCTTCGTATCAATCCGGGCAACATTGGCAGCGCGCAGCGGGTTCGCGAGGTGGTTCAAGCCGCGAAGGACCATGGCGTTTCTATGCGCATTGGCGTGAATGCGGGTTCGCTTGAGAAGGAATTGCTCGAGCGGTATGGCGAACCTTGCCCAGAAGCGATGGTAGAGAGCGCGCTAAACCATGCCAGGATACTCGAGGACAATGCTTTCTTCGAGTTCAAGATCAGCTGCAAGGCATCTGACGTCTTTCTGGCCGTAGCGGCGTATCAGGGCTTGGCCGACGCTTGTGATTACCCACTCCATGTTGGCATTACCGAAGCGGGAGGTTTGATTTCCGGCAGCGTGAAATCGTCTATCGGAATGGGTATGCTGCTGTGGTCGGGGATCGGCGATACCATCCGCGTGTCTCTCTCCGCCGATCCAGTCGAGGAAGTGCGCGTTGGGTTCGACATCCTCAAGGCTCTGAATCTACGGCACCGGGGCGTGAATATCGTGTCCTGCCCGTCCTGCGCGCGTCAGGGTTTCAATGTCATCGACACCGTTCGGCTACTCGAGGACCGTTTGAAGCACATCACCACGCCGATGACCCTTTCCATTATCGGCTGCGTGGTGAACGGGCCGGGCGAGGCGCGGGAAACCGATCTGGGATTCACCGGGGGTGGCGCGGGCGCAGGCAACGGCATGATCTACCTGGACGGGAGGCCGGCTTATAAGCTCGATAATGGCAAGCTGGTCGATCACGTCGTCGAACTGTGCGAGAAGCGCGCGGCCGAGATCGAATCTCGGGGCATTTCTCCGGTTCTTGAGCCCGCGCTTTAGTCCCGGCATTTTTGTTCCATGATTCCGGAAGCCAAACTGGCGAGGCTAGTAGATCGCCATGCCGCGCTTGAGGCGCAGCTGGCCTCCGGGAGCACGGCAGGATCGGAGTACGCACAGCTTTCCAAGGAACATGCGGAACTTGCCCCCTTGGTGGAGACAGTCGAGGCCTACCGGGCGGCGCAGCGAGAACAGGAAGAAGCGGAAGCATTGGCCGTCGACATGGGGGCTGAGCCTGAATTGCGCGGCATGGCTGAAGAGGAACGCGCCGTCCTGAAGGAACGGATCGCGACGCTTGAGCACCAGTTGCAGATTCTGCTGCTGCCCAAGGACGCAGCAGACGCATCCTCGGCGATCATTGAGATCCGCGCAGGCACTGGTGGCGATGAAGCGGCGCTCTTCGCCGCTGATCTGCTGAGCATGTATAAGCGGTATGCGCAGCTGCAGGGCTGGAGGACCGAGCTGATGTCTCTCAGCGAGAGTGATTTAGGCGGGGTCAAGGAGGCCGTCCTGGAAGTGCAGGGCAAGGGCGCGTATGCAAAGCTGAAGTTTGAAAGCGGTGTGCATCGTGTGCAGCGGGTGCCGGCTACCGAGGCCAGCGGCCGCATTCACACATCCGCCGCCACGGTTGCTGTGTTGCCGGAAGCCGAGGATGTAGACGTTGAGATCGACGAAAAGGATTTGCGTATTGACGTCTTTCGCGCGAGCGGCGCCGGCGGTCAACATGTAAACAAAACCGAAAGCGCGGTGCGCATTACCCACCTTCCTACAGGCATCTTTGTGGCGCAGCAGACGGAGAAGTCGCAACACAAGAACAAGGCGCAGGCTATGAAGCTTCTCAAGGCAAAGCTTTATGAGTTGGAGCGTGAACGAGTGGATAGCGCGCGCGCTTCCGAGCGCAAGAGCATGGTGGGATCCGGTGACAGAAGTGAGCGCATTCGCACCTACAATTTCCCCCAAGGCCGCGTCACGGATCACCGGATCAATCTGACCCTGTACAAGCTGGATCGTATAATTGCAGGCGATGAACTAGGCGAGATCGTGGATGCACTTGTGGCGGAAGATCAAGCAAACCGGCTCGCTACACTCTCGGCGGAAGAGGGCGCCTGAGCGATCAGATTCAGGATGCTGCGGCTCGGCTTCGCGTGGCAGGCATCGGATCCGCCCGCGCCGAGGCACGGATTCTGTGGGAACACGCGCGTGGTAATCCGGCTGCATTCTCCATATGCGTTCAACGGCGGCTATCAAGGGAGCCGATCGCCTACATTGTCGGACGCAGGGAATTCTGGAGTCTGGACTTTGAGGTCGGACCAGGAGTCTTGATCCCCCGACCTGAAACGGAAACCCTGATGGATCAAGCCTTGCGGGAATGGCATGATCGATCTTGCCGGTACCGCATACTGGACCTGGGAATAGGGAGCGGGTGTCTTCTCACCGCTTTGCTGAAAGAGTACTCACAGGCCACGGGGGTTGGAGTTGACGCATCTGAGTGTGCGTTGCAGTGGGCGCGGCGCAACGTCAGGAATCACGGGCTGGAAGCACGAGTTGAACTCCTGAATATTGATTGGAACAGTGTCGGCGGATCGTTCGATTTTATTGTCTGCAACCCCCCTTATATCCGTACCGCCCATTTGGCTGGGCTCGCGCCCGACGTGCGAGATTACGAGCCTATTATGGCGCTGGACGGCGGAAAGGATGGACTCGCCGGTTACCGAAATCTCTCGCCAACTCTGGTACGCTGTCTGAAACCAAACGGAACAGGGTTCATTGAGATAGGTGCAGGACAGGAGGAACCCGTTAGCGCCATAATGACGGGAGGGGGTCTGACAGTCCTGCGCTCCGCGTCGGATCTGGCGGGCATTCCACGTTGTCTGGTGGTTTGCCGGTCCTAAGGCCTTGGTAAGTTTGATAGAAAAAAGGGTTGGAAAGAGACGCGAAAATCGCTACGTTGCTGCCATGGGGGAGTGGGACCCCCGCTGGAGCGCAAGCTTCGGTCCGGCCGCAAAGATGCAGCTGAGGCGATAAGCCGGTCCCGCAGGGACAAAGACGAGCTCAACCGTATGTAACTAGGATGACGCGCCAAAGGCGCGACGGTCTGCAAAATCATGGGCTGCTCCATGAGCCGTCGCTGGGTGCGCACGAATAGCAGGGATATCGAGTGACACGTTCACGGCAGCGCGGCCGCAGGCCGCAGAGCAATCATAATCAGCACCAGAATCACAACCCTAACAGGACCTTCGATTCCAGCGGTCCTGAGGTTAAGATTCGCGGCTCGGCTTCGCATGTCTATGAGAAATACCTGCAGCTCGCCCGCGACGCCAATGCGCAGGGGGACCGAGTGGCTGCCGAGAATTATCTCCAGCATGCCGAGCACTATTATCGGATCTTGGCGGCACAAGCCCAACAACAACAGCAGTATCAGCAGCAGCGCCAGCAACAGCAGCAGCAGTACAATGGGAATGGCAACGGCCGGGGTTCTGGCGGGAATGGGGAAGGCCCGCAGCCGGATATCAGCGGACCCTCATTTTCTTTGGCGGAGAACGGCTCCGAAGAGAGCGATCAGGCGGCAGCGGCAGAGTAGGCTTCTCTGGCCGGCTTCACCGCCCTTGCACTGCGACAAATCCATCACACATATAACCCGGGCGGAGCGCCACACGGGCTCGCCCTAATCCGGCAGACGCAGCCAGACTGTCAGTTGAGGTCTCGGGTGCGGGCTGAAGAGGTTCGAAGATGGATATAGAGAAGTTCACCGAGCGCGCGCGTGGCTTTGTTCAATCCGCGCAAAGTCTCGCCCTTCGGGCAAACCACCAACAGTTGTTGCCGCAGCACTTGTTGAAGGTCCTCATCGATGATGAGGACGGTATGGCTGCGCGGCTGATTCGCGCGGCTGGTGGCCGTCCCGATCAGGTTCGCCGCGAAAACGAAATGGCGCTTGCCAAAGTGCCGCAAATCCAAGGCGGCAGCGGCCAGGTTTATCTGGCTCCTGAAACGGCCAGGCTGCTCGACTCTGCCGAGCAGGCCGCCAAAGGAGCGGGAGACGCCTATGTAACCGCAGAATATCTGCTCTTGGCGCTATCGATGGCGCAGGGCACGGAGGCTGCGGGCATACTCAAGGATGCTGGGGTCACGGCACAGGGCCTGAACAAGGCCATTTCCGATCTCAGGCAAGGACGCGTTGCCAATTCAGCGACCGCGGAGAATCAGTACGATGCGCTGAAAAAGTATGCGCGCGATCTCACGGAACTGGCGCGTTCAGGCAAGCTTGATCCGGTGATCGGGCGAGATGAGGAAATTCGCCGTACAATTCAGGTGCTGTCGCGCCGCACGAAGAACAATCCCGTTCTCATCGGTGAGCCAGGCGTGGGAAAAACGGCCATCGCCGAGGGCTTAGCCCTTCGTATCGTCAACGGTGACGTGCCGGAGAGCTTGCGTGATAAGCGGCTGATGGCGCTTGATATGGGCGCTCTGATCGCTGGCGCAAAATTCCGTGGTGAGTTCGAAGAACGGCTAAAAGCTGTCCTCTCAGAGGTCGTTGCTGGCGAGGGAAAGATTATTCTCTTCATTGACGAGATGCATACGCTCGTTGGCGCTGGCAAGGCAGATGGCGCCATGGATGCCTCTAATTTGCTCAAACCGGCACTCGCGCGCGGCGAACTGCACTGTGTCGGGGCCACAACCCTGGATGAGTATCGCAAGCACGTTGAGAAGGATGCGGCGCTGGCTCGGCGCTTCCAGCCGGTGTTTGTGGCGCAGCCGACCGTGGAGGACACGATTTCAATTCTGCGCGGGCTCAAGGAAAAGTACGAAGTCCATCATGGTGTGCGGATCACGGACTCGGCGATTGTCGCGGCAGCCCAACTCTCCAACCGCTACATTACCGACCGCTTTTTGCCGGACAAGGCGATCGATTTGATGGACGAAGCTGCGTCGAGGCTTCGTATGCAGGTGGATTCCAAACCGGAAGAATTAGACGAGCTCGACAGGCGTATCATCCAGTTCAAGATCGAGCGGGAAGCGTTGCGCAAGGAAAACGACAAACCTTCGCAAGATCGTCTACACACGCTTGAAAGCGAATTAGCCAATCTGGAGGAGCAAGCGGCTTCGCTTACGGCCCGCTGGCAGGAAGAGAAGAAATCCGTCCAGGACACACAGAGCTTGAAGGAGCAGCTCGAAAAGGCGCGGGCGGACGTGGAGATCGCGCAACGTCGTGGCGACTTCGCGCGCGCCGGCGAGCTCACTTACGGCGTCATTCCCGATCTCGAGAAGAAGCTGAAGATCATTGAGGAGAAAGAGGGCGCCGCCCTCGTCAACGAGGCGGTGACCCCGGAGAACATTGCACAAGTTGTCTCCCGCTGGACCGGCATTCCCGTTGACAAGATGCTCGAAGGCGAGCGCGCCAAGCTGCTCCACATGGAGAAATCCCTGGAAAGGCGCGTCGTTGGCCAGAACGAGGCCGTTCGCGCCGTCTCGAACGCCGTCCGCCGTGCGCGGGCGGGCTTGCAGGATCCCAACCGGCCGATTGGCTCGTTTCTTTTCCTTGGTCCAACAGGGGTCGGAAAGACCGAACTCACCAAGGCCTTAGCCGAATTCCTCTTCGATGACGACAGCGCCATGGTGCGCATTGATATGAGCGAGTTCATGGAGAAACATTCCGTGGCACGGCTCATCGGCGCCCCGCCGGGATACGTCGGCTACGAAGAAGGGGGCGTTCTCACCGAAGCGGTGCGCCGCCGGCCTTACCAGGTGATCCTGTTCGATGAAGTGGAGAAGGCGCATCACGATGTGTTCAACGTCCTGTTGCAGGTGCTCGACGACGGACGCTTGACGGACGGGCAAGGGCGTACCGTCGATTTCCGGAATACCGTGATCATCCTCACCTCCAACCTCGGCACGGAGTTCCTCGCCGTCGGCGAAGGATCGGAAACGCCGCAACAACGCGCTCAGGTCATGGGCGCCCTTCGGGCACATTTCCGGCCGGAGTTCCTCAACAGGCTGGACGAGATCATTCTGTTCCATCGCCTCAACCGCAGCGACATGGACCAGATTGTCGACATTCAGATGGGACGGCTGCAGAAGCTTTTGGCTGACCGGAAGATCGAGATCGACCTTGACGGTCGCGCCCGGGAGTGGCTGGCGCAGGCGGGCTATGACCCTGTGTACGGCGCACGTCCATTGAAGCGGGTGATCCAACGGAGGCTGCAGGATCCTCTGGCAGAGCTGTTGCTGGAGGGGAGAATTGCAGACGGCAGCATGGTCAACGTGTCCGCAGGCAAAGGCGGTCTAGCGATCAATGGCATGGAGTTCGCCTTGAGCGGTTCAGAGCTGTTGGACGAGTCAGGCCCCAGCCACGCCTTGCACTAGCGTACTCGCTCCACAAGGAAGCCGATGAAGGTTTGCTATCTTGTGAGCAGATTCCCGTCTGCAACTCAGACCTTCGTCTATGACGAAGTGTCGGGGCAGCGCGCCAAAGGCGTCGATGTTCGGATCCTCTCGCTGTTTCGGCCCAACGCAGAAAGCGATGGGCTGGATGTGCCCAGCGAGTTGAAGGGCCGTGTCTTCTATGTGCCGCGTCCGTCCGGCATTTTGCAGCGAATTCGCTACACGGCCCAGCTACTCGTTCATTTTGTTCACGTGTGGCTCCCGATCGCGGCTCTAATAATGAACCGAGGACGCCCGAACTTCCGGCTGCTCTCGGTTCTTGGAGCAGCGCGTATTCTGCACCGGGAGATGCCAGACCTGGACATTCTGCATTGCCATTTCGGCCCAATTGGACTTCATGGCGCAGTTCTGAAGCACCTCGGACTGACTTCCGCTAAGCTGGTAGCGACGTTCCACGGTGTTGATGCATCAGCCTACATCAGACGTAACGGCCCTGATTGCTACGCCCTATTGTTCCGGCATGCGGATTTGATGCTCCCGGTGAGCCGCTACTTCGCGCGGCGGTTAGAGACTATCGGCGCTGATCCGCGCAAGGTTCAGGTCCACCATATGGGCGTGGATTGTTCTACGTCATTTAACAAACATTGCAGCCGTGTGAGCCCAGACGCCCCACTGCGCATTGTTTCGGTCGGAAGGCTAGTCCGGAAAAAGGGACATCATATCACTCTAGAGGCGTTAGCGATTGCTAGGCGATCTGGTGTGCGGGAATTTTTGTTCGAACTGATTGGTGGCGGGCCGGAGGAGGAGCGTTTGCAAGCGCAAGCTGCAAAGTTGGAACTAAGGGTACAGTTTCTCGGGGGGATGCCGCACAGGCAGGTTCTGGATCGCATGGAGGCAGCCGATCTATTCGTGCTGGCAAGCACGGCCTCACCCTCGGGTGATGAAGAAGGCATTCCGGTAGGGCTGATGGAAGCGATGGCAAGGGGACTGCCCGTGGTCAGCACGCGACATTCTGGGATTCCTGAGTTGGTAGAGCATGGTGTTTCAGGACTGCTGGCCCGTGAAGGCGATGCGGAAGAATTGGCAGGACACATCGTAACCCTGCTCAACGGGCCTGATCTCCGGAAGCAGATGGGGAAGCAGGGCCGCCACATAGTCGAGAGCAAATTCAACCGCTCGCTGCTGGCCGGAGATTTGCACACCCACTACAGCAGACTGCTCGACGTGCGGAGCGCTTAATCCTTCGCTGCGCGCAGCTCGCCTCCACCCTCTGCCACTTTCATTTCGAGCGGCAAGGAAGCTAACTCTGTGTCGACATGCAATCGCTCCACCAAGAAAGCACGCAGCTCGTGGCCGAACAGCTTTCGGCCCGTGGCCACTTTCACGGTCGCAGGATTGACCTGCACCTCATGCCGTCGAATTTCGTAGTGCAGATGCGGGCCGGTGGACATGCCGGAGTTGCCACTGTACGCGATGACCTGGCCTTGCCGTACGCGCGAGCCAACGTGGATACCTGGCGCGAAGCGGGACAGGTGCCCATATGCTGTCGAATAGCCGTTCTGGTGATCCACTGAAATGTAGTTGCCGTACCCACCGAGACGCCCTTCTTGCTGCACCACTCCTGAACCGGCTGCCATGACAGGGGTACCCATGGGAACACCAAAATCAACACCTTTGTGCATTCGTGTGTAACCAAGGATCGGATGAAAACGCATCCCGAAGCCGGAGGTAATGTGAGCACCGTCCACGGGGGTTTTCATCAGTAGGCTGCGCGCGCTTGCTCCGCGGCCGTCGAAATATTGCGGGACCTCGCCCCTCGGCTGGTATCTGTAGAGCGCGATGGAGTGGCCGCCGAAGTTTAGTGCTGCATATTGGATTTCACCTTCCTTCGCCGGTTGCCCATCGGGTGTGTAGTAGTAGTTGTACAGGACCTCGAAGGAGTCGCCCGGCTTCAGATCCCGTTGAAAATCTACCTCATACGAGAACATGTGGATCATCTTGACGACCACATCGGCTGGGATGCCAGCCCGCATCGCAGCAAGATACAGGCTTGAGTCGATTGTCGCTCCAGCGCGGTGAAATCGCGCCTTCAGAGATTTGCGTACTTCCTGCGCGATGAACTGGCCGGCTGCGCTGCGCGTAATCGTGATCTCGTGCCCAATCTCCGGAGAATAGCTCAGCGAAAGCAACTTGCCGACCGGAGTGGCGGGGACCTCCTCAAGAGCGCCGGCGCCCGAATCGTCTTCTCCCACCGCCTCAGCTGATCCCTGGGGTGGCGTGTAGATGATTTGAGCGATCGGCTTGTCTGGCACGCTGGTGAACGAGATCCCAAACGACTCACCAGCTTTTATTGCCTTCGGATCGAAGACGTGGGCTAGAGCCAGAATTACGGCGTTGGCGTCAGATTGCGAGACGCCTGCATCTACCAACGCGCCTACCAAAGTGTCGCCGCGATCGAGCGTGATGGTGCGGGTATCGACGCTACTGTCAGACTGCTTTCCCTCCCGTTCGCTCAATAACGCGCCATCAAGTTCGCTGGGGGCTGTACTCCGCCGCGGGTCGATGAAGGTGTTTCCGGGCGGAAACATTCCGGCGTAAGCTGCACCTGAAGAATCGCTGTGCCGGGTGAGCTTGAGAAACACTTGATACGGCATCAGCGGACGATCGTCGGTCCGATAAGAGCGTGGTTCAGGCAATATGCCTGGCGCGAGCCAAGCTACCGCTCCGGCTACGAGAGCGGTCACCGATGTGGAAGCCAGCACCCATCGCCCGTCATTGCTGGCGAGCACCTGTCCCGCGGCGCTTGCGGATCGTTGCCACCGCTCGCTCACATCAGCCAGTCCGAACGCCCGTCGTGTGCGCAAAGCCTCGCCCCATCCCATCCATTTGTGCCGCTGGAAATCGGCCCCTTGTTGCCGTCACGCCCCCCCAATGCTACGCGCGACATCCTGCTGGCATTGGACCCCGGCCACGGTTAACGGTCGGTTACGACACATCCGGGCCGAATGGACCAACGAGGTCGCTCTAGGGTGAACTGGGCCGTCCAGATGATCTCGTACCTTGTTGCTCTGTGACAATTTGCTATGGGTGACCGCGGCTTGATGGGATAATCTAAGGTCGCTGGATTGGCAGGCAGCTTACGATGGCGTGTTCCCACCGCGCGCGATTTGCGGCGGCCCTCGCGGACCTCCGACGGGAGGGCCGATATAGAGTCTTCGCGGATATTATTCGGGACTGCGGGGCTTACCCTCAGGCTAGCTTGTTCGAGGGAGTAAGCTCACGGCCGGTGACCGTTTGGTGCAGCAACGACTACTTGGGAATGAGCCAGCATCCCAAGGTACTCGCTGCCATGCACGAAGCGCTGGAAAGAGCGGGAGGAGGTTCCGGCGGAACGAGAAATATATCCGGAACGACACACTATCACGTCGAACTCGAGTCGGAACTCGCCGATCTGCACGGCAAAGAAGCGGCGCTGGTGTTTACGTCCGGCTTCGTTTCCAACGATACGACGCTATCCACCCTCGGAAAGCTGCTGCCCGGCCTTATCGTATTCTCGGATGAGCTGAACCACGCGTCGATGATCGAGGGTATCCGTCACGGTGGCAGCGAAAAGCGCATCTTCCGCCATAATGATCTTGCGGATCTTGAGCACCAACTTAAAGCTAGTACCCCCGGGGTTCCGAAGCTGATCGCTTTCGAATCGGTTTATTCGATGGATGGAGACTTCGGTAAGATCGCAGCCATATGCGATCTCGCCGACCGATACGACGCTATGACGTTTCTCGATGAGGTCCACGGTGTGGGCCTTTATGGGCCGCGCGGCGCTGGCGTCGCAGCTCGCGATGGCGTCATGCATCGCCTTGACATCATAGAAGGTACGCTTGCCAAAGCGTTTGGTGTGATGGGCGGCTATATCGCGGCCAGCTCCGACATTATTGACTGCATTCGCTCTTTTGCCCCAGGTTTTATCTTTACAACCTCGCTCGCGCCAGTTTTAGCCGCCGGCGTGCTTGCGAGCATTCGTCACCTGAAGAAAAGTGATGCGGAACGCATCGCACTGTATGAGCGGTCGAGCCTGTTGAAGCGGATGCTCAATCAGGCCGGCCTCCCTGTGATGTCATCGGCGAGCCATATCGTACCGGTGTTCGTGGGTGATGCCGCGGTGTGCAAGTCAATTTCAGATGTCTTGCTGCGGGAACATGGAGTTTATGTGCAACCCATCAACTATCCAACTGTTCCGCGGGGTACCGAGCGCCTGCGGCTAACTCCATCGCCGGTTCATACCGAGGCGATGATGGAACATCTGGTGAGCGCTATGGACGCGGTATGGACGGCACGCCGGCTTAAGCGCGCCGCCTGACCATTAGAATTATGCCCGCTTGCCGCGGCGACCCTTGCTGGCCGGTGAAGACCGGCCAAGCCCGATCTTCTTCGCGAATTCCGAACGCTGCGCCGCATAATTGGGCGCAACCATCGGATAGTCCGCGGGGAGGCCCCACTTGGCGCGATATTCTTCCGGCGAAAGCTTATAGTTGGACCGGAGATACCGCTTCAGCATTTTGAGCTTTTTGCCGTCTTCCAGGCACACAATATAATCAGGCGCGATGGAGCGCTTTACCGGCACTGCCGGTTTCTGCGTGGTCGTGCCATCTCCGGGGCCAGCTCCAGCGAGCCCACCCAGGGTTGCGTGCACGCTCTTGATCATTCCGGGCAACTCTGAAACGGGCACCGGATTGTTGCTGACATAAGCGGCGATGATGTCGCTAGCCAACTTCAGCAACTCCTCGGACCGCGTCCCCGACGTATCCACTGTAGGCATTTTTGTCCCTTCGATTTGCGTATGGCCTTATCGCCAATTTGTATAACGTTCCCTGTTAACAAGTCAAATGAGAGTAGAAGTCGATGTAGGCATGATCTCTGTCGACGGAGGCGGTTCATGATTAGACGGCACCTGAAATTCACCCTGAACAACACACGCTAATTCTTCCACAGTGTTGCTCGCCCTCGGGACGCGACGATCGGAAATATGCGCGGTCTCTGATTCCTCTGATGAACGAGCTCTCGCGGCGAATGGGAAGCGAGGGGGTCTCTCCCTATCTGCTTCTGTGGGCGTTTAAAAATTGAGCTCCACGCGGGCCGGGAGGTCCTGTTCTGGCGCTAGATATGGTAAGGAGATGGGGGTGTGCCGCGATAGGTCGGTATCCCAGAGGCAGGAGGATTCAATTTCCACGGAATTGCGAAGAGGAGAAAGATCGTTTTCGCTGGGGCTCAAGGCATCCGATCCCGAAATTTCCGCCGCTATCCACGACGAACTGGCGCGACAAGAACAGAAGATTGAGCTGATTGCGTCTGAGAACATCGTCTCGCGGGCGGTGCTGGAGGCGCAAGGCTCGGTGCTCACAAACAAGTACGCCGAGGGCTATCCCGGACGCCGCTACTATGGCGGCTGTGAGCACGTCGATGTCGTCGAGCAGCTGGCTATCGACCGTGCCAAGCAGCTCTTTGACTGCGAATTCGCAAACGTGCAGCCCCACTCCGGCGCCCAAGCCAACCAGGCCGTCTTCTTCGCGTTGATGCGGCCCGGCGATACCTTCATGGGTCTCGATCTCGCTGCAGGGGGGCACTTGACGCATGGTTCGCCGGTCAACCAGTCGGGCAAATGGTTCAACCCGGTCTCCTATTCCGTGCGCCGCGACACCTGCCGCATCGACATGGACGAGGTTGAGTGCGTCGCCAAACAGCACCGGCCGAAGGTCATCCTTGCGGGCGGCTCGGCATATTCACGCGTGCTGGATTTCAAGGCCTTCCGAGAGATTGCGGATCGGGTAGGCGCCTATTTCATGGTCGACATGGCACATTTTGCGGGGCTCGTCGGGGGGGGTGTCTATCCCAATCCGCTGAAGTACGCGCATGTCGTCACCAGTACGACGCATAAGACCTTGCGGGGGCCCCGGGGCGGGTTAATTCTTTCCCAAGATCCGGATTTAGGGAAGAAGATCAACTCGGCGGTATTCCCGGGGTTGCAAGGTGGGCCTTTGATGCACGTCATTGCTGCGAAGGCCGTAGCCTTCCGCGAAGCTCTGCAACCCGATTTCAACGGATACTCGCGTTCGGTTGTGGAGAACGCGAAGGCACTTTCGTCCACTCTCCAAGCTCGAGGTTTGGATATCGTGTCTGGTGGGACTGACACTCATCTGATGTTGGTTGATTTACGTCCAAAGAAGGCCACGGGGCGCGACGTGGAGAAGGCGCTGGACCGCGCCTACATCACCTGCAACAAGAACGCTATCCCATTCGATACCGAGAAAGCTGCGGTTACTTCGGGTATTCGCTTAGGCTCACCAGCGGGTACGACACGCGGCTTCAGCGTCTCTGAGTTCAAGGAGATCGGCAATTGGGTAGCGGATGTGGTGGATGCTGTCGCGGCTCAGGGCGTGGGCGGCGACGCCGCCGTCGAGGCCGAGGTTCGACACCAGGTACTCGAATTGTGCCGCCGCTTTCCAATCTACGAATAGACCGGAGATTCCATGCGCTGCCCCTTCTGCGGACACGAAGATAGCCAAGTCAAGGACAGTCGACCGAGCGAGGATAACTCTGCCATCCGCCGCCGCAGGCATTGTCCGGCATGCGGTGGGCGTTTCACCACCTTCGAGCGTGTGCAACTGCGCGAGCTGATTGTCGTGAAGAAAAGCGGTAGACGCGAGCCTTTCGAGCGCGAGAAGCTGGAACGGTCTATCTCTCACGCACTCCGAAAACGGCCCGTGGAGCCAGAACGGGTAGACCGGATGATCACTGGGATCGTTAGGCGATTGGAAAGTCTCGGCGAAAATGAAATCGCGGCCTCTACGATTGGAGAATTGGTCATGCAGGCGTTGGCGAGCCTCGATAAGGTGGCCTACGTACGGTTCGCCTCAGTTTACAAGAATTTCCGCGAAACCAAAGATTTCGAGGAGCTCATAGGTTCACTTGAAGGGGGCGACCGTTAATAAAACAGCCTACTGCTCCTTCCGGAGTTCTTGATGCAACACCCCTTGCGACGACCATTCAAGGATTGCCGTGCGCTGCGGCGCCTTTAGGCGTGCCGTTCCGGGATGATCGAACGGGCTCGCACCATCCGCGCTCTGGAAAGTGGCCTTGAAGGCCTGTTTGGAAGAGGTGCAAAGCTGCGCCGCGCCGGATTTAGCATCGATAATAGGAAGCCGCGCTTCCGTGCTCCCGGTAACCCGATGGTCGTGAAAGGACAGACTGTTCAGCAGCAGGAGCTGAGGGTTGTCTTCTAGCTGTTTCACGTGCCCATTCACGATCGGCAGCCCGGCGGAGAAGAAGAAATGCCATGACTGGCTGATTGAAGATCCGCTCTGGCCGCACGCGGCGGTAAATTTGATGGCCAGATCCATCAACACCGGCTGTCCTTGGCCGTCCAGTGCAACATCGAAACTGATCGTGTTCCCATCTGCGGTTCGTCCGGCGTATGCGCCGACTTGTTGAGCAGCCGCTTGGGCGAGCGGCAGGGCGCAGAAGAGAGTGGCGCACGCGGCGGCCAAGCCAAGTCCTTTTGTCATCGCAAGTCCCTTAGGCGTCAAGTCACGATTGGATGTCAGTGTACCTGAGCGGCCGAAAAATAGAAACCTCAGAAAGCCTCAGCAGATTTTGTCCTAAATCCTCGTTAATCTGTTCTTGATGTCAGATGCTGACCACATGCGGCGGGCGCTCGCCTTGGCCAGACGTGCATTAGGTCGCGCGGCACCAAACCCCGCTGTGGGCTGCGTGATTGTCTCCGCCGAGGGCCGCGTCGTGGGGCGGGGCTGGACAGCGCCTGGGGGGCGGCCTCATGCGGAAACAATGGCCCTTGCGAATGCGGGAGCTTTGGCGAAAGGCGCGACTGCATATGTCACCCTGGAGCCATGCGCCCATTATGGGCTCACCTCGCCATGTGCAGAGGCCTTGGCCAAAGCCGGCGTCCGGCGTTTGGTTGGTGCTGCAACCGATCCGGACCCTCGGGTGAACGGCAGAGGTTTCGCATTACTGCGCGCAGGCGGCGTAGACGTATCAGTGGGGGTGCTTGGAGAGGAAGCAGTAGCACTTAATCGCGGCTTTTTTCTGCGCATCACAAAGGACCGCCCACTGGTTACGCTGAAGATGGCCCAAAGCCGCGATGGGAAAACCATCCCTGTTCACGGCAGCAAACGATGGATCACGAACGAGGACTCCCGCCGGTTCGCTCACCTCCTGCGGGCAAAGCACGATGCCATTCTGGTTGGAATCGGTACCGTACTGGCGGACGATCCATTACTGACCTGCCGGTTACCCGGGCTGGAGAATCGTTCGCCTGTTCGCGTTATCCTCGACCGCCAGTTGCGCACACCGGAATTTGCAAAGGTGGTAGAAACCGCTTGGCACGTTCCCACGCTGATCCTTACGGCGGTGGAAGCCGGTGACCACCTCCGGACACATGGAGCGGAAGTGCTGAAACTGCCGCCGAATGCTCAGGGCAGACTACCACTTTCGCGAGTTCTGCAAGCGTTGGCTCTGCGCGGTCATACGCGATTGCTGGTTGAGGGCGGGGCCACGACTATCTCGGAGTTTCTCCGCGAGGGTTTCGCTGATGAACTTGAGATATTCACTGCCCGCACCGATCTGGGCGACTCAGCGCAAGGTCACCTACCGGAGCTTGCGGCGGCGCTCATATCCGGCAGATATGAGGAAATCGGATTGCGATGCTTCGGCACAGACATGCTGGAAACCTACAGGTTGAGAGCCTAAAAGTTATCCATGTTTACGGGAATCGTCACCGATCTGGGAGACGTGCGCCACGTTCAAAAGCGGGGAGACACGCACATCATCATCGGCACCCACTATGACGTAACAAAGATCGAGCCCGGGGCGTCGATGGCGTGCAATGGCATTTGCCTCACGGTGGTTGAGGTGGGCCACGCGCACGACCGCTGGTTTGCCGTCACTGCTTCTGCTGAAACTGTAGCCAAAACGACTGTCGGCCACTGGCAAATCGGAGATTCCATCAATCTTGAGCGGCCTGTTCGAGTCGGCGATGAGCTGGGGGGGCACATTGTCAGCGGCCATGTGGACAGTACCGCGGAACTGGTCGGCATCAAACCCGAAGGCGAGTCACGCCGCATGATTTTCCAAGCACCAGATGACCTAGCGCGCTTTATTGCGCCAAAGGGCTCCGTTGCCCTGGACGGCGTCTCCCTGACCGTCAATGAAGTGGATGGCCCGCGATTCGGCGTGAATGTTATTCCGCACACGCTGAAGGTCACCTCTTTCGGCGCTCTGGGAGAAGGTTCAGCGGTGAATCTCGAGATCGATCTGCTTGCCCGTTATGTACAGCGGCTCTTGCAGGCCTAGCCATGTTCCGGGACTATCTTTCTTCAGTCGAGGAGCTGATCGAAGAGGCCCGTAACGGCCGCATGCTCGTCCTGAGCGATGCCGAAGATCGAGAAAATGAGGGAGACCTTTTCATCCCGGCTCAGATGGCAACACCCCAAGCCATCAACTTCATGGCAAAGTACGGCCGCGGATTGATCTGTTTGGCTCTGACGCAGGAACGTGCCAACGCGCTGCAACTGCCCATGATGACTCAGTTCAACGGCACGCCGCACAACACCGCCTTCACTGTTTCAATTGAGGCGAGGGAAGGGGTTTCGACGGGCATCTCTGCGCATGACCGCGCCCATACCATTGCAGTCGCGATCGATCCTACCAAGGGGCCCCGGGACCTCGTGATGCCCGGTCATGTCTTTCCGCTTGTGGCGCGAGACGGAGGCGTGATGGTGCGCTCCGGCCATACAGAGGCCGCGGTAGATATCGCGCGCCTCGCCGGCCTCTATCCGGCAGGCGTGATCTGCGAAATCATGAACGACGACGGGACCATGGCTCGCCTCCCGGATCTGGTCCAGTTTTCCCAGCTACATGGCCTCAAAGTAGGAACGATCGCGGATCTCATCGCTTACCGGCGGAGGTATGATCATTTTGTCGAGCGCGCCGCAGAAGCTCCCTTTCGAAGCCACAACGGTGGCGAATGGAAGATGATCGTCTACGCCAATACGCTGGAATATGCAGAGCATATCGCGCTCGTGAAGGGGGACATCAGCAGCCTCGACCCAGTGCTCGTGCGAATGCATGCCATCAATGTCTTCAGCGATGTTCTGAACTGGGCGGAGCATGAGCATGACGTGCTTGGAGGAGCCATGCGGATCATCGGCAAAGCCGGCCGAGGCGTGGTAGTCCTCTTGCGGCCGACCAAACCTACCTTCGTGACAGACGCGTTGCGGCAGAACGCGCAGGATGGTGCGGACCGGAGGCGGGTCAAGGAGTTCGGCGTTGGCGCGCAGATACTGCTGGACCTTGGCGTAAGGGATATGATCTTGCTGACGGATACGCCGGAGAAGAAGGTTGTCGCCCTGGGCGGCTATGGCTTGAACATCGTGGATACCCATCCGATCCGTGGAAGGTTCAATCAGGGGACAGCATGAGCGCTCGTATTCTCATCGTGGAAGGGCGGTTTTATGAGCACATATCCAACGCGCTTCTGGATGGCGCTACCGCAGCATTAGATGCGGCTGGAGCGCGTTTCGAGCGCATTAGCGTCCCCGGCGCGTTCGAAATTCCTGCTGCGATTGCGTTCGCCGCACGTGTGGGGGAAGAGGAGGCTAGGGCCTATGATGGGTACATTGCGCTGGGCTGTGTAATCCGGGGAGAAACGTATCACTTCGAGCTCGTTGCGAATGAGTCGGCGCGTGGCATCATGCATCTCGCCCTGACCGGACACCTCTGCATCGGCAATGGCATTCTCACCGTCGAGAATGAAGAACAGGCATTGGCGCGCGCCGCGCGCGATCAGCTTGACAAGGGAGGAGATGCTGCTCGGGCGTGTCTCGCCCTGATCAGTCTCCGTGCCCGGCTTGGGGACCGGTCATGACGATGCAGCCCGGCCGTCAAGAACGTCATGCGGCGCGACTAGCAGCGGTCCAGGCGATTTACCAGATGGAGTTGACCGGCGGGGATGCGGATACCGTTACCCGGGAATTTCTTGAGCACCGCTTTGCGGATCTGGAAATCGCTGGAAAAGGGCCGGACGGACAGTTTTTTGGAGATCTCGTGCGCGGCGTGCCGCATCACCAGACAGAGATTGACCGCGCAATTGCTGGCGACCTCTCCGAGGGTTGGAAGCTGCAGCGTATCGACTCCATCCTGCGGGCTATCTTACGAGCCGGCACTTATGAACTGATCGCGAGGAAGGATGTGCCAGCCAAAGTCGTGATCGATGAGTATGTGGGGATTTCCCATGACTTCCTTGCCGATCAAGATGCTGCATTCGTAAATGCGTTGCTCGACCGGGTGGCACACCGTAAGCGCGCACTGGAGTTCGGCGAACACCCGCCAGATGACGAAATCCACTTCTGATCGGCCGGGAGAGTTCGAGCTTATCGCGGAATTCTTCGCCCCGCTATCCACAGCTCCCGGTGCCTTTGGCCTGACCGACGATGCAGCGCTACTGTCAGTGCCGCCCGGGCAGGAACTGGTCATCACGACGGACGCACTACTGGAAGGGATCCACTTCTTCTCAACCGATCCCCCGGATTTGGTTGCCCGAAAGGCACTGCGCGTGAACCTTTCCGATTTGGCAGCCAAAGGGGCGCAGCCGGTTGGCTACCTGCTTGCGCTGTCTTTGCCCGCGCATCGCGGGCGAGCTTGGTTGCAGGGCTTCGTGGAAGGTTTGACACTTGACCAGCACGAGTTCGCGGTTTCCCTGATGGGCGGCGATACCACCCGAACGTCCGGTCCGCTGACCCTGGTCATCACGGCGTTTGGGCATGTGCCACAGGGGACGATGCTGCGCCGGGCAGGCGCTTGTCCTGGTGATATCGTGTTTGTGTCCGGAACAATTGGCGATGCCGGGGGTGGGCTGGCGTGTGCGAAAGAACAAGCCCTGTTGCAGGGGCAACAGCGCGAATATCTGCTGAACCGCTTGCAGTTGCCAGAACCGCGGATACGGTTGGGTTTAGCCCTTCGCTGCGTAGCCTCCGCATCGATCGACGTTTCGGATGGGCTCGTGTCAGACCTTGGCCATATCGCGACGGCTTCCGGCGTCGGAATCGAAATCGAGGGTGCGCAAGTACCGCTATCGCCTGAATTGTGTTCGCTGTGGAGGGAGCCGAAGCACCGTCTCTTGCGCGCCACTACCGCGGGTGATGACTATGAAATTGCCTTCACAGCGCCAACCGGAAGGCAAGAGGAAGTGGTGGCGCTTGGAATTCAGCTCGGCCTGCAAGTTACGGAGATCGGCCGCGTCATCCCTGGGGCAGGCGTGGCCTTGCTGGATCCGAGCCGGCGCCAAATTCCGGTGACGCAGCCAGGATATGCGCATTTTTAGCGGACGGTATGCGTGCGGGCTTGTCCAGAAGCCTTTAGGGGTTTGCGCCTCTGCGGTTGCACTGCAGCACCGCTTTTGGCATGTTCCGCCGCCTTTGCGCCGTTCCGGCGCAAGCGGTGCGCGGCGCACGTCCGTGGCGCGCATCTCTATCTGCGCCAAAGAGACTTTGAGGAGAGGCGATGAGCGTTCAGCTTTTGTTGGTATTGGCCTGCGGCATTCTGGCCCTGATCTATGGTGGCCTGACCATTGCCTCCGTCCTCAAGCAGAGCGCCGGGACGGCGCGGATGCAGGAGATCGCTGCCGCTGTGCAGGAGGGGGCCAGCGCCTATCTCAACCGCCAGTACACCACTGTCGCCATCGTGGGCTTAGTCATATTTATCGTCGCCTGGGCTATTTTCGGCTGGCCGGTCGCGGTGGGCTATTTCATCGGCGCCGCGTTCTCTGGAGCTGCCGGGTACATCGGCATGAACGTCTCGGTACGTGCGAATGTCCGCACGGCGGAAGCGGCGCGTAGAGGTCTGGCCTCTGGATTGTCGCTGGCTTTTCGCTCAGGCGCCGTAACGGGAATGCTTGTGGTGGGCCTAGGGCTCTTGGGTGTGGCCGGCTACTACACATTCCTGCGCTACGGACTGCACCTCGACGTCAACGATGAAGCGCAGGGACGTGTGATCACAAATGCGCTGGTGGCGCTCGGTTTTGGCGCATCGCTCATCTCCATCTTCGCGCGCCTTGGGGGCGGCATCTTCACCAAGGGAGCTGACGTGGGGGGAGACATGGTCGGCAAAGTCGAAGCCGGCATTCCCGAAGATGACCCACGCAACCCAGCCACGATTGCTGATAATGTGGGTGATAACGTCGGTGACTGCGCCGGGATGGCCGCGGACTTGTTCGAAACCTTTGCAGTGACGACCGTCGCTACAATGGTTCTGGCCTCCATCTATTTCACAGGTGCGGCGCGATCCGCACTAATGCTCTATCCGTTGGCGATCGCCGGAACCTGCATTGTCACCTCCATTATCGGCACATTCGCGGTCCGCCTGGGTTCGGGTAATAATATCATGGGCGCGCTCTACAAGGGCGTAGTCGTTACAGGCATTCTGTCTTTGATTGCCTTATGGCCGTTGACCGGCTGGATCTTACAAGATTTCGGCGGGATGCACGCCGCATTCACCGTACGTAATCCTTCTGGCGATATTAGCTTCACGGGAATGAATCTCTTTGAGTGTGGCGTCATCGGACTCGCGGTGACGGGCGCGATTGTCTGGATCACCGAATACTACACCGGTACCGGACGCAGGCCTGTTAACGTCATCGCGCGCGCATCGGTGACCGGGCATGGCACCAACGTGATCCAAGGCCTTGCAGTTTCGATGGAAGCAACTGCACTTCCCGCCATCGTTATCTGCGTTGGGATCATCGCCACTTATCTGCTGGCCGGCCTCTTCGGCATAGCGATAGCCGTTTCCACCATGCTGTCGCTGGCCGGGATGATCGTGGCGCTGGACGCCTTCGGGCCGGTCACGGATAACGCGGGCGGCATCGCCGAAATGGCTGGGCTTGAAGGCGATGTCCGCAAGACCACCGATGCTTTAGACGCCGTCGGAAATACAACCAAGGCGGTGACCAAGGGATATGCGATCGGTTCCGCCGGCCTTGGCGCTCTCGTCCTGTTCGCGGCCTACACCTCCGACTTACGCTACTTTATCGCGCATTCCGGTGCCTACCCTTATTTTGCGAACATGACCGAGCCTAGCTTCTCGCTGGCGAGTCCTTGGGTTGTTGTGGGCCTCTTCATCGGAGGGTTGCTGCCATACCTTTTCGGAGGCATCGCCATGACGGCCGTCGGCCGCGCTGCAGGCGCAGTGGTTGAGGAAGTTCGCAAGCAGTTCAAAGAAATGCCTGGCATCATGCAAGGTACGCAGAAGCCGAACTACGCGCGCGCTGTGGATCTGCTTACACGGGCGGCCATCCGCGAGATGATTGTACCCTCGCTCCTCCCCGTTTTGTCTCCAATCGTGCTGTTCCTTGTCGTCGACAAGATCGCGGGCCGGGTGAATGCGTTCGACGCACTCGGTGCCATGCTGTTGGGTGTGATCGTCACCGGCCTATTTGTGGCAATTTCAATGACCTCGGGTGGGGGCGCTTGGGATAACGCGAAAAAATACATCGAAGATGGTCACTATGGCGGCAAAGGTTCAGACGCACACAAGGCGGCCGTGACGGGAGACACAGTGGGCGATCCGTACAAGGATACGGCTGGTCCGGCCGTCAATCCGATGATCAAGATCACCAACATCGTAGCCCTCTTGCTCCTTGCTACGCTGGCTCATGGGCTTTGAGTTCCGTTGGGGATTCGTCGTGCCGGGACAACCGTAAGCCAGCCTAGGGATAGCTTCGTCCCGGACCCTGGCCCGGTTGTCCATTTTGACCGGGAAGATTGCCCAAAGGCACCCCAGGGGACGCGTTCAACAGTTGTTGCAGGAAGGTCAACTCACGTCCCTTGGCCGGAGTCTCGCGGGTTTCGAACGCCACCACATGACCGTCCTTAAGGCTGTAGTGCCGCAGGTTTTGTACTTTACCGTCCTTGTCGAAGTGAATTGCAAGGATTGACCGGTTTTCCACCCGGGGATCAAAAAAAGAAATCTGCTTCTCCACGCTCGAGATGTAATACCAGACATCGACTCCGAAGGTTGCCTGCGTCGATGGATCTCCGAGGCGGCCCTGCACTGTGGTCTTGGTATCTTCACCAACCTTGATCGAGGCCTCGCCTATCGGATCGGGGAGGTAGCCACGCTGGTTGACGACGGGTGTGCAGCCGAGAAGCAGTCCTGAAAACAACAGGAGAATAGGCGTACGCATGCACAGACCCTTCGCTCTCCCCCTGCGGGGCTGTGCTAATCCCGGTCTTCCCGGGTTGCAAGGGACGGAGTGCCACGATGCTGAGCAAGCTACGCTCCCGCCGCGATAGGAGCGCTCTAGTAAAGCAGCTCTGCGCTGACCTGACAGAGCGGGCTCGGGCTCCGGTATTTTTTCTGCGTTTGGGGGTGCCGGACACCCTGGACGGCCGCTTCGATTTGGTCGCACTGCATGCATGGATCGTGCTGGATGCGGTCAATACCACCCAGCTGGTCCGGCAGGCGTTGATCGACGAACTCTTCCTAAGTTTCGAGGAGGGCTTGCGCGGCTTGGGAACCGGTGATCTCGGGATGAACCGCCGCCTGAAGATCGTCGCTGGCGCTTTTTACGGACGCCTGCAAGCGTACCGTTCGGCTACCAACCTTGATGCACTCGCTGCTGCAATCTACCGGAACCTGTATCGTGGCAGACCTGGCCTTGAGGAGCCGGCCCACGCCATTGCGGTGTATGCCCTTGACGCCAAGTTGTGCGTGACTGCCGCGAACGGGCGGCTGGATTTTGGCCCTTTGCCGCTTATCTAAACACTATGGTGCCGCAACACCCCTGGTCCCATTTCTATGATCTCTCCGACCTCTCCGAGGCAGGAGCGGAATTGGTCATCGAGGCCACTGCGGAGCAGCGTGCGCGAATCTCGGAGTGGGCAGGCGTGGTAGCTGTGAACCGATTCATGGCGTCTGTGGCGCTACGGCGCCATTCGTCGGCTCGTTTCTCGTATCATGCCAAACTAATCGTCGACGTCACGCAAAGTTGCGTTGTTACGCTTGAACCAGTCCATTCGCAGTTGAACCTGGACGTTGCGCGTGCGCTGCACCTGATCAAATCGTCCTCCAAATCAGCCGAGCATCCGAGCTCGCCTGCTTCGGATGATGCCCCGGAGGAGATCGAGGATGGCCGGTACGACCTGGCCGCCCCGCTATTGGAGGAATTCGCGCTGGCGCTAGACCCCTATCCGCGCTGTCCGGGGGTGGAATTTGAGCCGCCCCCTGATGGGGACACTCAAGCCAGCCCGTTTGCGGTCTTGAAGGCCTTAAGGGAGAGCAACTAGGCCTCGCCCTTGAATTTGGCGCCTCTTTCCTGCTAGTCGGAACGAGCTCTGTGGCCATGGTGGCCCGTGGCTCCCACCTTGCCGTTCCGGTCGGCATTTTTGAAGGAGTGGTTCCGCCATGGCGGTCCCTAAGAGAAAAAAATCGCCGTCGCGGCGGAATATGCGCCGATCACACCACCGCCTCGCGCCGGTTTCTCATGTCGAGTGCCCAAACTGTGGTGAGCAGCGGCGCCCACATCATGTGTGTCTGTCTTGCGGTCACTATAACAGCCGGGAGGCGGTCAAGGCTAAAGCCTAAAGGGCGGACCGCTTCTTTAGCGGGTGGCCCGCGAGGTTGCGAGGGCGAGGGTGGCCGAGCTGACGGTTTCCGTGGATGCCATGGGGGGCGACTCTGGCCCTGGGGTCGTCGTGGCGGCGTTGGCCCGTTCGGCGGTCCGGCATCCAACCGTCCGCTTTCTACTCTATGGGGATGAAGGCCAGCTGCGTCCGTTGTTTGCGCGGCGCTCCAAGCTCGCCAACAAGGTCGAAATTCGTCACAGCCCCGAAGCTGTGCGCATGGAAGACAAGCCCAGCCAGGTGCTGCGCCGCGGCCGAAAAACGAGCATGTGGCACGCTGTGGAGGCCCTGCAGAAGGCGGAAGCCCAAGTGGCTGTCTCGGCGGGAAATACTGGCGCTTTGATGGCAGTCTCCATGTTTCAGTTGCGGACGCTGGACGGAATTGACCGTCCCGCAATCGCAGCCCTGTGGCCCACGCGGCGTGGCCAAAGCGTCGTGCTCGATGTTGGCGCAAACGTGGAATGTGACGCGCAGCAGCTCGTAGATTTCGCAATCATGGGAGAGGCGTTCGCCCGGGCCATTCTGGGTCTTGAGCGGCCGACAGTGGGTTTACTCAACGTTGGCGCGGAGGACATGAAGGGTCATGACGCCGTTAAGGGGGCGGCTCACATCCTAAGGGATTGCAATCTGCCGATGGAGTTTCGCGGTTTCGTCGAAGGGGATGATATCGCAGAAGGCACGGTTGACGTGGTGGTCACGGATGGCTTCACCGGTAATATCGCGCTCAAGACAGCGGAAGGCACTGCCAAACTCGTAGCAGGGTTTCTGCGGGCGGCCCTTCGGCGCTCCATTCTCGGCCGCGTTGGAGCCTTCATTGCGAGCGGGGCGCTGAATACACTTCGGCGCAAGCTCGACCCTCGCGCTGCGAACGGAGGCATTTTCCTTGGTCTGAACGGAATAGTAGTAAAGAGTCACGGCGGGACGGATTCCGTTGGCTTTGCAAGTGCCCTCGACATGGCAATTGACATGGCGCGCGCCGATGTGATGGCCAAAATCTCTAACGACCGCCAGGCGCTCGAGTTGGCGTCTGCACCCGCGGCCGCGTTGGGCGGAGCTCTCGGCGCGTGACCGTCATCCGCTCACAAATAGTAGGGTGCGGCTCATTTCTTCCTGATCGGATACTCACCAACGCTGAACTGGCCAGTCGCCTCGACACAAGCGACGAGTGGATCGCGAGCCGCACGGGCATTCGCCGCCGCCACATCGCTGGGGACGGCGAAAGGACGACTGACCTCGCGCTTAAGGCAGCACAGCGCGCATTAAAGGACGCTGATCTTCCGGTTGAAGAGATCGATCTTGTCATCTGTGCGACAACAACGCCGGATGAAACGTTTCCGTCCGTGGCGAGTGCAATTCAGGCGCGTATCGGCATGACCCGCGGGGCCGCATTCGATGTGCAGGCAGTTTGCTCCGGGTTTATCTACGGACTGGCGGTCGCAGACAACTTTATCAAGGCGCGGCAGGCGAAGACCGTTCTGTTGATCGGTGCCGAAACCATGTCCCGCTTGATGGACTGGACCGACCGCACCACGTGTGTGCTCTTTGGCGATGGGGCCGGTGCCGTGGTGCTGCGGGGAAGCAAGGGCAGAGGCATTCCCTCTGAGCGCGGCGTCTTAAACACCAAGCTCTATTCCGACGGCCGGCTGCACGATCTTCTTTATGTCGACGGTGGCCCCTCGACCACCGGCACCACAGGGCACTTGCGGATGCTGGGAAAGGAGGTGTTCAAGCACGCAGTTATTAATATCGCCGACTCAATCGAGTCCTCGGTTGAGGACAGCGGTATTTCTATCTCGGAGATAGACTGGTTTGTCCCGCATCAGGCTAACCAGCGCATTTTGGAGGCTACGGCTCGCCGGCTGAAAGTACCCGGCGAACGGTTCATTTCGACCATCTCAGATCACGGGAACACATCGGCTGCTTCTGTGCCTCTGGCCCTCGACGTGGCAGTCCGGGATGGCCGGATCAAGCAAGGCGATGTGGTAATGCTTGAAGCTATGGGCGGCGGGCTCACTTGGGGTGCCGCTCTGCTACGCTGGTGAATCCGGAAGTTTAGATAATCGGCCTATCCCGTTGTTGACGCGGCATTCTTCCGCTCTTACCCTGCGCGCAGGAAGGGAGTCGGGCATGACTACTGATACGCTCACCCGCGCCGATTTGACCGAAGCGGTGTTCCAGGCGGTCGGCCTATCTCGTCATGAATCGGCGCAAATGGTGGAAGATATCCTGCAGGAAATCTGCTCTGCCCTCGCTGCCGGAGAACCGGTAAAACTCTCTTCCTTCGGCACCTTCGCTTTGCGCGAGAAGGCCCAGCGGATGGGGCGAAATCCCAAAACGGGCGACGAGGTCCCTATCGCTCCGCGCCGGGTGCTGGTTTTCCGGCCGAGCCATGTTCTTAAGGCCGTCATCAACGGCGAAGCTCCCCAGCTTCCGGCGGACCGCGCATGAGTGCGGTCCCTCTGGCCGTTGTGGCCAAATCGCCGGAGGCCTTTCGCACCATAAGCGAGGTTGCAAGCGAACTGGAGGTGCCGCAGCATGTCCTTCGTTTCTGGGAGACGCGGTTTGCGCAAATAAGGCCCCTGAAGCGCGGTGGCGGCCGCCGGTATTATCGCCCGGACGACGTAGAGTTGCTACGCGGAATCCGCACCCTCCTGTACACGCACGGTTATACCATCAAGGGTGTGCAGAAGATCTTGCGCGAGCAGGGCGTGCGCTACGTTGCTGGCGCAGGGTGGCAGGACTCTCGCGCTGCAAGCGGGGGTGCACTGCCACTGGGCCTGAAGGATGAGCCAAAGCACGCGCGTGCGCGTATCGCACGGGTGCAGCAGGTACATGCCCCTGTGGTACTGGTTCCTGCTGAGCAGCGGAAACAGACAGAGCCTGCTTTGTGTCGGCTCGCGACAGATCGAGAGACGCTGGAGCCGGCTGCCCGCGTAAAGTTGGAGGCGCTGCTGAATGAGCTGATGCTGCTGAAAGGGGAGCTGCGCGCCGCGCGGGAGCGCCTGAATAGATAGGCAGCCGCAAGCCTGAAGCTTGCGTGACAAGCTGCAAGTGCTGCGGTAGAAGGCCCGTCCGGCCTCGCCGGCGATCGGAGCGTGGCGCAGCCTGGTTAGCGCACCAGTCTGGGGGACTGGGGGTCGAGAGTTCAAATCTCTCCGCTCCGACCACTTAAAACCCGTGATTTTTATCGCAGAAGGGGCGTGTTCTCATTGCGCGCGATTGGGTTGAACCCGATCATGCTTCTCGCGCGTTGCACAAAGCCACAATGGAGTTGCACGAGTGAATGCGCTGAGTGCCGCCCGAGCGGTGGTATTCGACCTCGATGGCACCCTCGTGGATAGCAACGAGTTCCATGTGCTTGCGTGGGCCG
>JAFAVP010000185.1 GCA_019242395.1 Alphaproteobacteria bacterium | reverse complement strand
TGCCATACTTGGCGGTGCCGAACCAATGCATCTGCTGGTGGACAGCACCGGCCTCAAAATTTACGGCGAAGGTGAGTGGCAGGATGCGAAGCTTGGCACCCGGTCACGTCGACACTGGCGCATGCTGCACATTGCGGGACAACATTGCGCTGGATGCCCGACGCCACCCGGGGGACGGCGTCGAGGCCTTCATCCCCAGGATTGATCGCGGTTCGCTGACCGCCCTCACACTTATTGTTTTTCGGCCGTCGCTTGCATCCGCGACAGCACATGCTCGAATGGCGCAGTGGAGACTCGGAAATCGCCGCGGAACGGATGGCTCAGGGCGATAATCAGGATCAGCACGAGGGCGCCGGAAGCGGCCAATACAGCCGACATCGCAAGCTGCATCCGCAGGCTCGGCGCACCAAGGAACGAACTGAAGGCAACCGTCAGAGCGCCGCCGGCGATCAGAACGAACCAAACGATTTCCGGAATGGTGGTTTGCGCAGCGAGCAGCCGTTCCTGTCTCGCGCCCCATAGCCGCTCAATCGCCTGAACCATAAGCGAATGCAAATTTCCATCAACCTGACCAGACGCAGGAGGAGCAAGCGCCATCTTGTTCAATCCGTCGAGGTAGATTGAGTCCTGATCGACTATGCGCCCTTCCGCCTGTGCGGGCCATTCGATAGTCACGACATGTCGCGCATACCTGGAGATCTCGTTGCGGATCGCCGACTTTTCGGAATCCATAAGACCTGCTGACAGATTGTATACGTCCCCGATCAGTGTCGCCTCGGCATAACTCGCCGCCTTCGCCCTATTGAAGCCTTCCCATGCCAGCATGGCCACAAACGCCAACAGAACGGCGTAGGTCACGCCGATGATCGAGAACATCGCGGCTGCCACGTCGTTGTGCCGCTGTCGAAGCTCGTTTGGCACCAGTCGCCGCGCGCAGAGTTCCAACAGCACAGCGCCGAGCATAGCGGCGCCAACAACTAGCAGACCGACGGCCCAGAGCGGGTATTGGTAAACCATATCCGGGTTCATGACGAAACCCATGAAGTCGCCTAACCAATTGCTGCTGTTGGAGTCTGAACTTTCGGAAAACTAGTGTAATCGCTGCGTTACTGCGTCGGTCCCGTAATCAGCCGAACACCGCGCTTGGACGTGGCGTACGACCACAGCTACTCCAGCAGCAGCGTAAATCGATTACAAGCTCACGCGTTCGCTGTTGCCGACAGGTGATGATGGCGTCTTCAATTTCCACTTCGCTGCTCGCGCGCGGGATATTGCAATCCAAGTATTTCGGCGGCCGCCCGCGCATCTCTCTTGTCACAATCTGGGACCTGGGATTGCGCGGATCGGGCAATGAGGGTTTTCGCTCGTGCGCCAGCTCCATGTGCTTGGTTTTGAATTTCTCGATTCAATTCAATTACGCCAGTAACGTTGCCTCGGGTGAGTGAGACTCGCGGACGAGCTTGATCTGTACCGCACTGGATTCAGATCACCACGCGGCTAGTAGCGGGAGCACCGGAACAATTGAAGTTGCACCGGTTGGTGAACGCAAATGACTCGATCGGCCGAAAAGGAACTCGAATAACCTGCTACTTTCTCACGAACTCCCGAGACAGGCGCTTGACCAAACTCGACTGGTCGTAAACCGACTGAAGGTATGGACGGATCAAGTGGCCAAGATCAGTCAGGCGTTGATTCGCGCTCGCGGTGAAAGAGCAGCCCTCCAAGCTCGTCCTCGAGAACCATGATTGCGCGCGCCAAGGAGGGTTGCGTCACATTGCACTGCTCGCTTGCGCGCCTGAAATTCTGTTCCTCGGCCACCGCGAGGAAATAACGAACCTGGCGCATTTCCATGGCACTTTCACGGGTTATTCGACGGGCATGGCACCTCCAGCGCGAACGCTCGATGGCAGCGCATTCTTGATCATCTGCGGCAAACTTGCCGGTGAACATCGCATCGTCATAGGCCACTGAACCAGTTGTAGTCCCGATCCTCCCAATAACCGCCCGGATATTCATTGGTGATCTCGATCGAGGTGATCCATTTCGGCATCTTAAACCCGAGCTTGGTGGCGGCCCGAAGCCGTAAAGGGAAGCCGTAAGGATCGCCGATCGGCTCATCGGCATAATCGGTCGTAAGCTGGGTCTGCGGATGCAAGGCGGTCGCCATGTCGATCGATCCTGAGTAATCGTCAGCGCATTTAAAAGCGACATATTTGGCCGTTAGATCCGCCTCAATAGTTTGGAGAAAGCGTCTCAGGCTCACACCGCTCCATTTGCCGATATAGTCCCATCCTTCGACACAAACGTGACGGGTGATTTGCGAGACCTTCGGGAGAGCGTTGATCCGTTCTAGCGTCCAGGACCTCTTGTCCTTGGCCAGCCCGCCCACCTCGAGCCGCCAAGTTGCCATATCGATTGGCTTAACCTCCTTGATGTCATAAAAGGCGTTGAAGCGGGGTGGCTTTAGCACTTGCGCTTCCGAAAAGGTGGGAGCGAGCTTCGTGGGGTCGAATAGCCAAGCCTGCACCCTGTCGTTCCAGTGAGACATCCCCTGCAGCATCGCCTGCACGCCGTTGTTGTTAGAGATGTCACATCCGGTCAAAAGGGTGAGTGCGCCAAGGCTCAGTCCTTGCCGCAAGAACAGGCGCCGCTCAAGCGTTTCGACCAATCCCTTATTCTCAACGAGCGGCGATTGATCAATGCCGCCACTGGGGCGGAATAGTGAACGGGACAAGGTTCTAATGCTCATCGTCTCACTCCGCCAGAATGGAGGGCGGGCTTGCGTATCCGGCCAGTAATCATGGCTCCGAGCGTCTGCGGGACGAGAAGCGCAAGCGCCACATGCACGACGAGGAACAGCACGATCGCCGACATGCACATGAAATGCACCAGTCGTGCGCCCTGGAAGCCCTGAGACACAGTGATCAAGATCTGAAATTGCACCGGCTTCCACAGCGAAAGGCCGGAAATGACGGCGAGGATCATTGCCGCGATCACGCCGAGATAGAGAAGTTTCTGCACCGCGTTGTAGACGGTGAGATCGTCATGAGCGAGCCTCAAGCGCGAGGTGTCGGAGATGGTTTTCACGAGGTCGCGTAAACGGATCGGCAGCATCTTGCGAAAAAGCCGTCCGGAGAGCAGCGCATAGCTGAGATAGACCAGGCCATTGACCACGAACAGCCACATCCCGGCAAGATGCCAGAGAAGCGCGTTTGAAAAGCCGACGTCGCTGTTGCGAGCGTAGGTGAGGTCGGGATCGCCGCCGAGTGTCGCCCATAGCGGGAATTGGACAAAGGAGAAGATCGGCACGTTGTTGTAGATGCGCCAGCCCGAGCCGACCATGATTAGGATAGCAACAGCGTTCAGCCAATGCGTCACGCGGACAATGCCCGGATGCACCAGGACTTTGTCAGGCACGCTCTTCTCGATCATAGTTGCCTCCGCCCGTTTTGTGCCCGGTCGGTAGCCCCGTGGAAGCGCTGACTAATGTTGGTTCACGCTCACGAATGAGCTTGCCCAATGATGCGCAGGAGTGGATAGAGATGAAATGCCAAATTGCTATCGATGCGATAGACGCTTTCTATGGAGGCATCGCTGCGACGCGTTCGCGATGCTTGCCTAATGATGGAGGGCGCTCCAGGCCTGCGGGCGGCAAATGTCCATGGGCTGCGCATTAGATTAGGCGGTATGGTATTTCGCCTGAAGCGGATATTGGTGTGGGAGGCGGCACCAAATGGAGATGCATCAGATCCGCTACTTTTTGGCGGTCTCGCGGACCTTGAACTTCACCCGCGCGGCCGAGGACTGCCACGTTGCGCAACCCTCGTTGACACGTGCAATCAAGCTACTCGAGGCGGAACTTGGCGGCGATCTCTTCAGGCGCGAGCGCAATCTGACTCATCTGACCGAGTTCGGGCAGAAGATGCTGCCCTTGATGGGCCAGTGCTACGAGAGTGCGGTGGCTGCCAAGAGGCTAGCCTCCTCGATCAAGAGCGGCTCGGTGGTCTCGCTGACGCTCGCGCTTTCGCAGGCGGTGAGCATGACGTTACTGGTGCGCCCGCTGACCGAGTTGATGCGCCTCTTCCCCGGCGTGGAATTACGTTTCCATCGCGGCGCAGCGGCGGACATTTCGGAGGCGCTGAAGAAGGGGCAGGCGATGCTCGCCATCGCCGGCCCGTTGGGAGAGAGCTGGGAGAGACTGGACGCTTGGCCGCTCTTCAACGAGGACTTCCATTTTATCGTCGGTGCCGGCCACAGGCTCGCGGGCACCGATCACGTGCGATCGGAGGACCTGCGCGGCGAGCGCTTGCTGGCGCGCCCGTATTGCGAATTGGCCGACACCTTCGCCGAGCTTGCACGCGAGCGCGATCTCCACCTTGCCGGACAACACACAATGGTGGGCGAGGATGATTTCATGCAGCTCGCCTGCGCCGAGCTTGGCATCGGTGTCTTGCCCCAGACCACGCCCTGCTCGGACGGCCTGCGCAGGCTGCGCGTCGATGGCTTGGACATCACCAGGACGGTCTATCTTTATGCCGTCGCCGGGCGCGAACGGACAGCGCCGGCAACAGCCCTGATGAAGCTGCTCCGCGCCAAGGATTGGACGCCGCATCTCGCCACT
>JAFAVP010000134.1 GCA_019242395.1 Alphaproteobacteria bacterium | reverse complement strand
CAAAGATCGACGACCACCGCGTCGACACTCTGGATATCCGGATGCTCTGCCGCCAACACCTCGAATTCCGCCCTCGCCTCAAGCGCGAATGCCGGGCGCGCGAAAGTGGGGATAGTGGCGGCCTTATTCATGGAAGTTCCCAGCCTTGAAGACGCATGTCTCGGCCATCATAGAGGCGGCGCTTACCGTGCGAAAGGCGTGGCCAAGCTGTTCGTGGGCCGGGGGCTGACGCAAGCGCCGCCGCAATCTAGGCGACGATGGGAGTGGGAGCGGCCAGGAAGGGCAAAGAAACCATGTGTGCATCGACACAGCGGAAGCGGCGCTCATCACGGGTCGGCCCAAGGGTAAGAGTCACCTTCATTCCGGGAGCTGAGAAAGCTGTTTCAACCTGAGCGAGAGCGATGGCGCGGCGCAACGCAGGTGAATAGCACGAGGCAATCGTGTGACCCACGCAGCGATTCCCTCGCATCAACGGGGTGTTCGTTGCAGCTTCATCGCCATCCAATTCGACGCCGGCAAGCACGCACTGATCCGTTTGACGAAGCGCCAACCAGCGCGCACGGCCCTTGAAGTCGCGATGCTCGATATCGATCAGACGTTCGAGGCCGAGGGATTGGGGACTCGGCTTTTCGCCGGAATCGATGCGGGCGGGATCGTAATCTCGTTCAGGCCGTGCAACCCCCGCCTCGATGTCCAGAACATCCATGGCACCAAGGCCGGCCAGGGTTACGCCAAACGGCTCCCCCGCCTGCACGAGCCGGTCCCAGACCACGAGAGCATCGCTGGATTTGCACCACAGTTCATATCCGCCGTGCTCGCCCCAACGGGACAACGTGACGTCAATGCCGTTCCAGTGCACGCGCTGCACCTGGAGTAGCTCAAGCGCTGAGTTGAGTCCTGCCCGGTTGAGCAGATATCTCGCGTACGGCCCGACGATTGCCAAGCCTCCGCCGGTAAGCTCATGGATACGCACGTTGAACTCGGCAGCTGCAATGCGGAACGACACCGGGTCCGGAGCGGCCGAGGCAACCACGAAAATGTCCGCTCCGGCGCGGGCCACCACGCCGGTGCCGCGCACGGCCCCACCTTCGTTGAGCCATGCTGCCTTGAACGCTTCGCCGAGCCCCAGCTTCGCAGGATTGCGCGTAAGGATGCGCGCAAGCATCTCAGCCGAACGGCGGCCGGCCACCGCCACGCGCCAGCGCCACGAGAGATCGGCGATGATCACCCGTGCGCGCGCGGCGAGCGCCTCCTCCGCGCTGCCCGTATAGTGCATGGCTAAGGTAAAACCGTTCCGCGACGTCCAAACGTTGTCCCGGTTGGCCTGCGCAGCTCTGAGATGGAAGGGCGTGGCCAGTACCATATTGCTCACCGCCGTCTCATATCGGCCAATACCGCGCGAGCGGCGATCGCGCCGGCCGCGCCAGTGGCCAGCGGCCCGGCTGGGGTGGATCCTCCCGCGATGTACAGCCCACGAAGAAACGTTCGCGGAGAGAATGGCGCAAGTCCCGGGCGCGAGCCGAACATCTGGTCCGGGGCCATCTCACCGCCGTCGAGATCTCCGTCGGTTGCCGCAAGTTGTTCTTCGATATCCGGCGGTGCAATCACCTCCCAGCCCAGCACGCTCGTAGTGATGCCCGGGAAAGCCACTTCAAGGCGGCTCAAAGCCCAGGCGCGGAGCTGATCGCGTTTTTCGAATGACCATGGGCCATCGAGACGGCGGTGAGGGATACAGCCCAGTGTCACAGTCATCGTCGCCGCACCCAGCGGCGCTAAACTTGGATCCGTTGCAGAGACCAAGCGCACGGCAATCGGCGGTGTTTCAGGAAGGGCCCCGGCGTGCCATGACCCGTACGCTATTCTGATGGAATCTGCGTCCGGCGCAATGAAAACCGGCCCGTCGAACATTTCGCGCGAACCGTTTGCTGGCCGAGGGCCCCGCGACAGCGCAAGCAGAATGCGGGCCCTGCTGCCGGCCGTTCGGAAATTCTGCACCCGTGCAGCAACGATCTGCGGCAAACCATCGCTCTTCAGTAATCTCAGAAATGTGCCTTTTAGATCCAAAGTGGACACGACGGCGCGCGCTTTGATGACATCGCCATTGGTCAGCTGAACGCCGCGCGCGCGACCGCCAGAAACCCGAATTTCCGCGACAGCGCTGCCGCACATGATCTCAGCACCCACTTCCATTGCCGCGTCGGCCAGCGCCTCGGCCAGGCGGCCAAGGCCACCCGAAACCGTGCCCGAGCTTCCTATGCCCGGCGCCATAAGATGAAGAGCGCTGCCTTGCGAAAATGGGTCAGCGGCGCGGCCTGCCATCGCAGCGGCCATCAAGTGCGCCGCACTGTCCGGCTGTTGACCGCTGGTGCCCGCCTCTTCAGCCAAGGATTTCCGCATCCAGGGATTTGCTGGAGGGGCACGGTGCGCGCCGCGCCCCCCGAACAACCGATTCCACCGTGGCCGGGAACCGGGCTGCTGCGCCCAGCACAACGCCTCCTCCGCGCGCCGCGCCCCAAGTGTGAAGACTTCGTCCGCCTTGTTTGCCGCAATGACGTGCTGACGATCGCCCCAAAGGGCCGTGGAGCACCGTCTCGGCAGAAAGATTACGCCTCGGCGGCCGAGATCGAGTGCCCAATGCAATTCCGCCGGAATGGCCGCGATTTCATCCTGAAAAGGGGAGGCTCGGAACCCCGGATGGAATTCACGCGTCACCAGCCGCCCGCCCGGCAGGGACCCGCGCTCCACCACAAGCACGAGCAAACCCTTTCGCGCGATCAGCGCAGCCGCAGTGAGCCCGTCCGCGCCCGCCCCGACAATCGCGACGTCGCACTGTTCAGCCGGTGTCGGTAGCGCGGCTTGCGGCAAGTCCAACCTTTGGGCGCGGAAACTGTGTCAAGGCTGGACAGAATACGAAAGGCGGCGACAAAAACGCATCAACATTTGATCCCTTAGTTAACCTAAGAGCGTACCCAAGTCAGAGAAGAAGGACCGTCAAGTATCAGACCTCACCGACGAAGAGGCAGGTACGAGGACGTTTGAGCCTTGCTGCGCGACGATTCCTGCACTTTTAGGTATCTGTAAGTACTAATCCTGTTGACTCCAGAAGCTAATGATCGGTAAACGCCACCATCATTCCAAAAAGAGGGGTCAAATGTCTTCCAGGAAAACGTATCTACTCTGTACCTTGGCAGCCGCACTAAGCATTGGCGCTCACGCGGCCCATGCCCGGACGCTGACGGTAGGAACATGCACGGGCGCCAACCCGAACTTCTCGACAATCCAGTCCGCAATCGATGTCGCATTTCCCGGCGACAAAGTCCAAGTGTGTCCCGGCACGTACCAGGAGCAGGTTGTTATAAATCGGGCGCTTACCTTGGCGAATGTCAAGGGCCAGGACTCGCCGACTATTGCTGTGCCGAACGGCGGAGTCCAGCAGAACACTACGACTTTGGGCGGTTCCGCTGCCGCCGCTCAGATATTGGTGCAGCCAAGTTCAGGGGACGTCACCGTCACCGGGCTTACGGTTGATGGCAATGGCAACAACGTGCAGACGTGCGGTCTCCAGTTGATCGGAATCTATTTTCGCAACGCCGGCGGCACGATCTCGAAGAACGCTGTAAAGAACCAGCTGTTGCCCGAAGGCTATCAAGGTTGCCAGAGCGGCCTCGGCATTTATGTGCAGAACGCCAACGCCGGCGTTGATCCCGTGAACATCACGTCCAACACGGTGACAAATTTCGACAAAAACGGCATCACGATGAATGAGGCAAATGCTACCGGCTCGATAACGAAGAACACGGTGGTCGGCCTCGGTCCCACGGACGTGATTGCGCAAAACGGCATCGAAGTCGCCTTTGGCGCAAACGCTGATATCGAAAGCAATAACGTCAGCAATCTTATCTACACGCCGGAAACCTACGGCTCCTCCGGTATCCTGCTGTACGGCACGGATCAAAGTACTTCTGTTCTGAACCGAAACACGGTCAACTCCGCGCAATACGGCATTGTCATGGAGGACGTTAACGGAACATCGACCAACCTCGTTCCGGTGACCGGCAACAAGGTGTCAAACTCTGCGTTTGCTGGGGTGGGGCTTTATAGCCTCGGCGGCAGCAATGACTGGATCAATGTTGCCAGCAACACCATCCAGAACACCACGGAGTTTGACGGCATCGACGCCTGCAGCAACAACAACACGATTACCGGCAACAAGGTGACCAGCTCGTACGAGGCGGCCATTCATCTGGATGGCTTGTGCGATTCACCGTCAGGCACCGGAAACACTGTAACAGGCAACAAGATCACCATTGCCTGCGTAGGGATCTTGAGTGGGCCCTCCGACCCGAACGCGAACACCATCGGCACCAACAAGTACGCCGACGTGCAGCAGCAGATCGTGTACGGTTCGGACTCCGCGTCTTGCAGCGGTGCGGTACGCGTCCCGCCCCGCCACCAACGGTCCCACAAGCATAAGGGCCTTCCGGTAGCGGTCAGGCCCGTTCGATAAGCCTAATTAAGTTCTGAACCTCAGCGCCGGGCTTTTGCCCGGCGCTTTTTTTTCCTCGCAGTAGCGGCAAGCAAAGGCGGACGCGTTGTCGGACACGCCTCCGTAGGTCCAATCGCGGTGCCTTTTGGCCAACGCGCTCGCGCGCGCTTCGTTCTTTGGCAACGCCTGACGGCGCTTCGGCTCAGACCACGCCGCGCTTGTGCTCGCCGACGACCATGCGCTTGGGATTGAACGCCCGCTTGAACACATCCAGCGCCTTCTTCGGCTGGGCGTCTCCGCACATGAACACGTCGAACGCCGCGTAGCCGCGCTCCGGCCAGGTGTGCACGCTGATGTGACTCTCCGCCAGCACCGCCACGCCGGAAATGCCGCCGCCTTCGGTGAAGGTGTGCAGATGAATGTGCAGAAGCGTCGCGCCTGCGGCGTTCACCGCGTCGATCAGCGCAGTTTCGATCCTGTCTCTGTCGTCGAGCCCTTCGGCTTCCCACAGATCGATGATCAGGTGACTCCCCGCAAAGGTCAGCCCGTTGCGGGTGATGAAGTGATCCTTTTGGTCCTCATCCCTTAAGGGAGCAGGAACCGGAACGGTCCTCGCGGAAGCGCGGGCGCGAGGGGCGCCCTTTACTTCTTTGATCGCCGCTACGAGTCCGAGTCGAGCCATTCTGGCACCTACCCTCTAAGTAGCGTTGACACCCAATGCGTCGATCGCCCTCCTTTGGCTTCGGACGCGGCTTCAAGAAAAAAGCAGCGGACGGAAGGCCGTCGCGCCGCTTTGCTCCGCTGCCGGAGCGAGAGGGGAATATAGGCCCACTTTCCCCCTGTGCAAGAAATTTTGGGGCCCAAACGTCAATTTTCTGTCACCTCCGTTGCGCGATTGCGGCACCGCCACTGTCACATTTCTCGGCCGCCGAGCTCTGGAGGCGCGCTGGACAGCTTGGAAAGCGAGCCGTAGAAGGCGCCGCTTCGCGCTTGTTTCCGCTTAAGAAACTGGAGAACACGATGGCTGCCAAAAGGTTCACGGAGCGGCTGCACAAGGGCTACGCGCAAGTCATGGAGCTCTCCGGCGCGCCGCTGGCGGAGGAGAAGAGCCGTTATCAACGGATAAGAATTTTCGACACCGTCGCCAACGGGCGCGTGTTGACGCTGGACGATATCGTCCAAATCACCACCCGGGACGAATCAGCCTACGCCGAGATGCTGACACATTTGCCGATGCTGGAACACGGGCGCGTGCAGCGGGTGATGATCGTCGGCGGCGGC
>JAFAVP010000180.1 GCA_019242395.1 Alphaproteobacteria bacterium | reverse complement strand
AGCATGCCGCCGAATTTCTTTTCCGTCACCTCGCGCGGATAGCCGGCGATCTCGAACGCCTTCAGCATCACGTCCGGGTCGTGGTTCCGGATCGCGCCAGACGACAGCTCATAGCCGTTGCAGACGATGTCGTACTGGAATGCTTTGATGCCGAGGATGGTTTCTTTGCCGTTGATGTCGAGCGCCAGGAACCTGGCGCGGCCGAAATTCGGCATGGAAAACGGGTTGTGCGAGAAGTCGATCTTCTTCTCCTCCTCGTTCCACTCGTACATGGGGAAATCGACGATCCAGCAGAACTCGAAACGGTTCACCTCAATGAGATTGAGATCGCGACCCAACCGAGTACGCACCTGCCCTGCCAGCGCCGCTGCACGATCCATCTTCGGGTCGGCCGAAAAGAACAGCGCGTCGCCCGCCCTCGCTCCGGAGCGGCTGCCGAGTTCAGCGATTGCTGCTGCCGGAATAAACTTCGCAATCGGACCTTTGGCAGTCAGGGTCTCGCCATCCTGTTCGAAGACAATGTAGCCAAGTCCCTTCGCGCCCATTTCGCTGCGCGCCCACTCCACCATGCGGTCGAACCAGGAGCGCGGCTGCGACCCGGCGCCCGCCGCGGGGATCGCGCGGACGACAGAATTCTTGAAGGCCTTGAATTCCACATCCTCGCGCGCGAACACATCCGACACATCCGCGATGACAATCGGATTGCGCAGGTCCGGCTTGTCGCTGCCGTATTTCAGCATGGCCTCATCGTAGGCAATGCGCTGGAACGGCATGGGGGACACCGCGCGGGCGGCCGCGAATTCCTCGAAGGTGCCGTGCAGCACCGGCTCGACCGCCGCGAACACGTCCTCCTGCGTGACGAAGCTCATCTCCAGATCGAGCTGGTAGAACTCGCCGGGCGAACGGTCGGCGCGCGCGTCCTCGTCGCGGAAGCACGGCGCGATCTGGAAGTAGCGGTCGAAGCCCGCCACCATGATCAGCTGCTTGAACTGCTGCGGCGCCTGCGGCAACGCGTAGAATTTTCCCGGATGCAGGCGCGAGGGCACGAGGAAGTCCCGCGCCCCTTCCGGCGAGGATGCGGTCAAGATCGGCGTCTGGAATTCCGTGAAGCCTTGCTCGATCATTCGACGGCGGATGGAGGAGATCACCTTCGAGCGCAACGTGATGTTCCGGTGCAGCCGCTCTCGCCGCAGATCGAGGAAGCGGTATTTCAGCCGCGTCTCTTCCGGATATTCGATGTCGGTGAACACCGGCAGCGGCAGCTCGTTCGCCACCGACTGCACCGCAATGGAGCGGATGCGGATCTCGATTTCGCCCGTCGGCATCTCGGGATTGATGGTCTCCGGCGTGCGCGCCACCACCGGCCCCGTCACGCTGACCACCCATTCGGAGCGGCACTTGTCCGCTTCCGCGAACGCGGGCGAATCCGGTTCCACCACCGCCTGGGTGATGCCGTAGTGGTCGCGCAGATCGAGGAACAGGAGTCCGCCATGGTCGCGGCGGCGGTTCACCCAGCCGGAAATGGTGACGACCCTGCCCACATCCGCGTTGCGCAGGCTGCCGCAGGTGTCGAGCGCGCCTTCGGCATTGCGCGAGCGATAGGGATTGCCGGTCGACAAGGCTCAAATCCTTCGGGAAAGCGCGGTATGTGGCGGGAACCCCGGCGCGGGTCAACCCCGCTTCCAATGCTCCTAGGAGCCGCTACAGTCCGGCGGCTTCAGGGGGTTATTGCATGTTCTTCCGCGTCGCTTTTGCCGCTGCCCTGCTTCTCGCCGCGCCATCCAGTTGGGCAAGACAGAAAGCGGCGGTGCAGCCGCACAATGTGCTGATCTTCGTGGCGGATGGGCTCAGGGCCGACAGCGTGACGCCTAAGGATGCGCCAACCTTGTGGAAGCTCGCGCATGAAGGCGTGCGGTTCAGCAATCCGCATTCGCTCTACCCCACCATCACCACCGTGAATGCCACGGCCATCGCCACGGGGCACCATGTCGGCGACACGGGCAATTTCGGCAACCAGCTCTACGCCGGCTTCGTTTCGCCGGAAGCCGGCGGCGAGGTTCCGTTTCTGGAGAACGACGCCATCCTGGGGGAGATGAACGATCATTTCGGCGGCAATTATCTGAAGGAAGACTCGCTGCTCGCGGCTGTGCGCGCCGCGGGATTGCAGACAGCGGCGCTCGGCAAGGTCGGCGCGGCGGCCATTCAGGATGTGACGGTACGGGACGGCGGCAGCACCATTGTGATCGACGATTCTGTTGGAACCCCCGGCTCGTTGCCGGTAGCGCCGCAGATCGCGGCGGCAATGAAAGCGGCAGGCATTCCATCGACGGCGCCGAAGGCCTCCGTTCCGAACAACGAGCAAGAGAAGTACCTGCTCGATATCGCAACCAAGATTGTGCTGCCGAGGTTCAAGGCGGGGAAAAAGCCGTTTGTGATGGTGTTCTGGTCGCGTGATCCGGATGGCTCGCAGCATGCGCAGAAGGATAGTTTGGGAAAGCTTACACCGGGCATCAACGGCCCGGGCAGCAAGGCCGGCATCAAGGACGCGGACGACACGCTTACGGGCCTATTGGCGGGGCTGAAGACGCAAGGGCTCGACACGACAACCGATGTATTCGTTACCGCCGATCACGGCTTCTCCACCATCGACAAGCACAGCAGGACCAGCGCGGCGGCACGGTATGCGACGCCGGACCGAATCAAATCCCCCCAGACCACTGCCGCCGCACCGCTGCTCTTGCCACAGGGATTTGTCGCGGTTGATCTGGCCGACGCGCTGAAGCTGCCGCTGTTCGATCCCAACACGCAGAAGCCGGTCGACATCGCCGCCGGCGAGCATCCGAGTTTCGGCAATGGCTACATCGGAATGGATGCCAAGAACCCGGATGTCATCGTCGCCTCGAACGGCGGCTCGGATGAGCTGTGGCTGCCGGGCGACAATGCCACCGATCTGGTGCGCACCATCGCGCGCATTCTCTCGGAAGAGGATTACGTCAGCGGCATCTTTGTGAACGACGATCTTGGAGAGGTTCCCGGCACTCTGCCGCTCAGCGCCATCGACCTCAAAGGCGCGGCGCGCACGCCGCAGCCGTCGATGGTGGTGAACTTCCGCTCCGAACTCATCCCTGGCTGCAAGCCCGAGCTGCTCTGCGCCGCTGAGGCCGCGGACACCTCGCTTGTCACCGGCCAGGGCATGCACGGCAGCTTCAGCCGGGCCGACACGAAGAACTTCATGGCGGCAGTCGGGCCCGATTTTAAAGCGCGCTTCGCCGATCCCGCACCGGCCAGCAATGCCGACATCGCTCCGACCCTCGAACGCATTATCGGCTTGAAAATCACGCCAAAAGGGCGGCTGACCGGCCGGGTGCTCAGCGAAGCCTTGCCAAAAGGCAAGCCGGTGACTGTCACGACAGGATGGATCTCGTCCCCTCCGGCAGCCAACGGGATGAAAACCGTGCTGAACTATCAGCAGGTGGGCGGCACCCGCTACTTCGATGCGGCAGGATACCCGGGCCGAACCGCGGGTCTGGTTGTGCATTGATCGTAATGCCTCAAGACCGGCACCGTCCAAATCCGCTATAGCAGCCTCATGCGTATCATCGAGTCTACGGGCCAACTCCAGCAACTCGCCGACGAACTCAAATCCGCCACCTACATCGCGCTCGACACAGAGTTCATGCGGGACCAGACCTACTGGCCGAAATTGCGTCTCATGCAGGTGGCGGCGCGCGGCGGGCCGGCAGCCATCATCGATCCGCTGGCGGACGGGCTTGATCTTGCGCCTATCTACGAATTGATCGGAGATCCGCGCATCGTAAAGGTGCTGCACGCGGCGCGGCAGGATATCGAGATTTTCTGGCACCAGGGCGATGTCATCCCGGATCCGCTGTTCGACACGCAGATTGCCGCCATGGTGTGCGGCTTCGGCGA
>JAFAVP010000056.1 GCA_019242395.1 Alphaproteobacteria bacterium | reverse complement strand
GTCGGCACGTCGAACAGTCGCCTCATCAACGGGCAGGTACGTGTCCTGAAGATCACGCGCAGTCGAGATGGAGTTCGCCATCTTCGCGCCAAGCGCGCCGGGGTCCACAGAGCCCGCCATAGCCTCCACGGCGCCAGACCTACGCATGTCGAGCATGGTGCGGCGGTCGCCGGGGAAAACGCGCTCACGGACGCGCGCAAAGGCTTTGGACATCGTGAACTCGTCAAACGCCGTTCCGCCTTGCGAGCGGAAAAGAGGGGCATTTGGCACGCGGGAGTACGTGATGCTGGCGAGATAGGCGCCAATCATCCTCTCGGTCCGCCTCGACACAGTTGCGAGGACCGTTCGACCTGTCTTCGCGCGAAGCGTAGAGAAGCCTCCGGGGACCCGGTGCTGCTCCGTCAATGTCCGCGCGTCCTTCGGTGAGAGCTGCGAGTCCCATGCAATCGCGGAGATGCAGGCAAGTCCGCGGTGTCCAGAGCGCCACATCGCCTTGATCAGCCGCACGACTTCCCCCTCTGACCAACGCTCAGCTCGCCGCGGAGGCGTCTGCCTGCGGATCGCAAGCGACGGGTCTTTGCGTTTGGCTGTGAGATCGAAGGCGGCAGACACCTCCCACATTGCGCGCCATATCTTCATGCCGCGCCAGGCTCGGTCTATCGTTGTGTTGACCAGTAAGCTGCGATACCAGCCATCAAGGTCAGCAAGCGTGATGTCAGCTGGACCGAGATCGCCAAAGATCACTTCTATGTCGCGCCATGCCCGCTCCCATTCGAGCTTCGTCTTTGGAGCCTTCGCCTTCCAAGTCTCGGTGTCGCGGTATCGTTCAAATGCATCGCCGAGCGAATCCGGCGGCCAGCGGCGACGAGCCGAACGGCCGGTGCGATGATCATCCCACTGCGAATTCCATAGACCCGCTATCTCTCTCGCGCGTGGACCATCCTTGCCACAAGGGACGCTCGCCGGGAAACCGGCGGCCTTCATCTCTGGCGTAGCCTGCCAATAACCGCGCCCGTTCTTGACCGTGTAATATCTCACCTTGAACCAGCCCATGGTGCGCTCCGCAGCCTATCCCGCACTAAGGCGGTAGAGTGCGCTGGAGCTGGTGAGGTGGCAACAAGCTGCTGCTTGAACAGGTCAGGGTGCCGGCGCTTGCGCCATTCATCGATGGCGTCGAGATCAAAGTTGCCGGTCGTTGCATCTGCGGGCGGGAAGCCTCGATCAACGAGGTCGGCAAGTACAGCATCAAACCGGGGTAGGGTTAAGCCAATACGCCGAGCCGCGAGCTCGCGGGGCACGTCACGAGGCTCGACGTGGAACCTCATGACGCGGATGCGAGACTGCGACGTACCGCTGCGTCCCGATCCATGCGCTCGCGAATGCTGCGAACGATCTCGCTGGATTGGGAGCACGCATTGCGCTTCGACTGAAGTGCGATCCAGTCTCTAACATCGACGGGAAGTCGAACCTGAATTTGGGGGTCTTTGCGGGCCACAGCGGCACCTCATATGCTATTACGGTGCTCCTATCCCACGGTGCGACATTGCTGTCAATAGCACGGTAATATATCATCTGAGAATGGCACGCACTGACGAACAAATGAACCTTCGCCTTCCCGATGGCATGCGAGACAGAGTCCGAGCGGAAGCGAAGGCGAATGGGCGATCAATGAACGCCGAGGTGATTGCTCGGCTTGAAGCGTCGTTCCAACCGAGATTTGATGTCCCCGAAGAAATTCAGAAGATGCGCGAACAATTCCAACAGATGGTCATGGACGTCAGCGACCTGCGCCGCGCCCTAGTCAAACGGGAGGCTGATCTCTCCCAAGCGCGTGCTGACACTGACAAGGCAATGGGAATTGCAAAGGGGCGCAAACGCCAATCCGCTCGCTCGTAGTGCAGCATTAAATCATGGCTTCCATCGCTGCCCCGCCGATAACGCCCGCCCAATGCCGCGCAGCACGAGCATTGCTCGATCTTTCCGTGGTGCGACTCGCGGGCCTTGCCGTCGTTCCGCGTGTTATCGTCGAGGAATTCGAGGCCGCCGGCGCTCCGCTCAGCCAGGCCGATCTGGAGGCCCTGCGCCGTGCCCTCGAACAGGCGGGCGTCGTATTCATTGACCCAAATGGTGGCGGGCCGGGTGTTCGACTGAGCGAGAGCGATTAGATTGCGCGCACCCTTGCCTACCCGCCTGCCCATCGTTACGCCTCAATTGATGAAGAAGGCAAACACCGTCGAAATCGAGGACATCATCACCGCTCGCCTGCGGCTCGACGACCCGGCCATCGAGCGCATCCTGGACGATGTGAATGAGAAAGAAAGACGCCCTGCGGCGGTTTCTTAAAGGGCGTGTCACGCCTTCACGCGGTTCTAGCTGCCCTCACTACGCTGTCTTGGATTTCTGAATGGCCTGCCGACGTCACGCACTACGCGCTCCACTTTCCCGCGATGTCGCCGACCCAGCCATGCGAGGGCATAGCGCCCTCATTCCGTGTCAACGATATTTCGGTAACGCTAGGATCCAGCCATGGGCTCTTAAATGGCCTCGTTGTCAGCTTCTTGGCTGCAATCCGGCGAGCCTCATCAGCATCGTGAGCGGCGACAAAACACCATCGGCCCGACGCTGGCACATTCTGCCAGAGGGGATGGTGCTC